>NZ_CP015199.1:1312500-1646500 GCF_001648155.1 Chryseobacterium glaciei | reverse complement strand
CTTTTGAAATTGCCGTACCAGCACTGCTTGTTATTGTAATAGCGGGTAGAGCATTAATGATAATTATCGCGGTTGTTTTGGATTCTAAAGAACCATCCATATACGTATACGTAATAATATAGTGCCCGGCTGAACTCTTTGATAAATCAATGCTGCCAGTTAGTGCATCAATCTTTAGAGCAGATGGACTGGCTGTATATTTTCCACCTTTTGGTCCTGTTTGTGTGATATTGACGGTACCGGTAGCACAGTAATCCAATAAGGGATAGTTGATTGTTGCCGGTGTTGAATTTATCCTTATTGTGGTACTTATATTGGAAGAACAAGATCCGTTGGTAAAGCTGTAAGTAACCTGGTATAGCTGGTCTGGTACACTATGTTTCAAATCTAGGGTTCCTGTTGCAGCATCAATGATAAGTCCCGCAGGGGAAGCTGTGTAAACTCCTCCGGTCTGACCTGTGTGAATCACCTCAGTTGTACCAACTGCCTGAAATTCATTCGTACTATAACGAATGGCAGCTGTGGGAAGCATTGGTTGTGGATTTATGGTGATCATAACCGGTTCACTTGTACATCCTTCCGCATTTTGAGCAGTTATTGAATATATGCCTTCAGTTAGGTCATAGTGGGTGTTCATCGAATAGGTACCATCATTAATACAGTAGGTGACTCCATCCTTTTGGGTAAGATCAATGCTGCCTGTCGCATGGGTACAGGTGGGTTGCGATACGGCTACTATGGGTTTTGGAAGATTTTCAAAAGTTACTTCGATTTCTTTTACAGCACTCTCGCAGGCATTGTCTCCTTTAACCGTTACCCAATACGATCTTTTGGTAACGGTTGACACCTGAATGACAGCACCTGTATTTAATGTATTGTGCTGCGAAGCATCATCATACCAGGTAAAAACGGGATGTATAATCGTGCTGGAAAGGGATAAGGCTGCTGTTAAAATCATGCTTTTTTTTCCACTGCAATTATTTACACTTGGTGCAATAATATCTCCTGCATCTGCATTTGGATTAGATTGGATCACAATATCATCGGTCACCGAGCAGTTTTCACCATATTCCACTTTTATGCGGTATGTTCCGCCTATTGTAATGGTTTGGGTAATTCGATTTCCCAACATCTCACCTGTGCCCGCATTGCTCCATTGAACCTTCGAATTGATCCCCGGCATAAAGGCACTGCCGTCTAAAACGATAGGAAGCTTGTTGCTGCAAAGTGTTATATCCGTACCCAGTACACCGATGCCTGTTCCGGGATTAGGTTGAAAAATAATACCGGTATTATTGCCTGCATTGGTACTTTGTGGTAAAATGACAAAAGGGGTGCAGGCTGCATCGATATCTTTTATGGATATAAAGTTAAAGACGGCACTGCTGTCTTTTAAACAAATACCCGCCTTGCTGCCTGCAACAGTAGATCGCAACTGTACTGTGGCGCAATTGGTACCGCTCATTTGCAGGGTCTTTTCAACGGTAATGGTTTTTCCTGCCTCAATTTGATAGGTAGAATTTTTAGAAGCAAAAATTAACTCACTAAAAGAAATGGCACCATACAGAGAATTGTTTTGATTCGCGGCTGCATCAAAGGTTATGGAATGATAAACGGCACCGTCTTTTCCTTTAAACTCATTGGCAGATCCTGATAAGTAAATGTGGCTAGTTCCGGCATCTAAACCATCACCTGTATATGACCAGCCTTCACTGCCGTAACTTAAATAAATCCTGGAAGCGCCTAGTAGTAGAGACCGTGGTTCAATGGCAGAAGCTCCGTTAAAAGATAAAGCGGTAACAGTCTTTCCGTTCGTGTTGAGTGTTCCTTTTAAGAAATTGATCCTTGAATTGGAGGTAAAGTCATCGGTAAAAGTATAACTTCCAGCAGTTGAAAAATTAACATCATAATTATTACCGACAACAGCGCCATTGGTGGTGATCGTTTTCCCCTGTTCTTCAGAAAGGAAATCAATCCCTCCGTTGTGTGATAGATTAGATTGAAGCGTCATGGAACCGTAGCAGGATAATGTTCCGCCAATTGTCGGTGTACCTTTTACACCCTTCCAGGTCATATCGTGGAACGCCGCATTTCCGGTACTATTTATAATAGGACTTTCTCCTGAATACTGATTAAAGAAAACATTATCAAAACGGGTAGGGGTACAAGAACCGCCTGATGATGTTCCATCGCTGTTGGTACTCCAATGGGCAGGATCGGTCCAGTCTCCGCTGCCGCCGATCCAATACAGATTTTGCCTCGTAGGGTTTGAAAAAATCCAGCCGGTATTATTTCCCATGTCCACGCCTGCGGCTTTATAGTTCGCTCCTCCGATAACGGTAATGCCACTTATTCTTACATGGTTCAAATTAATATCTGAAGTACTCTTAATGACTGCTTTTTGAGTAGGAGAGCAGGCTGTACCGGAAGACATGCAATTATTGTCAAAATCCCAGCTTCCACAGGAAGAATTACTGATCAACTGGTTTATGGTCTGCGTAGAACACGCCATCAAATGGCTGTTTTTATTCGTTCCAAGGGTAAGGATATTGAAAATGTTTGATCCATTAATACTGGATTCACCTGCAAAAGTTACGGTATTGAAGGTATTACCGCTGGTGGCCTCGTATCCAAATATTTTGGCAGGTAATGCGGTATTTTTAAAGTGAAGATTATTAAAGATGAGTCCGGAAGCTGATCTGAATTCGTAATTGTTCACTCCTCCGCCTGATGAATTTGAAGCCGGCATTTCGCCTGTTAGATTAATGGTACTTCTCCCTGCATCCAGTTTTTTAATTGATCCGCCGTCCCAATATCCACTGATATTTAGGGTTGATGATCCTAAAATTAAAATGGGGTTTACGCCTGACGGGTCATATTCGGATACATAATTTTCAGCAGTAATGGTTTGGCTGCCTGTATCAAAAGTTCCATTGATTACCCCGAAATTCTTTACGCTAAAGGGATCTGACAAAAGCCATTTTCCGGAGGTATTATTAAAAAATACGCCCTTGTTTGATTGATTAGCTGCGCTATAATACAATTTTGCGCCATGCGTGGCGATGGTATTAGTAAGATTCCCACCATTAAAATTGACCCGCTCCACATTGAAATCCATTCCGGTCTGTAAAACGAGTGAACCTCCAATAGTAAGCGGATTTTCAAGCAGACCCTTTAAAATAGGGGTATTTCCAACGACCTCTTCCCAGGTCATGTTATTACAGCTGGCAGGGATGTCAAGATTGATGGTATAATTAATTCCTGAAAACCGGTTAAAGAAAACATTGTCAATACTGCCGGGTAAACATCCGTTACCACTACCAGAGGTACCATCCGCGTTCAATGACCAATGGGCAGGATCACTCCAATTACCTGATCCGCCGATCCAATAGAAGTTATGTGCTGTTACAGGGCTGATTGAAACATTTAAATTATTTCCACCATCGAATCCATCGGTAACGCTTAAAGCAGCACCGGACGCATTAATATCCGTTATTTTAGCTTTGGAAATTGTTGTAGGATGTATGAGATTTAATTTTGCCCTTGTACGGGATAAGTAGGAGCTGATCTCAAGCAGGCCTGCACACGCAGGCCCTGTAATCAACAGCCTATCAACCTTAACCTCCATATTTGTTCCTAACATAAATTTTTTGGAAGCCGCCAGATTTAGTGTGGTGATGTTTAATGGAGTTGGGTTACCTGCGGGATTAATAGAACCTCCACCCGTAAAAGTTAAAGTATTAAAGGTGCATGGAGTCGTTGTACTGTATGCTATTGAGGTTAACGTTGAACTTCCTTCTGTATTGGTAAAAGCTACATTATTATAATCCAGCCCTGAATTATAATAAAAATGGACTCCTTTTGAGACTATATTGATCTGACTTTTACCTGCGTTCAGAGTGATAGCCGGACCGCCATAACTGATATAGGCCCAATTTCCGTTAACAGTTATAATGGAATTTCCGAGCGTTAATGTGCGTACCCCTATGCCCTTATCTAATGGGCTAAAATTCTTGAGGGTTAACGCCTGGTGGTTGGTATTTAAGTTACCATTCGTAAAATTGAGATCATTGGCCGGACTTGAAAATTCATCATTAAGAATCCATTCCCCTGTACCTGAAAAGTGAGTGTTTCCCTGAATCTTTACGCCGTTGGAGGTGAGGGTATTTCCAATATTTGAACTCCTGTAATTGGTAACAGCAACCTGATAAAGCATACCCGTCTGCCAAATGCTTGATCCATAAATATTCAGCGTATTTGATGCGCCTGATGAATTGAATGCAGGTATGCCAGTAACACCATTCCAGGTGATATTGTTGCATTCAGCAATTGTATTAAGAGCCACCGGAGAAGCAGAAGAGATTGCACCGGAAAATTGATTAAAAAATACGTTATCGTTTCTTGTCGGCAGACATCCTTCTGAAATTGGTGTTCCATCGCTTTTGGTTGTCCAGTGCAGGGGATCTGTCCAGTTACCGCCGCCGCCAATCCAATATAGATTTTTAGAGGTGTTTGTAAATACCCAGCCTGTATTCCCACCCCTGTCCACACTGTTATTGGCTAAAAATGGTCCAAGCCCCGCAGTTTTAATATTGGTAATCGCGGCGTTCGTTACCGTAATTGGATTCGGGCTTGCCAATGTTGATGCGGTTCCATATCCGGTTAACTCCCATTTGCTTTGACAATCCGGGGTATTATCGGTTATGGAATTAATGGTCTGGTCAGCCGTTTGGTATTTTCCGCCATTAGCAAGCACCAGCTGATTGATTACATTTGAAGTGGAAATAGCACCCCAGGAAGCGAAGGTAACTTTATTAAAAGTCATGTTGCCCTGTGCGATAGATGGCCTGTTGTAACCCATCGGAATCGCCGCACTGGTAAACGATACATTATAATATATATGTCCGTTTTTTCCATAAAAGTCTGCTCCATAACCATCATCAGTAGCCTGTGTTATATTGATTTGTGAAGTGCCGGCATTAAGGTTGGCTCCTGAATAAACCCAGGAACCTGCGCCTTGAGAATTTCTGGAAGTAAGGGTAAGGGTGCTGCTTCCTAAATGTAGACTTCTTGGTTCTGTAATGGTAAAAGGGACGGAACCACAGCAGCCCGATTCGCCGAAAATTCCGGAAGTAATGGTACTGGAACCAAAATCCAGTGATCCCTTTGTAAAATAGATCCTGCCGGTATTAATCAGTATACCGGAAACGAGCCAGGAACCGCTGCCATTAAAATAAAAATTGGCTGATCCCGTTACCCCGCCATTAAAGGCAACTGTGTTTCCAAGGGCAGAGGAAGTCAAATAGACTTGATTGTTCAGCGTGGTTCCTGTCTGGTAGTAGGCGCTTGCTTTGATTTCAAGGATGCCCCCATCAAATACAGGGCTTACAGCACTGCCAGACACAGTAATGGTGTTGCAAACAGAAGTCTGATTGATCGTAACCGTTTTACTGGCCAGAGTAAAACCGGAATTTGCATCAAAAATTACATGATCACCGGACTGCGGAATACTGGGAGATAAATTTCCACCGGTATTCCCTGATGAAAGTGACCAATGATTGATGTCACTCCAATTGCCGGAACCGCCAATCCAGTAGAGATCTCCTGCTTTTGCCAATGATGAAAAGAGGAGAAGTACGAAAAATAATGCAGGTATTTTCTTTAAAATACCTGCATTTGAATGATACGAATTATCGATATGTCGTAAGGTCATAAAAGAAAAAAATTAAGGTTGAAAAAATAGAAACACAGGAAATGCTGTTTGCTTTCTGGTGTATTTCAATAAATTAATAGGTTGTTTTAAATGGATGGATCATCCATATAAGGCGGTCATCGTTCAAGATGAGTCAGGGTTCATAGTTTTGAGTTTTTGGGTATCACCATCCCTGAAAATTTTTTATGCTCCCATGCAGGGTTTTACGGGAGATGTGACTATTGGATCAGGTGCTGTAGGTCAGGATCATTTTTTATCCTTTCCATTTCATCGGAGATGATCTCTACTATGTCCTGTTTAATCTGCTTGTAATTGGCTTCGATGGTTGCTTTCATGGTATCCTCTCCGTTCTCATTTTCAAAGGATAGGATCTGTGGAATTTTCTGATAGGCTTTTGTTTCTGCAGTTACTTTTTCATTATCCACTACGATTTCCGAGTGAAATATTTTCTGGTCAATCCGCTCCTCAAAATTGTCGGATACCGCACCAACAAACATCCCTTGCGTGAGTGTAGATATTTTAGAAGCAGGTATTAAACTATCCAATTGGGTAGAAATGGAGGTGGATTTATCATTTCGGTTAATGCTCAGGCTTTGCCGTTTTTGCAGTACTTTACCAAAACGCTCAGATAAACTTTTGGCTGTTTCTCCAACTGCCTGCCCGCTGAAAATATTACCTACTGTGTTTTGGATAACCTTACTTTCCTTATCTCCATAATCGCGGTTTAATTGCGAATAGTCCTGGAAGCCGAGACAAACGGCCACTTTATTACTTCTTGCTGTTGCGATCAGGTTATCCAGTCCTCGGAAATAAATGGTCGGAAGCTCATCGATGATGACGGAACTTTTAAGCTGTCCCTTTTTATTAATAAGCTTTACAATCCTGGAATTGTATAGACCGAGTGCGGCGGAATAGATATTTTGGCGGTCCGGGTTATTACCTACACAAAGGATCTTGGGTTCTTTGGGATTGTTGATATCTAGTGTAAAATCATCTCCTGTCATTACCCAGTATAGCTGTGGTGAGATCATTCTGGAAAGTGGAATTTTAGCCGAGGCGATCTGGCCTTGCAGCTGATCCTGTGCGCCACCTTGCCAGGCATCCATAAAAGGGGAGAGGTAATTTTCCAGATCAGGATAGGAGGTCAGGACGGTAAAAATATCCGCATATTTCTTATTTAATAATTCTATAGCGTGTGGAAAGGTGCAGTATTTGCCATTCTGATAGATTTTCAAAAACCAGATAATCGCAGCGAAAAGAATAATTGGAGATTCTACAAAGAAATCGCCTTGCTTTTGTATCCAGCTCCTGTTTAAATTAAGCATGATGGTATAAGCCGATTCATAAGCATCAGAAATATCTGTCATGAAAGATGGATTGATGGGATTGCAGCGGTGGCTTCTTCTGGGATCATCAAAATTAATGACATAGAATGTCGGTTTTACCTTGTACTTATCGGTATGTTTTAAAAGATGGTTATAGGCAATGGTTGAAAGATCGTCGAACTTGAAATCGTAGATATACATCGAGAACCCTTTCTCGATGTGTTGCTTGATGTAATTATTGACAATGGCATAGGATTTTCCTGAGCCTGGATTGCCCAACACAATCGTGGCCCTGAAGGGGTTCACTACGTTAACCCAGCCGCTATGCCATTTCTTATTGTAATAGAACTTGGTGGGTAGATTAACGGAGTATTCGTTTTCCATTAACCTGGTTTCCTGCATAAAGCTTTCGTTTTCAATATTGAAAACATCATCCATTAGATTGTTTTTCAGCAGCCTGCTCATCCAAACCCCGGCCTTTAGTAGTAGGATAAACCCTAAGCCTAACGTAAGGATATAGAGGAATGCAGCAACATTCAGTGAAAGATGTAGCAGCGGAGTATTTAGGAAAAACAGGATGAAGCCTGCCGCTAACGCAGTATAGATTTTGGGCCATGTTATTTTCTCATTCTTTACCCCTTTAGTTCCCAAACAGCTTAAGGACAGGAGTACCAATGTGAAAATCTTGGTATACAGGGGATGTGAAAATAATCCTGCGGTACGCTGGAAATTGCTTAGAATTTTATCAATGATGGATAATACCCATCCCTGCTCACGGAAAAACTCATAGCAGTACCAATAGCTGTGCATAAGTACCAAAAGGATGCTTACTGCACGCATAAACTCCACTATTTTAGCGAGCCCTCTTAAATCATCTTCTCCTTGCATTATTTTAGATTTAAATGTTACAAGGGGGGAATGTAAAGCCGGTTTTGAGGAATTATTGTACGGTGGCCGTAGGTGGCTTTATTAGGCTTTCGATGGCTTTGCTTTTGCTGATTTTTAAGGGCAGCAGAGTTTTTAAGAGCTCTTTTTGTGAGAGAATGAAAATATGGAATTGGTGATTTCGCATCTTCTCCTATTTTTGATTTCCACGTTTTCGGTTTTTCCTTCTCTTCATTTGATTCTCAAAGTTTATTTCTTCAAAATCATCACTAAGGGCTTCCGGCAATAATCCTCCAAATGCTTCTGTTATACCAGTTTCATCCGATGGAAATAAAGACTGCTTTTCGTTAAGAAAATCGAAAATATGATGCGGTTTTTCACTGTGCTGATGATCCTCGGGGGAGTGGTATGATTTCAAAGGTGTTTTTTTCTCTTCGGTATTTTTGATTTCAGGTTTTTCATTATTGTTCCACCATTCATTAAATATGTTGGCTGAAAATTCTTTACCAAAACGTGAACCGTTCCAAACCGTTTTAGAGTTGTGATCAATAAAAGTGATCCCATAAACACGTCCTTCCGAATTCCTTCGTATTACGGTATTAATACCCTGTTCGAGTAATTGCTGCTTGAAACTTTTCTCGGTAGTGGCTATGTGTATGGCAATCTGTACGGTATTTTTCAGTGTAGCCTTTGCCGGGTCTTTTTTTAACAGTTCTCTGGAAATAGCAATATTATCTTGAAGCATTTTGTATCCTGCATTTTTACCAAACAGGGATGC
The DNA here is from genome assembly GCF_001648155.1 of Chryseobacterium glaciei. NCBI lineage: Bacteria > Pseudomonadati > Bacteroidota > Flavobacteriia > Flavobacteriales > Weeksellaceae > Chryseobacterium > Chryseobacterium glaciei. The sequence continues at coordinate 1,637,799 of NZ_CP015199.1, read as the reverse complement.
TCTAAAGGGATTGCTGGCCTTTTCTCCGTTTTCGTTCAAAGCAAAGTAAACCAGACCTTGTTTTGGGACTCCCTTCAATTCACCATTAACTTCTTCAGCCGTAATATTAAATAGCGATAACAGGGCATTATATTCACCAATGCTTTGAAACCTGTAATGTTTTGGAAGATATCGGACCACAGAGGCAACTTGGCTTTTGAGGTCACCTTTTTTATAATCCACCGGACGGAATATTTTTTCGTTTTGTGAATGCTCTTTTTCGTTTGTCGGTAGTAACCCATACTTTAGTTCTAATGCTCTGGAAATATTCACTGACCTTCTTTTCTCAAAAGAGTCTGATATTTTTCTGCCTTCTTCGTCTACACATACCGACACAATATGAATATGAGTGCGGTCAATATCATTATGTTTAAATACGACAAATGGCTGATTCCCGTAACCCATTTGCTCCATATAGTCCTGTGCAATAGCCTGAAATTTTTCATCGCTGACCTGTTCTTTCGGATTTGGATTCAGTGAAATATGGAGAATTGGCTTTTCTGTTTGGTTATTTGCTACCAAGTAAGGTTCAAAAGAGCGGGCTAATTGTGCCGTAGTATATTGTCCACTCAAAGTTTCAATGATCTTATGGGTATATATAATCTGACCTTTTTCTTTGTCCACTTTTAGCTGATTATAGGCAAGTGCTCCAAATAAATTCTCTCCTCTTCCAATATTTGCAATCATTTTAGCCTTTATTTTTTACATATTTTTCTTCAAATTCCTTGGTCAAATGCATCATTTCCTGAATCAATTTTGCCATTTCAATCGTTTTCTTTTCCAGTTTATAGAGATAAGCAGCAGCTTTCTTTTCGGAAAAATTACGATATAAAATCTTTACAACCTGGTTATAATTGACTCCAACGGCACGAAACTGACTATAAAAAGTGGTGAGCCTCATGTAATAATCTACTGCCCCTTTATCAATTTTTACGGTTTTAATTTCCTTCCCGAACAATACTGAGATAATAAATTTCGCTTTATTGGTCATTCCGGATGCTTCTAGAAGCGACATTAATCTGGCATTTTCTTCATCCGTTAGACGAAAAACATGGCGGTGAATGCTTGGATTGTTCTTAGGATTCCTCCCGCCTTTATTCTGTTTTCTTTTGTTATCCTGATCCATATTAAATCCATTTATAAATTAATAAAACTGCGACTTCGGAGCGGTTTTCCAGCCCCCTGCAAGGGCAAGGGTTTTGGGGCACGAAATGAGTTTCGAGTGCCTCAGAACACACCTTGCTCTGTTCCTGTGAACAGAGAATTCACCCTGCGGGATGAATTAAATAAAGCAGGGAAAGACAGCTTTGAGCTGTCGGGCATATTGCCTGATTTACCGGAGTCGTTATCTGTAAAATCCATTTCGAAATCTTTTTACAAAGTTCGGGCTGAATGTTGAAAGGATTGCAATGGAAAGCAGCGCCAAATGAAGCCTGTGAGCGCCAAATGCTGCCACATAGAAGCACGCAGCATGGTAATATTCTTTCTTTGCTTTATGGTTTTACCGAGATATATACAATGGTTTATACCGGCAATAAGGAAAGAAACAGGAAAGATTTCTGTACAGACGGGCAATTGCTAAAGTGTAAATATGTAAAACTGTAAAAGCATTTTGGAGTACAATGGGTAAAGCGTATCGTTTGTAAAATGAGCGGCGATACAACTTACGGGATGTAAAGAAAAGCATATCGGCATAAAGAAACCAAGCAATAATCCGGTAAAGAAAATTTACCAAAAAGTAAAGCAGGAATATAGCCTTGTAAGCGTCTTTACATCTTTATCCCTGTGCAATTTCCAATAAAAACAATCATAAATATTTAAAATCATGACAATGAAAAAGCCATTAAAAATCAGTTTCTCTACCCAAAAGGGAGGCGTTGGAAAATCAACATTTACCACTTTAGTCGCAAGTCTTCTGCACTTCAGACTGGGTTATAATGTACTCATTATGGACTGTGATTTCCCTCAGCATAGCCTTGGTAAAATGAGGGATCGGGATATGAAGACGGTGATGCAGAATGAGTACCATAAAAAGGCCGCTTTAAAACTGTATCAGCAGATCAACAAGAAGGCATATTCCATTATCCGGTGCAAAGCTGATGATGCGCTGGAAAAAGCGGCGGAGCATGTTGATGACTCATCTCTGCATTTTGACTTTATCTTTTTCGACCTCCCCGGAACAGCCAACACCAATGGTGTACTGACCACCTTAAAAGTGATGGATTTTATTTTTTCTCCAATAACCGCTGACCGTCTTGTGGTGGAAAGCACCTTAAGCTTTGCTACCGCACTCCAAAAGCTTGCAGGGACAGTTTCAGTTGAAGCGGAGCAGTCATACTGGTTATTCTGGAACCAGGTGGATGGCAGGGAAAGAACTAGCCTTTATGATGCTTATCAAACCGTTATTAAGGAGTTGGAATTGAGTGTTATGGAAACCAGGATTATGGATAGCAAGCGTTTTCGCAGAGAAACGGAAGAAAGTGGTAATTACATATTCAGATCAAGTTTACTACCACCGGAAGAAAAGTTAATGCGGTTGACCAGACTTGATCTGTTTATTCAGGAATTTCTAAAAATTGTAAAACGATAAAATGTGAGCTATGGAATCGGATGATATTAAAAAGAGTTTTGAAAAGCCGGTTGTTGATGAGGCTTTAATAATGGAGATCATGAGTGGTAAGCAGCCTGCTCCCACAAATCAAATTCCGAGACAGGACATTGAAACTAAAGAAAGTAAACCCCGGGAGAAAAGGAAAGAAAACATTCAAAAGAAAATCAGCTATGAAGAGGTATTTCTTACCAACCGTTACCCATCGGGGCGCAATGGTAAAGTAGTATACATACGACCTGAATATCACGAGCGGCTTCTTCGCATTGTTCAATTAACCAGGGAAGAAAAGACGACACTTTATTCCTATATCGATAATATTTTAGAACATCATTTCCAGGAATTCGGAGTCGATATTACCGACTTTTTCAATGAAAGAAATAAGCCTATCCTATGAGGAAATACATTTTTATCGATTTTGCAGAACACCTAAATCTATTATACACTTATGGAAACACTCATTGTAATATGCCTGCTCGTGGTTATCTTTTTACTGCTGGAGGATAAATTTGTGATCAAAAAAAGACCGGTTAAGAAAGAAAGCCAAAGGAAAACCGAGATCAATTTACCGGAAATAATGGGTTTGCCCAGGCCCGCAACGAGACTTTCAGCGCCAAAGAATGCCCCTGAAAGCCAAAGTAAGGAACCAGAGACTAAATCAAATAATTTAGCCATTGAAATCAAAGAAGAAGATTTCGATATAGAAATTCCGCAGGAAGAAACGGAAGAAGTTTTTGCTCACATGCCTGATTTTGAAGATGAGGAAAAAGAGTGGGGCAAGTATAGGGTTTCTGATGGTGAAGACGGTTTCGCCACAGGGGTCACCTTTGAAGAACTAAGTACCGTGGGGATGTTGCTGAGCCAAGAAATGCCCGAGCCATCTTTAGAGAAACAAGCGGTAGACATTGTTCGTAAAATACAGGGAACCGAACTCTTCAGCCTATTGGAAAACTCTATGGAAGGAGCTTCGAGAAAAATAGCAGAGCTATTGGACCGAAGCCTTTCCACCGAAACAGATGTCGGTTCTTCCATTTTGCGGAAAGGAAATCTGGATAGATTTGATATTGGGGATTTTGTCTAAAAGACAGATCCCCATTTTTTTAACTTTTAGATAATGGTTTAGCATGAAAAGAGAATTACCAGCAGTAAACATCGAAGGAACCGAATTCTTGGTCGATGTCAATAAGTTAGAATTAAGGGAAAGGGATAATCCCACCAATGCAATTTCGCTTTTTGAGATGCGGGATCTTGGAAACCACAATGGTTATGCTTTTGACTACAGTCTGACGGAAAAGAATATACCGTCATCGTTTATCCGTGGAGAAACGGTTACCATAGGTCTGCCGGAATTGGTCACACTCGATCCGGAAGGAATGTCGGAGAAATATGGCATTCCCTTAGAAATGTTTGCAACCAGGAGTGATTTTGATCTAATGGTTGATCAGACCGCATTGAAAGAACGGCTGAGTGGTCTCTTGCCCATTGTTGATATTGCAGGTCATCCTTTTTATGTCGATCTGCGAATGGATATGCTGCGCCCCAAAGACGATTTTTTATCAGGAGGGATTGTATTTTCTAAGGTCGAAGACTATTATGTTGATGGAAAGGAAGCGTATTGCATTCCGTACAATCCGAAGAAACATGAATTTCAGGAGATTGATTTTAACTCGATAACTGAAATACCTAAAGATATTATTGTTGTAAGCGTACCTCATGAAAGTGTTCTGGACCCAATCGGGTATAACAGAAAACATGGTTTTGATGAGCTGTCTAACTTAAAGGAAAGTAACCTGAAGTCTCATTTCAGAGCTGGTCAGGTTGCATGGAAAGATACGGGTATAGATGAAGCTATTCGTGAAAATAAAGCAAATTCCATTAAAAGCGAAACTCCCAATTTGGGTAAGCCGATAAAAAGAAAGGGACCCAAATTGTAGACGAGTTATGAAAGTTGAAATAAAAAATATTGAGTATAGTGAGCTGCTCAGCGAGGAGACAAATGCATTCGCTGCTACTCTGTATATTGAAGGCAAAAAAGTAGGAATTACTTCTAATGCGGGGCATGGAGGACCAACAGGCTATAGGGCAGACGATGAAAAGGGTAAAAAGCTTATTGAACAGGCCGAAGCCTGGTGTAAAACACTTCCGCCTGATAAATTCAGCTCAGAGGGTATAAATTACTCTTTTGAGATGAATCTGGAAAGCCATATTGACAAACTTCTGGATATGTGGCTGCATGAAAGAGATCTTAAGAGATTTCAAACGAGAATTAAAAGAGAGATGGAAAGGGGAGTTGTTGTGGGTATTCCCAATGAATCTTATTCATTATGGCGTTTTAAGATGCCGTTAGCCAATTACCTCAAGAATGCAAGTGGATTGCAAGTCATTAAAAGGGCTCTTGTCAATGAAATAGTTCCAACTCTTAGAGAGGGAAGAATAATTTTAAATACGAATATTCCCCAAAAACTGCTAGAGGAATGTGGATTGAAAAAGAATCAGTATGCAGAGCGGGTTTCCGGCAAAGATACCATCCAACAAAATAAAAGTAAGCCGCCACGAAAAGGCCGTACGCTATGAATTGTGACACTGGGTTTGTGTCAGGCAAACTTCCTATCTTAGAAATATGAATGACCCCATAGGCAGTAAGGGTATCATCTCCAATAATTATTTATTCTCAACGTCAGAACATAAAAGTTTGGCGTTTTTTTATGCCTATATATCTAATCTAATGATAAAAAATCGAAACTAAATCCAGTCATACGGTTTGTCTTTTCTATTCGGATAACAGTGCATCTCTTACTTTTTGAGCTGAGGAAAGAATTTTAATGCGCGATCAATAGCATTACTGGGGAGAAAGTGAATTTCGTCACGGATCGTCCTGATCACTTTTTCATGAACATAAAAACGAATGATTTCGTCAATTTCTTCCTGCCCTCCGCGCTTTACGATACGCGCGATTACCATTTTATATGCTTCCCATTTGATCTCATCAAATCTGAAATCCCAAAAGAATTTGGGATGCAGGTTGGTATATTTTTCTTGGATTATTTCATCATTTTACACATCGGATTTCAATTTTTTTTCTTAAAAATACCTCTATCATATACACGTTTTTTTCTCTTTAAAAGCCATTTAACGCCAAGTAATTCCACTGAATGCCAGTTTGTTAGTCTGCTTTTGCTTCACCAATACATTTGTTTTCAGATCCCGCAGGGAGTGGGAAAATCTTTAACAAATAATACAATTAGCAATGGAGAAACAAAGAAAAAAGCTGATGCTGGCGGGTTTGATTTTACTGTCAGTTTCGGGAGTTTTTGCGCAAGGTAATGGTTCGGCAGGAATCAACGAAGCGACACAGATGGTAACCTCTTATTTTGATCCTGCCACTAAACTGATCTATGCGATTGGTGCGGTAGTGGGACTGATCGGCGGGGTAAAAGTGTATAATAAATTTAGCAGTGGAGATCCGGATACAAGCAAAACAGCTGCGAGCTGGTTTGGTGCCTGTATATTTCTAATCGTGGCAGCTACCATCCTGCGTTCATTCTTCTTGTAATCCCAGCCTTATGAATACTTACAACATTAACAAAGGCATTGGGCGCAGTGTAGAATTTAAGGGTCTTAAAGCGCAGTACCTGTTCATTTTTGCAGGTGGGCTGTTAGCGATCCTTATTCTCGTGATGATTCTTTACATGGCAGGGGTTAATTCCTACGTCTGCCTGTTTATTGGTGCCGGTGGGGCTTCACTCCTAATCTGGCAAACCTTTTCGCTGAATAGAAAATATGGTGAGCATGGGCTTATGAAAGTCGGCGCTGTAAAAAGCCATCCCAGATACATTATCTGCCGTAAGCCCATCCACCGTTATCTGAAATCGACTCCTAAAATGCCAGCCTTATGAGAAACATAAGCAAGACCAGTACGCTTGAAAGTAAGTTTCCACTTCTGGCAGTAGAAGATCATTGTATCATTTCGAAAGAGGCTGATATTACCGCCTGCTTCCAGGTGCATTTACCTGAGCTTTTCACGGTTGCTGCACCTGAATACGAGGCCATTCATTCAGCATGGCACAAGGCGGTAAAAACTTTGCCTGATTATACGGTGATCCACAAACAGGATTGGTATATCAGGGAAAACTATTCTCCTGATATCACAAAGGAAGGGCTTAGTTTTTTGGCAAAATCCTATCAGCAGCATTTCAATGAGCGCCCCTTCCTGAACCATTACTGCTATGTGTTTATCACCAAGACCTCGAAAGAAAGAATGCGGACGCAGAGTAATTTTTCATCCCTCTGCAAGGGCGTACTCGTACCCAAGGAGATCAGGGATAAGGAAACGGTTTCGAGGTTTATGGAATCTGTAAGCCAGTTTGAAAGGATCGTGAACGATTCGGGACTGGTGAAACTGGCACGTTTGAGTGAAGAGGACATTGTCGGAACGGAGGATAAACAAGGATTACTGGAACAGTATTTTACTTTATCAAGACAGGCGGGAACTGCAATGCAGGATATCGCTATGGGTGCCGAAGAAATGCGTATTGGGAATAACAGAATGTGTCTGCATACGCTCTCAGATACCGATGATCTTCCGGGAACGGTATCTACCGATCTCCGATATGAAAAATTATCGACGGATCGCAGTGACTGCCGTTTATCCTTCGCCGCTCCGGTGGGACTACTGTTAAACTGCAATCACATCTATAACCAGTATTTATTCCTGGATAACAGTGAAGACAACTTAAGAAAATTTGAAAAGTCTGCCAGGAATATGCATTCACTGGGAAGATACAGCCGAAGCAACCAGATCAATAAAGAGTGGATCGAACGGTATTTAAATGAGGCCCATTCTTATGGACTTTCTTCTATCCGTGCACACTTCAATGTGATGGCCTGGTCTGATGATCCTGTGGAACTGAAACTGCTGAAAAATGATACGGGCAGCGCATTGGCACTGATGGAATGCAAGCCAAGACATAATACGACGGATGTTGCGACTTTGTATTGGGCAGGAATACCTGGCAATGCAGGCGATTTTCCGAGTGAAGAAAGTTTCTACACGTTCATTGAACCTGCATTATGCTTCTTCACGGAAGAGACCAATTATCAAGATTCCCTTTCGCCATTTGGAATTAAGATGGCAGACCGCCTGACCGGAAAACCCATCCACCTTGACATTTCAGATCTCCCTATGAAGAAGGGAATCATTACCAACCGGAACAAATTTATCTTAGGCCCTTCGGGTAGTGGCAAGTCCTTTTTCACCAATCACATGGTGAGGCAGTATTATGAACAGGGTGCCCATGTATTATTGGTTGATACCGGAAACTCCTATCAGGGATTGTGTGAGCTGATCAAAGGAAAAACCAAAGGCGAAGATGGGGTATACTTTACCTATACAGAAGATAATCCCATTGCTTTTAATCCCTTTTATACCGATGACGGAGTTTTCGACATTGAAAAAAGGGAAAGTATAAAAACCTTGGTACTCACGCTGTGGAAACGCGACGATGAACCCCCAACCAGGGCCGAGGAAGTAGCCCTTTCTAATGCTGTAAGCGGTTACATAGAAAAGATCAAAAAGGAAAATGAACATCCATCATTTAACGGATTCTATGAATATGTAAAGGGAGATTACCGAAAGATTCTGGAGGCGAAACAGGTGCGGGAAAAAGATTTTGACATCGCCAATTTTCTTAACGTCTTGGAACCTTACTATAAAGGCGGTGAATACGATTATCTGCTCAATTCTGACAAACAGCTGGATCTATTGACTAAGCGCTTTATTGTTTTCGAAATTGATGCCATAAAGGATCACAAAATCCTTTTCCCCATCGTCACCATCATTATTATGGAGGTCTTTATCAACAAGATGCGAAGGCTTAAAGGCATCAGAAAGCTCATTTTAATTGAAGAAGCCTGGAAGGCAATTGCCAAAGAAGGCATGGCGGAATATTTAAAATATTTGTTTAAAACCGTCAGAAAATTCTTTGGCGAGGCTATCGTCGTAACCCAGGAAGTAGATGATATCATCCACTCACCCATTGTAAGAGAAAGTATCATTAACAATTCTGATTGTAAGATCCTGCTTGATCAGCGCAAGTACATGAACAAGTTCGATGATATCCAGGCGATGCTTGGGCTGACCGATAAAGAAAAAGCACAGGTTCTATCCATCAATATGAATAACGACCCTTCGCGCTTTTATAAGGAAGTATGGATCGGTCTGGGTGGAACCCATTCCGCAGTATATGCTACAGAGGTGTCCGCACAAGAGTATTTGGCATACACCACTGAAGAAACCGAGAAACTCGAAGTGATGCAGCTCGCCCAAGAGCTTGGCGGTAATGTCGAGCTGGCAATCAAAAGGATCGCTGCCGACAAAAAAGAAAACCAATAAAAATTTCATAACAATTTAAAATCCAAAACAATGAAAAAATTCATGGTATTGGTGAGTACAGTCCTTTTATTGGGCTTCTCACTGGCAAAAGCACAATTTGTGGTTACTGACCCGACCAATCTGGCATCAGGTATTCTGAACTCTGCCAATGAAATTGTACAGACTTCTAATACAGTTTCTAATGTGGTCAAAAATTTTAATGAAGTAAAAAAAGTCTATGAGCAGGGCAAAGAGTATTATGACAAGCTTAAGGCGGTCAATAATCTGGTCAAGGATGCCCGTAAGGTGCAGCAAACGGTCCTGATGGTAGGTAACATTTCGGAAATGTATGTGGAGAGCTTTGGTAAAATGATGAACGATCCCAATTTCTCACCACAGGAATTAACAGCGATTGCCTTCGGGTATTCTAAACTGTTAAACGAAAGCGGTGGTCTACTGAGTGATCTCAAGCAGATCGTCAACTCTTCATCACTTTCCATGAATGATAAGGAGCGTATGGAAATTATTGACAGGGTATACAAAGAGGTAAGTGAGTACCACAAACTGGTACGCTACTATACGAACAAAAATATTTCTGTCAGCTATCTGAGAGCGAAAAAGAAAAATGACGGACAGCGTGTACTGCAATTATATGGTACTGCTAATCAAAAATATTGGTAGCCCTTTCTATTTATAAATCCTTTAAAATCTATCATTATGGACTTTGAAAATCTTCATGAAATTCTGCGCTCGTTATATGACGAGATGCTTCCACTGTCCGCCACCATGGCGGCAGTGGCCAAAGGCATTGCCGGTCTTGGTGCCCTGTTCTATGTTGCCCTCAAGGTTTGGCAGGCCCTGAGCCGGGCTGAACCTATTGACGTATTTCCTCTTTTGCGACCATTTGCCCTTGGGATCTGTATCATGTTTTTTCCAACGATTGTATTGGGAACCATCAATGGGGTGCTGAGCCCTGTAGTTACCGGAACCCACGGTATGCTTGAAAATCAGGTATTGGATCTTAATAAACTACAAGCCCAAAAAGACCAGTTGGAACGGGAAGCCATGCTGCGAAATCCTGAGCAGGCTTATTTGATCTCCGATGAAGAGTTTGATAAAAAGCTCGAAGAACTGGGCTGGTCGCCTTCAGACCTGGGTACTATGGCGGGCATGTATATGGAAAGACAGAGCTACGAATTAGAGCAGACCATAAAAAACTGGTTCAGAGATTTGCTCGAAATTCTCTTTCAGGCAGCAGCACTAGTCATTGATACCATCCGAACCTTCTTTCTGATTGTGCTGTCTATACTTGGCCCCATTGCCTTCGCCATATCGGTTTGGGATGGTTTCCAGTCCACGTTAAACCAATGGATATCAAGATATGTCAGTGTGTATTTATGGCTTCCAGTCGCTGATATTTTTAGTGCTATGCTTGCGAAGCTGCAATCTTTGATGCTTGAAAAAGATATCCAAAGTCTTTCTGATCCCAATTTCATTCCTGACGGTTCAAGTACGATCTACACCATATTTATGATCATCGGTATTGTGGGTTACTTCACGGTACCAACAGTAACAAGCTGGGTGATTCAGGCGGGAGGCGCTGGTAATTTCATGCGTAATGTAACCCAGACGGCACAAAAAGCAGGTAATGTTGCTGGCGCAGGGGCCGGAGCTGCAGCGGGTAATGTCGGAGGCCAACTTCTTAAATAATCAATCCTAACCATCTGAAACAATAATGTATAAATAGTAAAAAAATGGAATTTAAAACCCTCAGAAATATAGAGAACAGTTTCAGGCAGATCAGGTTGTATGCCTTAATATTTGCCGTACTGTGTATTGCAGTGGTGGGTTATGCCATCTGGCACTCCTACCGCTTCGCAGAAGCGCAAAGACAAAAGATCTACGTGCTTGATAATGGTAAATCACTCATGTTGGCACTCTCTCAGGATGCTGCCATCAACAGACCGGTTGAAGCCCGGGAACATGTCCGCCGTTTTCATGAATTGTTTTTTACCCTGGCGCCTGATAAAAATGCGATTGAAAGCAATATGAAAAGAGCATTCAATATGGCTGATAAGAGTGCCTTCAATTATTACAAAGACCTGTCAGAAAAAGGGTATTACAACCGGATCATTTCCGGTAATATTCAGCAGCGCATTGAGGTAGACAGTGTACAGTGCGACTTTGATACCTATCCGTACGCCGTTAAAACATTTGCCAGACAATACATCATCCGTTCCAGTAATCTCACCGAACGGAGCCTGGTCACTTCGTGCTATCTCCTGAATTCCGTCCGTTCAGACACGAACCCGCAAGGATTTAACATTGAAAAATTCAGTGTAATCGAGAATAAGGACTTGAGAGTCACAGAACGCTAAAAATAGGATTATGGAAAAACTACATGATTTGGAGACGTTCGCGAAGATCCTTATTGATAAGGGTTACAATGGTTACTTCCAAACACAGGGAGCGTATCCGGGTAGATTGAAGGACAGTATGAGCGAATACCTGGAAAACTGTCAACGAGGGGTGGAAAGCCTGCCCAAAGGAGAATTGTTGTTAACCACCTATCTGCAATGGACAGGAGAAGACAAACCAAGGGTGCAATGTTGTATGTGGGTTCAACACCATAACGGAAAATTTGATCTTCAAAAAATGGAGATTACCAAAAAAGACCAGTTCGGTCAATTATTGAAAAAGTCGGAATTAGCAAACCTAACTATGGCTGCTACGCCACATGCAAAGGAGGCCTTGGCAATGGTTAGTGATGAACTTCGGGCCAAGGTAGCTCCCCATAACAAGCGTTTCGGGCTATAAAAAAATTACCATATGAAAAAACTAAGAATATTTCTCAATTCCTGTGAAAGGAGATTGGAAGAACGCTGGCAGAAGCTTTCTGACAGGAAACAAAAAAAGTTAGTGATCCTTTTTTTCGCTGGATACCTGCTCTTGACGGGATGTGTCGTGATGATAGTCTGGTACGATGCAAAAAATGAAACTAAAATAAATAATGCGGCAGATGGTCACATTCGTAACCCGGTCCTTAAACAGCAACAGGGACGATCAGAGTTAAAAGATTTATCATTAAAACCCATAAAAAATCAAGATCATGAAAGACAATGAAAAAGATAAAACAACGGTAAGGCTTACCGAGGTGAGCCAGAAAGGAAACGCAGATACAGAAGTAGTCCAAGGCAACAACATACAAAAGCTGAAGAAACCTCTCATTTTTATATTGATGGGCATTGTCTTTCTCGGATGTATGTATCTGATCTTCATGCCTTCTTCGGATGGCAAAGAGTTGGAGCAAGCCGGACTCAATGAAGCTGTTCCACAGGCTACAGAAACAGGAATGCAGGCTGATAAAAGTAAAGCCTATGAATCTGAGCTGTTAGACCAAAAGGAACTTGAAAAAAAGCAGTCACTGAATGCCCTGTCAGAATATTGGAATGCGGACAGTGCTGCTTCGTCATCAGAGATGATCAATTCGGGAACTCATAAAGGAAGCTCTGCTTCTCAGCATGAAGCTCTCAATAGTTACAGGGGTATTCAAAGTACACTAGGTAATTTTTATGAGGACAAAGGGCCAACTACCCAGCTTCAAAGTGAAGTAAGAGCTTTAAAAGCACAATTGGCTCAAAAAGAAGAAGCACCGTCGAATCCGGTAGAAAATCAACTGGCACTTATGGAAAAATCGTATCAAATGGCTGCTAAATATTTTCCGACAACGGGAAATGTTCCTAAAATAGATGGTGCGCTCGAAAAAGGGACGGATAAAATTGATACGGCTAAACCAATGAGACAAAAGGTTTCGCTTGCTGCTTTATATCCGGCAAAAAGAAATATCGTATCGGCTTTGTATCGGGAACCTACAGACAGTGCATGGCTTGCTGAATTAAGCGAGGTAAAAAACAGAAACTTTTATACTGCCGGAACCGTAGCGCAGGCTCCGGTGGCAGTTAACAGTATTCGAGCATGTGTCCATGAAGCCCAAACCATCACTGCTGACCAGGCAGTCCGGATAAGATTATTGGATGCCATTATATTGTCAAAGTTGGCGATTCCCAAAGGAACGGTATTGTCGGCCATTGCCAAATTTCAGGGAACAAGGCTTCAGCTTTTAATTCAATCCATAGAATTTAAAGGCAACATCATTCCTGTAGAACTCACAGCCTACGATCTGGACGGACAACCGGGACTGGCAGTTACGTATTCTCCTGAGCGAAGCGCCCTTACTGAAATGGCCGCCAACATGGGAAACACAGGCGGAACCAGCATTTCATTAAGTTCTACAGCAGGACAGCAGATTACCTCTGACCTTAGCAAAAGTGTCGTACAGGGGATCTCCGGATACTTCTCAAAAAAGGTAAGAATGCCAAAAATCACCCTTAAAGCAGGGTATCAGGTATTCCTTGTTTCCAAAAAATAATGTTTAATACAAAAATCAAACAATATGAAATACTTAATAAAAAGTTTGTTCATGGTGACATTCCTGGCAATCTTTACTATACAACTTCATGCCCAGCAGGACAGCATACCACCTGCTGATACCCTCACCACAGAATCGAGGCTCAAAACAGGTAGAGTAGAACCCTACTGGCTGACGGTAACCTATGATAAAACCACCCATATCATATTTCCGTCTAAGATCAGGTATGTGGATCTGGGAAGTGAAAATCTGATCGCAGGAAAAGCGGATGAAGCAGAAAATGTCCTCCGTGTTAAAGCAGCCGTACGGAATTTTGAATCCGAGACCAATTTCTCCGTCATTACCGAAGATGGTCGTTTTTACAGCTTTGATGTGTTCTACAGCTGTTGTCCGGCTACTTTGAATTATGATGTGCAAAAAATACTTCAAACCCAGGAGAAAGAAAAGGTAAATGATGTTCTTTTTGAAGATCTGGGTGGCAACCACCCGTCCTTAACTCAGTCCGCTTTGAAAGCCATTTACACCAGAAACAAAAAGCTGCTTAAACACATTGGTTCTCAAAGTTTTGGAATCAGTTTTATGCTAAAAGGTATTTATATCTACAACGGGAAGTACTACTTTCATACAGAACTGAGAAATGATACGAGCGTACCATTTCCTGTTGACTTTATGACTTTCAAGATTGCAGATAAAAAGACATCCAAAAGAACCGCCGTGCAGGAGAATGAACTCATGCCGTTAAGAACCTATCTACCCTTGACAGATGTAAAAGACAGCCGTACGGAACGGAATGTATTTCTGTTAGATCAGTTCACATTAGCTGACGATAAGGTTTTAGTCATTGAAATATTCGAAAAGAACGGAGGCAGGCATCAAAGAGTAGAAGTGGAAAACATGGATCTGATCCATGCAAAGCCTGTCACTGATCTGAAACTGATCTTTTAACCTTTAAAACTCATCGAAATGAAGATATATATTTTTACGATACTGATGCTTATAGTCAGTACTACAGACCTCTATGCGCAACGACTGATCAAGGGACAAAAAGGATTTGAAGCAAGTATCGGGTTGATATCCGATAAGAAGCCATTGCATGATTTTTTCTATATGCAGGCAGGAATGACCATCAATGGAAAAAATGGGAACTACCAGCTATGGGCTGTTGAATACTCCCATAAGAACCATGAGTTTGAAAATTATACTATTCCTGTTGAAACATACTCTGCGGAAGGTGGATACAGCTTTGTGCTTTTAGGAGATTGGGCAAAGAATATTTTTTTGAATATGGGGATCATTGCTGTTGCCGGATACGAAATCATCAACCAGGGTGAGAATGCGCTGCCCAATGGGGCTGTAATACAAAATAAGGACAGTTTTATTTATGGAGGCGGCTTACGTCTTTCTTTGGAAACCTATCTTGGTGATCATTTGGTGATGCTCATACAGGGAAAAACCAAAGCAGTCTGGGGAACTTCTGTAGAAAGGTTCAGGCCATCGGCCGGTATAGGACTACGCTATATTTTTTAACTTTTAAACCTAAAAAAATGAATAAATATGATAGAGAAAAAAGATCTTTTATTAAAAGGTTGATTCTCACAGCCTCAACAGTTACTTTATTACTATTTGTGTTTGCCCTCAATTCCTGTGATAAAGAACTGGATATAAAAACCGATTTTCCATTTGAGCTACAGGTGATGCCTGTTCCAAAGAGCATTGCCAAAGGAGAAACTGTAACCATCAGATGTACTTTAAAAACAGAAGGTAATTATGAAAGTACCCAATACTATATTCGTTATTTTCAATTTGACGGTTCAGGAAAATTGTTACTCGGAAGTGGTAAAATGTTCACGCTAAAGCCGAATGATTCTTATGTTTTGCCTGAACAAATCTTTAGGCTGCATTATGTGTCAGAATCTACTGTTACACAAGCTTTTGATGTCTGGGTATCTGACAACAAAGGTCATGAACAGAAAGTAAGCTTTCAGTTTAACGACAAAGGAAAATAATAAGCAAGAATACTATTACTGGAAAAGGTCTGTTTTAAAAGCAGGCCTTTTTTGCGTTAACACATAGTCAAATGTTTATTAGCCAATCTCTACATCTGAATAATTCGGTATTTATTATGTTCCGGCTAATAAAAATAAACAAACAATTTAACATCTAATATAATACGACGAGTTCTGTCGCTGTGCAGCTCTACTTTTGTATGCGGTTGAGGAAAGACCTCAGTTATATGAAAATATTATCTTATAATTTTCAGGGTTTTTACGGGAATTTTCGAAATAATATTCCGTATAAACCCCTATACTGAGAAATAATATTTTGAATATTTTTACTGCTTTATAATAAAAAATTACAATACTTATGAGAAAAAAAGTACTTTCCCTATTTTCTTTATTAATAGGGTTTTTAGGGTTCTCCCAAACCGAGGTCTACTTTAAATACGACGAAGCAGGCAATCAAAGGTACAGGGGTATCGATGCCAATGCCAAACAGGCATCTAAAGCTACTTCCATAATTCAATCTACCGTTATGGATGAGAAAGCATTTTGGAAACAGATACGCCTGTATCCTGTTCCGGTTAACGATTTCTTAACCATTGACTGGACAGAAGAGGTTGATGGCTTGATAGAATCGGTTTCATTATTTCAACACAGTACTGTTCACTGGAAATTTCAACAACAAAATATTCCAAGTTTAAACAGAGAATTGAAAATTAATATGTCCGATTATGAATGGGGCGTATATGTATTACGCTTTACGTTAAAAGACGGAAGAATTTTCAGTAAAAACATCATCAAAAGATAATACAAAAAAAAATTATGAATTTTTATAACAAAAAAAAGAGATTATTTTGGTCTCTGGTGCTGCTGTGTACATCCATTGCAGGGTTTTCACAAACCACACCGGTACCGAAATTCCATGATACCAAAGGGGCTATAGAAGTAGATGCGAGAGGACAGCTTGAGTATACTTTGCCCATTTCTCTACCACCTGGAGTAAAAAATATTGCTCCTGAAATCAATCTTACCTATAGTAGTAATGCCGGAAATGGAATTGCAGGCCAAGGATGGAATATCTCAGGAATTTCTTCTATATCGAGATTAGGTAAAACTATTGAAAAAGATGGAGAGCAAAAAGCCGTGCAATTAGATTATTCCGATTATTACAGCTTCAATGGTCAAAAGCTTATTTTAAAATCAGGAGAGTATGGCAAAGATGGTGCGGAATACGTCACCGAAAAGTACTCTAATATTAAAATTAAATCCCTGGGAAATCAATCCAACTGGAAGCAGCCCGAATATTGGGAGGTAACCTTTGAGGATGGGTCACAAGCATGGTACGGAAATACTACTGCCGGGTGGAATGATGCTGCTAACCGTCTCAACTTTAATATTGTAAAATGGAAGGATATTAATGGAAACATTATCCGTTATAATTACGAGCAGCAAGAGAACGTAAGCATTATTAAATCCATTACTTGGGGTGGGAATGAACCACTCGGGAAAAATGACTTCAACGAAATCCTTTTTAATTATACAGATCGCAATAACTTTGAAACAGCGTTTGTTAATGGACCGGGAACACTTTTTACACAGAAAAAGATTTTACAGAATATAATTGTAAAAACAAATGGCAATCTATTTAATAAATATATTGTAGAGTATACTACCGATGCCACAGGATATCAGTATGTAAAGAATATTACAGAACATAATTCCAATGAGGAACCGTCTAATTCGGCAGAATTTACCTATTCGCCACAGAAACCTACAGAAATTAGTGGCTGGAATATGGATAGCCAGGCTTTGTTTGACAAATTAAAGCTTACGGGAGATTTCAATGGTGATGCTTATCTGGATTTCATTATGACAGATGGTACCATAAAGTTAGGGGCTTTTAATGATACTTTTAATGTCGTTCAGACTAATAAAACTTTCAATGATCATTCACTAGTTGTCAATTCATTACTTGATGAAACAGGGAAATCATATAATGGAAATGGAGTCATCGAATATGACAACAATAAGGTTTCAGGCTATATTTTTAGAGATAATATCTTTGTAAAGGTATTCGAAAAATTACTTCCAGAAACATGTACATCATGTGTACATCAAGTTAATATGATGAATGAAGGAGATATCAATGGAGATGGAATATCTGATGTATTTATTGCAACAACGAGTGGCGGTTTTTCATATAAATATATTATAGACTTAAAAAATGCAAATACCCCAGTCTTTACTTATTCTACAAATGGATTTAATGATAGCTCATACCCCAATCAAAAATATTTGGATATTGATGGGGATGGAAAAGTAGAAATTATCAATATATCCAATATTGCCTATACTGTATTTGAGTTTGTAAAAACAGCTCCTAACCAATATCAAAAAAAGATTAAGTTTTCAGCAAATTTGGAGGAAGCTAAAGGGGACGATTTTCCTGTTCTTTTAGGAGATTTTAACGGAGATGGAAAACTTGATTTTTCTATTCCAATTGCTGAAAAAAATGTAGGACTTGCTGACTGGAGATTTTATATAGGAACGGGACAAAGCTTTTATAGTATTTACAAACCTGATTTCTTAGTATACAAAAGTGAATCAGCTCAAAATAACGGAGCATGGTTGAGATTTAGCCGTACCAACTATTCTGTAACAGACTTGAATGCAGATGGAAAGTCTGATATTGTTCAGGTTTTTTCGTATTCTAACAAGCTAACTGAGAATGCCAGAACGGTTGGAGTTACTGTAAATTCCATGATTTCAAAAGGGGCAATGGCTTCTGGCGCCCTTTTGAACTTTGAGTTAAAGAATATTTATACCTATCCTGCACCAGGAACATTTAACGTGCATACTCCTGTTGACGATTTGGCGATATATCAACCCCTAACCAATGTTATTAGGTCTAATAATAATTATTATAATGTATTTCTTTTTAGAAAAGATAATATCTTAAAGATTAAAGCACCTACAGGAGTTGATGAATTAAAAAGAATTCAGTCTATAAACCAGGGAGGGGTCACTACTTTTGTAAAATATCTTGAGTTAACACCTGACAATTCCATTAATTCTAATTTTTATAAAAAATCAAATAATGCGTTATACCCTTATTATTCTTTGAACAGAATAGATAAAGGATATGCAGTGTCACAACTGGAGCAGGAAGGAAGAAAACAGGATTTCCGATACAGAGGAATGACAGGTCATCTTCAGGGAAAAGGAATAATGGGCTATCACCAGTCTGCCCGTTCATCGTGGTATGCTGATGGTTTAGAAAACACCAAAATATGGTCAGGAACTGAAATCGATCCTTTACAGGAGGGGCTTCCGGTAAAAGAATGGAGTATCAGAACCAATATTGAATCTAAAATTTTTCCGACAGATATTTCTGTCAATAATAATGAACTGCTGACTTTTAAATCAACGATATATCAAACAGATAAATTATTAAATGGGCAGGTTGTTACCTCTGTTGCGGAAGCAGACAAGCCAAAAGTAGTTACTGCTATCAAACCTAAAAGTACCACAACAAAGGACTTTTTAACAAGTACTATTTCAACAGCAGAAATTACTTACGGAGATTATTATCTTCCTTCACAAAGTATTACTAATGTGAACAATGGTTACGCCATAACGACTTCTAATTACCTATATAATAACAACGCATCCGGAGCAGGGGCAAATTACTATGTAGGACTTCCAGCATCCAAAACAGATATTGTTCAGGCTTATGGCGATACAAAATCTGGTAAAGAGGAGTATTCTTATGAAAATAACAGGCTAAAAACTATAAAAACGTGGAACAGGGATAATACAGAATATACATTGGAAACCTATTCCTATGATGGTTTTGGAAATATTATCGAAAAGGTAATAAATAACAGTGTCGATTCTCAAATACAATCGGCTAAATCCCGGTATGATTCCAAGGGAAGGTTTGTTGAGAAAAAAACAGATAATTTAGGATTAGAAACGGGAATTATTTACAATGATTGGGGACAGGTAGTAACGAAGACAGATCCTTGGGGAAATACCCTTACCAATACGTATGATCATTGGGGAAAATTATTGACTTCGACGACCAGTACAGAAGGAACCACTACGTATACCTATGAAAAGGATGATCATTCAAATACTACTGTAAGTCAGTACGATGCGGACGGAAATGTTTCAAAAGTTTTCACCAATAAATTAGGGCAGGAATATAAAACTACTACAAAAGCTTTTGCGCAAGGGCAATTTGTTTCTAAAGATATCCAATATGATATTTTAGGAAGAAAACTTAAAGAATCCGAGCCTTATTTTGATGGACAAAACCCAAGCCAATGGAATATTTTTTCCTATGATGATTCTGTATTTCCTACCAAAGTAACTGCTACTTCATTCACTGGGAAGAAAATGGAAACTTCCGTTTCAGGATTAACAACGACTGTTAAGGAAATAAACGGATATGCAAGAACCAATTCGACAACAACCGATGCTTTAGGTAATGTAATTTCCAGCACGGATAAAGGAGGAACGGTTGGATTCTCTTACAATGCTGCCGGAGAACAGATTCAGGCTAAATATGCTGAAAATATTGTAAAAACCCTCTATGACAGCTGGGGAAGAAAATCTGAGTTTAACGATCCTTCAAATGGAATCTACAAATATGAATATAATGGATTCGGGCAAGCTAAAAAAACAATCAGTCCCAAAGGAATTAAAGAGTATGCCTATAATACTTTAGGGCAACTTGTTTCCCAAACAGAACTTTCTACAACCGACGGAGGGCAGGCAACCAATAAAAGTATTTCTTTTACATATGATGATAAAGGATCTCTTCTTGTAAAATC
Source organism: Chryseobacterium glaciei (assembly GCF_001648155.1). Taxonomy (NCBI): domain Bacteria; kingdom Pseudomonadati; phylum Bacteroidota; class Flavobacteriia; order Flavobacteriales; family Weeksellaceae; genus Chryseobacterium; species Chryseobacterium glaciei. The sequence continues at coordinate 1,617,515 of NZ_CP015199.1, read as the reverse complement.
CGGAACTGTTTCAGGAGAGTTCATCAGGACTAATTTTATTTATGACTTCCAGGGAAGACTTTTATCATCCGTTGAAAATGGCTATGGAATAAGATATACTCAAAATGGTATTGTATATGATAACAAAGGAAGGGTAACTTCTTATGATAAACAATTGCGTTCAGAGGGCGTGATTACCAAAGTTCAGGTAGAAAATGTATACAGTGACTGGAATGGAGAACTTACCCAAGTAAAAGATAAACTGACAGGGAAAGTTCTTTGGGAACTGCAAGAAACCAACGCCAAAGGACTGGTCGTAAGAGCCAAATTAGGCGCGGTAAATGTAAACAACACCTATGATCCGAATGGTTATCTAGCGTATGTTAATCAATCATCTGCAGTAAAACCTAATTTACTGAGACTTTCATATGTTTTTGATGCGCTTAAAAATGAATTAAGGAGCAGGACGACTGAAGGAGATTTTAATATCACAGAATCCTTTGATTATGACGATAACAACAGGCTTATAAAATGGACAGATCCTGTATGGGGAGTTGCAACGAACAGCAATGTTTACGATATAAAAGGCAGGATAAAAGAGAACGATCAGGTGGGAACCATAAAGTTTGAAAATTCTGCTAAAATTTATCAACCAACCGGAATGACATTGAATGCAGCAGGGGTTCAGAATTATCAGAATGACCTGATTCAAAGCATTGCCTACAATGAGAATAATGACCCTGTATTTATTGATGGTGAAAAAGGTGACGTAGCATTTAAGTACGGACTTAGCGGTATGAGACAAAAAGTGACCTATGGAGGAAACTTTAGTACAGATGGTAGTGGAATGTTTACCAAATTCTATAGTGAGGACGGAAGTTTTGAAGTCATAAAGGATAATGCTACCGGCAAAGAAAAACATCTCATTTATATCGGTGGGACACCATATGAAAGTAATATTGTATATTTGAAAGGCTATACAGAGAGTAGTGGTTCTTATAAATTTTTGCACAAAGATTATCTTGGAAGTATCCTTGCCATAAGTGATGAAGCAGGAAACAAACTGGAGCAGAGACATTTTGATGCTTGGGGTAACTTAACCCATTTACAAATCGGAGACGGCAAAATTTCCGTAGGTAAAAAAAGTATACTTTACACCATAGGTTCATTTGGTGGCTTAATTGTAGATCGTGGCTACACCGGTCATGAGCACTTCTTGGAAGTAGGCATCATCCACATGAATGGCAGATTGTATGATCCTTTGCTACGAAGATTCTTAAACGCGGACGAAAACATACAAGATCCATTTTATACCCAAAACTACAATAAATATGGGTATGTATTTAATAATCCTTTGATGTATGCAGATCCTGACGGGGAATTTGTATTTATCATAATCGGTGCGGTTGCAGGAGCTTATTTAACGGGAGTTAAAGCAAACGGCTCATGGAACCCCACAAAATGGAACTGGAGTGCAACCTGGGGTAAAATTGCCATGGGTGCAGCAGTAGGAGCATTTACTGGAGGAGTTGGTGCAGCAGCAGGAGCCGCCGCCGCAGGTTATGCCGCCGCCACTTGGGGAATATCCGGAGGGATATTAGGTGGTGCTATCGCAGGAGGCGCAGGAGGTCTTGTAGCAGGTGCTATTAGTGGCTTTTCTACTGCCGCGATGTTTGGAGAAAACATCATAGAAGGCACTTTGACGGGAGCCGCATCAGGACTTGTAATGGGTGGCGTTCTAGGTGGTGTTGCCGGGGGTATCCAGCAAGCAATAGCAAATGCAGGTGCGGCTAAGGCAGGTTTGCCGACTAACAATATGTGGACAAACAAATCTGTGGGAGTTGGAAGAAGCACATGGGCTTTAAATAATACACCAAAAACTACAACGGTAGGAGCTACGCCAAAGGTTGGTTCTTCAGGGATAAAATATACCGTTACTGTTGGAGAAGCAGATGGAGCGGCTCAAAGAATTGTGGGATACAATATCGACCCTCAAACGGAACAAATGACCCCTATTACAAAATGGGGAGAATTGAAAACGGTAGCCGGACAATCGAAAGTAATGAGTGATGGAGAACTGCTGACAAGAGCAGCTCAAAAAGCAGAAAGAGCTATTGGTGGGACAGGTAGATTTGCAGGAACAGCTAAACATACTTATTCCAATAATCTTGTTAGTAGGTACCAAAAAATATATGGAGATAGGGGATTAGAATTTAATCAATATTTTAATAAAGAAACAGGCAGAGGATTTTTAGACGTAGTTAATCATAATACCCAGACAATTTATGATTATAAGTTTGGCACAGCAGTAATGAGCAACAGCCAATTTACAAAATATTCTAACTCTTTTAAAGGTTACTCAATACAAATAATTAGACCATAAAGTATTAAAAAATGGCAATAGACAAAACAATAAAAAAGAAAGTAATTGAGGATTGGCATCTTGCCTTTCCTCATTTATCAGTTTATTCACAAAACAAATTATATAAAGTGGTAGGCCCGGTAATTATCGGTTTGGAATTAATAAAATTACCACGCACAGAAGAATATAGACCTCACTTTGTTATATATCCTTTATGGAAAGAAAATGTTCAAAAAACTCTTGATATACCTATTTTACTTAGAGAATATTATAATAATAAAAGATTACAATTTAATATTCCTTATGAAAAACATTCTCTCTTTTTTGAGGAAGTTGTAGATTATATAAGTAAGCAAACGTTTTTATCCTTTGTTGGTAATATTTCTTTAGAAAAATTATTATCTGTATTAGATGATTATTCAAGAGTTCCTCCATTAAGTGCTGCTCCTAATTCCTATCTACAAGGAGTGCTTTATCAGGCAAAACTATATATTTCTTTGTACGTATCAAGTAATGCTGCAGAAAATATTTTGCAAGAAATTCAAATGATAAATTGGGATTTAGATCATTTTAAAGCATGTGGAATAGATATAAATAATTGGATTTTAGGATTACAGCACTCAATAGCTAATAGGTCTGATTTTTTAAAACAAATAGAAATAAATAAGGAAGACAAGAAAATATCAAAACTGCAAACTTCTGAACTTATTTTGTAGAATAAAGGGCAGATATTTCTGCCCTTTACTTTTACTGAATTTTTAATATGAAGAGTTATCTTAATATGAAACTTAATTTTTTTTTCATTTTTTTCTTATTTTCTTTTTCGCAGACTTTCTCAAGTCAAGCAATTGAATGGTCGCCAGATAGAAAATTAGATTTTAATGATTTCAAAGGAAAAATTCCCACATATAATGATAGTGGTGCGGAATCAAAGGTTGGAATAAGTTACAAAATTGTTTCAAATTCTATATGGACAGGTAAAATAAAAATTAAAATATTTGCGGTATTTTATCCTGAAGAATCTTGGTTCGATAAAAAATACATTTCAAGTAATGACTTATTGAATCATGAACAAATACATTTTGACATTGCGAATATATTTGCAAATAAGATTCAAAAGATTATTGATAATCAAATTAAAGGAACGAAAGATTTCAATAATAACTTTCAAAAATTATTTAATGAAAATTATAATGAGCATAATGATTTTCAGTTTAAATATGATTTAGAGACAAAGCACGGTTTAAACGTAGAAGTACAAAATAAATATAATGATATTATCAGTGAAATGATGGATTTGCTTTCTGGAGTGATGAAAAAGCAGAATTAATGACTCAGCTTCTAAATGATTTAAGAAAGGATAATATAAATAAATCCTTCATGATTAACTTCATGAGGGATTTTAATTTTTATCAACAATTGGAAATATATTTAGATCTGGATAATTTATTTTTAAAAGTCGAAATTTTAAATCCGATTAAAACAACAAATAAAATGTTGTATTATTCTAATGCTGTAAGTTTAGGGGTATAAGTATAAGATTGAAAAGCACTAATTTTGTAAGCTAATAATATTCATAAAGATATAATGGAAAAATTCTTGAAGGCTCTTAAAGAACGTGCAGCCTTTTTTCTAGCGGAAATGGAACAATTCGAACCTTTCGGGGTATATATAAGTCTTAAAGGAGAGATTTTAGATATCAAGAGGCCTTCGGAACCTAGGTCAATTGAGGAAAGCTATGATTTTTTATTAAAACATTTCAATAAGGATTTGAGTAGCGATGAGGTTATGGCCTATGCTATAGTTCTTAATGGCCATGTAGATGGCAAAGATTCGATAGTTGTAGAAATTTTTGTCCCCCGCCAAGATAAATATCAAGCAGTGTTTCCTTATACAATTAAAGGTGAAATAGTAATTTTTGGAGAGGATACAAATCTAAAATATCATACAAACTAGTAAAACATGGAAATCCTGCCTTCCTATTTCAATTAAACAGATCACCTTATGTAAATATTTAATTACTAAACGGTAATAATTCTCAAATATGAGAATTATTTTGGATTAAATAAAGTACATTGGTTTTTTATTTAGTTTCTCTCTAGACTAAAACGGCGTGCTCATGAATATCTTCTTACTGTCTTTAATAGACAAAAGTATTGGAGGTGCAATGGTCAAACTTTCACAGCTTCCTGCACAATCACCAATATTAAGTCCGCAACACAAACAAATTTTGGCGAGGCTGGCGGAAATGGTTGTAAACACTTATGTCACTTTTTTCAAAAGTGTTAAGGTAATTCCGGTTGGTTTTGAATTTAGCAGTAAAATACTGATCAGAAAGTTGAGTAGTGTAGATTTTAGTAGTGACAATCTCGACTTTATTGAAAAAAAGCTTGTTGGTCTGATCAATGTTCCGATTATGACTTCTGTGATTCCTATTCATGTACACCTGAACCGTTCCGGAAAGTTTTTGTTGTTTACGGGGATTGCAATTTTGGAAGGTAGTGATCAGTATGCAGAGTTTTTCCTTCGCAAACTCTCTATCAATGCAATGTCCATACGTTTTAGTTCAGGCAGTTTGCATTACCTTGATCAAATTCTAGAAAAAGGGAGCAACTCGGAATTGGTATCGCCTCGGAAACTGGCAGCGTACTATGGCATAAACTATAATCAGTTTCAAAAAGATTGCAGAAACCATTTCGGAGACACTTTCCACCAGTTTCATAATAAAATGAAAATGCTTGACGTTGTAGGAGACGTCTTATTTACAAATTATAGTCTTAAGGAAATTGCATACAGGAATAAATTTTACAACTACAACAGTATGTACATCCTCTTTCGGAGAAAATACAAATTTCCTATAGATTCCATACCCAGATTATTAACAGAAATCTAAAGACATAAGAGTACTTTTTAGGTATTTGATACTTTTATCAATATCTGCAATACTATAATCAATGTTTTTTATCCTTTTCAACATATCTGTTATACTACTTTCAATATTTCTTATCTCTGAATCTGAGAACTTTACCTCTGGAAAACAAACAAAACAAATCCATGAAAAAGTTTCCTCAGATATTGCCGGTAATTTTTGCGTACTGCTTTGCACTTCTTTTCATTTACGCTAGCATAAGCAAAATACTTGATTTCGCGAATTTTCAGGTCCAGTTGGCACAATCCCCTTTACTGAGTGCTTACGCCGGATTTATTTCTTATGCTGTAATTGTTGCAGAACTCGTTATCGCTGTATTGCTATTTATTAAAAGTACCAGGCTTGCCGGCTTGTATCTTTCACTGGGCATCATGGTTAGCTTTACAGTCTACATCTATCTGATCCTGAATTATAGTGATTTTATACCGTGTTCATGTGGTGGGATTTTGGAGAAGCTTGGCTGGACAGAGCACCTTATTTTTAATATAGTTTGTGTATTGACAGCATTGGCATGGATTTGTATTTTAGAACGGAGGGATGAAAAGAAGATATATAAAACCATCATTTCAACTGCATCCATCAGTATTGTATCTGCCGGTGTTATCATTGGGCTATTTTTATCCTCAGAGAATATTATTAAGAAGGAAAATAATTTTACCAGGAGGTTTCTATTACATCCGGTAATTGAAGACAAGACACTGGGGCTTGATAATAAGAACTATTATTTTGCAGGTAGAGATGACCATAGTATTTATTTAGGGAGCAAAATCTTACCACAAACCATGATCAACGTTGACACGCAACTGGTTCACATTGAAAAAATGAAGGTTACACCGGATAATTTCAACCATACCTATCGCAATATCCGCGTGCAGGTTAAAGCTCCTTATTACTACTTTTATGATGGCACTGTTCCTGTTATATTCCGTGGGAAGATAGGCGACACTTCTGCAAGAACGATCAGTTTCGGGGATGCCTATTTTTCTCAAATTGTCGTACAAGATTCTTTGCGTTTTGCATTAAGAACGCAAAGTAGGGACAATATGCAATTTGTCCTTGCCAGCCTTAATCTTGCTAACCGTCAAAAGGTAGAGCTTTACCCATCCGTTCTCGAAAAACAGATCGATGGCGTTTTTGATGTTGACGGCAGACTTATTTCTAGCAATACCCAGCACGTGATCTATGCTTATACCTACAGGAACCAATTTATTGTTATGAACGATAGTCTGCAGGTTCAAAAGCGGCTCAATACCATTGATACAACAACAACCGCGAAAATTAAAATAACAGCACTTTCTAACGGGAAACATAAGATGGAAGCACCACCATTGAAGGTCAACAAACTTTCGGCAGCAAACAGGAACCTTTTATTTAACCAGTCTGATCTGATGGGTAAACATGAATCCAAAGCAGCATGGAAAAAGGCTAAAGTTGTGGATGTTTACCGTACCGACAAGCAGGAATATATCGGCAGCTTTTACATCTACAATAGAGAGGATCAGAAAATTACGGACTTAATGGCAACAGATAAATATCTATACGTGTTGCGGGGAAATGAACTGATCCGCTACCAATTTACCAAACTAATAATTGATGAATATGAAAAAACAGGGAAAGCCGAAAACCTGAAACAGAGTAGGCACTAATATTAAATAACTCTATTATGAGAAAGTTTTTTTTACCCGCTGTTATTGTACTGATCGGTGCAGGAACAGCATTTGCTAGCCACTTAGCAAAAAACAATTCAAAAGCAATTGTTGCAGGGTACCGCATTGTTAGTTTAGGCGGCGGACAATTTAGCTGTGAAAATGCTGACAAAGATTGTAGTGATGTAGAAACGGGCCCGATCTGTACATGGTCGGATGGACTTACATCTTTGAAACAGTTTGACACGCCTACAATGTGTGGTGAAACACTACACGAAATCGAACCTTAACAAGAAAAGGATGCCATCGGCATCCTTTTTTTATTAATTAATCCACGGGACATTCTTTTTGGATTTTAAATGGTAGTCCCACCATTCGAGAATTCTAATATTTAAATCTCTACTTTCATCGGTTCCTTTCCCAAGATCATGTTCTTTATTATGATACAATAGCGCAGTTACCGATTTACTGTTTCTCATCAGGCCCATATAAAATGCCATTGTCTGATCTGGCGGTACATTCCCATCCTTCATTCCTGCCCAAAGCAATATAGGGGCATTGACTTTTTCGACATCATAAATAGGATTGTTCTTAAAATATTTTTCCTTATCCCCCAAAAACGAAGTCCCCATTTCAAACTGTCCTGTTTCAAAACGGGAATAGTCAGCAATATTAAAATGGGTATTATAAGAAAAATAAAATTTGACTATATCGCTAACGGAAGCGCCAGAAACATAGGCGGCAAAACGATTCGACTGCGTAGCAATAAAATTTGTTTCATATCCACCTAAAGAATGTCCGGTCAGACCGATCTTCTTTTTGTCAATGTTAGGATTTCCGGCGATAGCATCCAAACCTGAATCCACACAATCCAGCGCTGAAATCCCTGTTCCCCTTTTATCAAAGATTATATCAGGTAGGAATACAAAATATCCACGTTCCAATAGAATACGTATGTTAAAACCATCTTCATCAAAATTGGGCATCGGGTATACACCAGATGATTCGCTCTGTTTCTGATACACCCGAACCACCATCGGGTATTTCTTTGCAGGATCAAAATGAACAGGATAATAGAGCAACCCCTTTAAAGGTATTCCCACGGAATTGTTATAGGAAAATATGTTCTGATTTAAAAACGATACTGTTTTATCTGCTGCGCCTGATGAATACAGTTCCTGCTTAGAACTAGAGCTAAGATCATATACCGACAACATTGGGGGCTTATTAAAGTTTTCTTCAATACTAAATAACCGTTTTGTGTCGGCACCGTATCTGATTTCCTTTATCCTGAAATCAATTGGAGGAATTAGTATGTCCATCTTTCCTTTTTTCCAGCTGATATAAGAAGAACGGTTACTGTCTTTATCGCGCACTTTCAATAACAGGGGTTTTTGTAAATCCACTGTGTTGATTTCAAAACTTGAATTAAGCATGTGGTATTCATTTTCTGTTTTTATATTGGTAATCTTCACCTTTCCAAAAGCAATATCCAATGATTTTATTTCTTTTGTTTTCAAATCCATACGCCACAGATCACTCTCGCCACCAAAAAAAGCATATCTACTGTCTGCACTGAAAGCGGGAGCTTCTAGACCTTTCTGTATTTGATTAAATGATGATGTCTCAATATCAAATAGTATCCACACTTTATTTATTTCATCAAAGCTCAGTATATATCTACCGTCCGCACTTCCGATAATATGGAATGTGTTGGAGAAAATTAGCTTTGAAGAATTGGTTTGGGTATCATATAGATGCATTTTATACAAAGGCGTACCACTGATGTAATTGAATTCCTCGATAGCATTAAATGCTAACAGATAACGATTATTATTGATCGGTGCGTAGGAAGAAAACTGTTCCTCTGGCAATTTAACCGTACTATTGGTGTCGGGCTTCCAAAGCCAATACTGGTGTTTTTGTGTTCCTGATTTCTTAAACCTTAAGTCTCTATCATTCCCGTACCATATATCAAGCATTTTGTTTTCACTCGGATTTATCCTGTTATCAAAATCAATTAAATATGTTTGTCCATGGTTTATATTGGTGACCGTAATTAAGTCAGCCGCAACGGATGGAACATTTTTAGGATGCGATACTTCGCCGTTGGCAGTATTGATAAAGGTAACTTTCAATCTATATAGATCAATGTCTGAATCTGCATTAGGCTTCACTGCGTTCTGATTCGCTGGTTTTTCCTTTTCTGTAATAGCGAGATGTTTGCCAGAAGGTATGATATCCATTCTTGTAATCTCGTTGTAGGTTACGTACCGGGTAATGAACTGATTTTTTGACCAGTTCATTACTTCATGTTTTGATCCTTCTACTCTATCTAAGAACAGTTCTGATCTTTTATCGGTGACATAGTTGCTGACGCCTGAAACAGACTGAAGTTTATTTCCTTTTTTATTGTAGATGTTTAGATTTTTATTTTGATCAAGGATTACATACAGGTCAATTTCCTGTAATCCATCTGCTCTTCTCACTTTCTCGTAGACTACTTTTTTGTTGCTTTTAAGATCGACAAACTCCGCCCTGCTGCCTCCTGAAGCCAATAAATAGCCATTACTGAAGAATGTTTTTTGCTCGCTGAGTTTTAATACAGTAGTTGCCGGAAAACCAGGATTCCGGGTGTCAAATACCAATATCGTATCATTGTTATTTTTATAGGGCTTATTGACAGCGACAAAACGATTGTCTTTAGAAACCGTCAGGTTGCTGATCATGTGAAATGACGACATCCAGTTACTAAGGGTATCGCTAGCTTGGACTTTTTGCCCAAAAAATAAATGGGATTCCAGGAATAACAAAAATATGGGTAAATACGCTTTCATATTAGTAGCCATTATTTTGCGGATTAAGATTAGGGTTGAGCAGTAGGTCTTTTTGGGGTAATGGCCAAACTTTGTGATATTCTTTCCAGTTCGGCTTAGCTGGAAAAAGTATGTTTAACTGATTTAAGCGTTTTAGATCAAGAAACCTGTGTCCCATCTCTGTAAAGAATTCCTTCCGGTTTTCCAATAAAACTTCGTTTAAAAATGTTTCTTTTGAAAGTGGCAAAATTAAACTGGCAATACCTGCCCGCTGTCTGGTGGCATTTAGATATGGTAAAGCCTCTGGTATTTTATTCTGCTGTGCGAGGACTTCTGCGAGCAATAAATACACTTCCTCCAGACGGAATATAACAGAATATTCAGTGGTATTGTTGGTGCGGTTCTTATATTTATCCGCGCGGTACCATGCATTCCCGTTGAAAGATACTGTCGCGATCCAGTTCTGCTTTCTTAAGTCGCCACTATTGAAAGCTGTTATTAAATTCTGAGATAGTGCAAAATTTGATGGAGCAACATTGATGAAATAATAGGCTGCGGCTTCTCTAGTAGCATCCCCCGGGTTCTTAGGCTTTAGTTGCCACAATATATGTGCCCCTGACTTATTAAATACTTTGGTGATATTGGTTTCAAACTGGTACAAAGAACTTTGTTTTATCTCTTTTAATATGCCTTCTGATTCACTCCATTTATTTTGCAACATATAGACTTTGGCAAGCATCAACAGAGCAACTTTTCTATTGGGGAAAATACGTTCTGTATTTCGATATTCATCCACTAACAAACTTATTGATTGCCCTAGATCAGTTTCCAATCTTGTTAAAACTTCAGCAGATGCGACTTTAGTAAGCGACTGATTGATCTGATAATTGGTGCTATCAGGGTATGGAATATCGCCGAAAATCTGTTGCAGATAATAATACAAAATTGATCTTATCAAAAGAGCTTCCCCCTTGATCCGGTTCTTTTCGGCTGCAGGTAGTGCTGTTGAGTTCTGTGTTCCCTCTATAATGGCATTGGCAGTATATATTTTTTGATAGGCACTAGACCAGTAAGCATAAACTGCGGGATTTGAATCAACCTGCGTATTGTTTGAAAGTTCAAGGATGCCCGTTGTTGATGCGGTTGCATAGTAGTCCAGATCATCTGAATATGTTCCAAGTAACTTGCCTGTTTGATCGCCAGCCAATGGGGAATTGTCCCACAGCGTGGCATATAATCCTGCCAATGCTGCATTGGCAGTCTGCACATCCTCATATACCTGCTGGGAGGTGATTTGGTTATCGGGTGTATTCACTTCAATCATTTTTTCGCATGAAGTGCATATCTGAAGTAAGAATAAAACAAATATGATATAGGAAATTTTGTATGTTTTCATTTTGAAATAAATTATAAGTTAAACTGTGCGCCAAAGGCATATGTTCGCAGTGGAGGTAAGAAGCCCATTGCCGCAAATTCGGGATCAAGCCCAAAATATTTAGTCCACGTTAAAATATTTTGTCCCTGAAAATAAACCTTCACCTCTCGGAACATACTATTTTTGATCGGAATGCGGTATCCAACCTGTAAATTTTTGAGTCGGATAAAAGAGGCATCTGAAACGGAAGCAGTACTGTTCTGAAATAAGGAGTGTGATGGATTTGCCGTAGACTTATAAGGCATATACAATCCATTTGGATTTTGGGCAGACCATACATTTAGCACTTCAACGGGAAGGTTGGTCATCAGACCTGGTGATGGCAGGATATAATTGTAATTCCTATTTCTTTGTTTGACGAACTGAAAAAGAAAAGAGACGTCCCAGTTTTTGTATTTTAAATTATTATACCATCCGCCAAAATAGTCTATACCGATGTTTTCAATCGCTTGACGGTCATCTGCCGAAGTGATTTTACCATCTCCATTAAAATCCTTAAAATTATATTGACCTGTTTGTGGATTGATCCCCTCCAGATGATAAAGCTTTATGATAGAGGTCGGTTGCCCTATTACATAACTATTGGCATAAGTTGAGCCTTCGAGACCCGGGAAAGAAATTAGTTTATTGCGAGGGAAGCTGATATTCACTCCTGTTTCCCATTGAAATTCACCTGATCTGAAAGGACGGCCGCTGATCTCTAGTTCCCATCCCGTATTCTGTACAGTAGCATTGAGATTGGCTAAAACCGAGGAAAAACCTGTAATGGAGGGTAATTGATAACCCACCAATTGATTTGATGAGCGGTTTTGGTACCACGCTGCGGTCAGATTTATTCTGTTTTTGAAAAATGCCAATTCCAATGCAGCTTCCAGCTTGGTTGTTTTCTCCCAACTATAGTCTGGGTTATACAGGCGAGAGGGAGTTAATCCGGTAACACCGTTGTAAATAAAGCTTGAAACCGTATAAGTGTCCAGATATTGGTAATCCCCAATATTATCACTTCCTGCTGTACCAAAACTTCCCCTAAGTTTACCAAAGCTAAGCCACTTTACATTTTCTACAAAACTTTCTTTAGAGAATAGCCATGCTCCGCCTATGGCACCAAAGTTGGCAAACTTTTTATTTGTTCCGAAGCGGCTACTGCCATCTCTACGTCCGGTAATATTAAGGATAAACTTTTTTGCAAACTGATAGTTCAATCTTCCAAAAACCGCTGCATATCTATATTCCGTATTTATCTGATCATTGATCGTTTTTGTTTGGGCAGCCGCAATGTTCTGTATGAATACATTGCTCTCAAAACCAGTACCCCTCATTGAACCCTGTCTATTGTCTTCATTCTGAAAGGTACCGCCCACAAGTAGATCAAACTCATGGTTTCCTTTTACAAAATGCCAGTTTAACTGCGGTTCTATAATAAATGAAAAACGGTTCTGATTATATTTATAGGCCTGAGAAAAAGCAGAAGTTGCGCCTGTGGATGGGTTCATTGTCGTATGGGGGCGAAGAGACCATTCTTCAAAAGCTTGGTAGTTAATTCCGGTATTTAGTTTGAGTCTAAAATCCTTAGATATCTTGAATTGTGCATTTAAGTTGTTCAAGAATTGTATATTTTCGTTGGAGTAGGTCGCCTCATAGGCTGCTACAGGATTATCAAACGTATTGTTCTCCCAATTTAGACTTCCGTCTTCGTTATAAAGCGCGGGTGCGTTTGGCGGCAATAAATATGAGTTTCTGGTAATGTCTGAATTCACCATGTTGTTCTCCTGCATGGAAAACATATTTGAAATATTTAACTGGAAACGCTCATCCTTGGAACGGTGGGCTATATTGTTTGAAATATTATTGGTTTTATATTTAAAGTCTTTTCCGAACACAGTGGCCTGCTCATTATGGGCGAGACTCAACAAAAAAGTAGTAGTCTCACTTCCTCCGCTTAATGAAAGTGTGGAATTAGATGAGGTTGCTATATTTCCGATAAGTGTCTTCGCCCAATGTGTATCACGGTTTTGATCCCAGGTACCATTTAGGTCGTAAGCAGTGGCTGGATAAACATTAATACCAGCATTGGCAAAAGCCTGTCTTCTCATAGCAAGATATTGCTCGGTATCCATCATTTCAAGGTTGGACATGGATTGGCTTAAGCTATAAGTTGTATTAAAATTTAATCTTAGCACTCCTGATTTTCCTTTTTTGGTGGTTACGAGGATAACGCCATTTGCGCCACGCGAGCCATAGATTGCGGTTGCATCGGCATCTTTGAGCACTTCAATGCTTTCGATGTCATTTGGGCTGATACTGTTCAGGGGATTGATACTCCCATTTGGGATCGCTGTTCCTGAATAAAGAGAAGAAATTTCAGTTCCAAAGGGAACACCATCAACTACGTATAAAGGTTGGTTTCCATCTATTCCGCTGTTGGAAATTGTTCTTAAACTGTTTCTCCCACGTATTTGCACCTGGTACCCACCTCCCGGGGTACCACCATTCTGGGTAATACTTACGCCTGCCATACGTCCCTGTAAGGTTGAGAGCACATTGCTAACGGGTTGGTTTTCGATATCTTTCGCGGTCACTTTGGCAATACTTCCTGTGCGTTCTTTATCTTTTACGGCATAGTATCCTGCATTCAGTATAACTTCCTCGATCTTGGTTTCCCTGTTAGAAAGGTCAATGGTATCTTTCCTCTGTTGTGTAGCCAACAGGGGAGTACTTTCATCAATATCTGAAACAGCAGATACTTTCTTGATTTTCTGCCGGATAATAATGGCATTATTAAAGATAAGTGCCTCAAAGGATAAACCTTTTAGTATCTTATTCGCGCAGCCCAGTACGCTTTCATTGCTACATTTCACCCCTTGAATCCGGTGTTTTCCTAGTTCATCAGGAGAATAAGCAAAGGATTTGATCTTGTTTTCTGCGAGAAAACTTTCAATTGCTTCTGTGGCAGGAATTTTTCCCGCCAGATAATTAACCTTCATTTTAGAAAGGTTCTGTTGCTGCCCGCAGATGAGCGTAATTCCAATTAACAGGAATATAACAGCAGTGCAAATAAATTTCATATTTTTGCATTGTATTAAAATTAGTAACTCAGTGAAGATTTTGTTATTAGTTTAGTACGTGACCGACGGTCGCACCCGTCGGTCGTTTTGTACAAACTTTCCCTATCGATCAGGAATCATGGCTGGTGTCATAAGACACCATAACCTATTTTTCCAATTCAAAAATTGAATCATTTTGTTGTTTTATATTTAGATTAAACTGTATTGCAAGTGATTGTATAAATGCTTGAGCAGTAGCATTGGGAAGGCTTAAGGTAAGTTTAGCATTTTCCAGATCATCGGGATAGTGTACTGTTATCCCATAGGTTTTCTCTATAACCTTAACAGCATCACTGATCGGGCATTTATCGAATATAAAGGCTGCGGATTTAGCTTTTGTGGATGCAGAATTGTTGTCCACTGTTTGGGTAACAGAAGCGACTTGGGGAATCCCCAAATTGCTGAATGTTTGTTGAGGTTTCAATACAAAAGGTTCTTTGGAATGCCCTTTCCGATAGACCAATACTTTTCCCTCAAACAGATCAACATTGAAAGTAGTGCCAGTTTGCGAAACCTTAAAAACAGTTCCAAGTACTTTTGTTTCATACCCTTTTCCATGAACAATAAATGGATGTTTCTTGGATTTTGCTACATGAAATACTGCATTACCTTCCAGGAAAACATCTCTGGTATCGGCTGGAAATGATTTTTCAACGGTCAGTTTACCTCCTTGTGAAAGGATTACAACAGTGCCATCGGAAAGTTTAATTTCAGAATTTTGTGACCCGGCGATGTAAACGTCAGGTTTAAAAAAGTTGTTATAACCAATTAAACCGACAATAGCCAATATAATTGTTGCAGCAACAGTACTGTATATTCTTACTCTCCTCAGTTTCTTTTTTCGTTCGTACGTATCTATTTGACGATACAAATTTTCAAAGAAATGGTTTTCTTTTTCGGGCGTAAGCGATTTAACAGGGTTATTGAGTATATCTTCCCAGATCTCTCTATCTTCTTGGGGGTCAAAACGCGGCAATTGGTTTTCTTTTTCTTCCATTATGTCAGGGCTATATTATATACTCTGAAGAAATAGAGAAAAGGATAGTGATTTTTAGTAAAATTTAACTGTTTTTAATATAGTTTAACTTTAATTAACAGTTTTGTGGTAGTTTTTGAGAAAAGACATTGCCTCGAAGATGTGATATTTGACCGTACTTTTAGGAATATTCAATTCAAGGGCAATCTTTTCCTGCGTAATACCTTCGAGTTTATGCATTTTAAATATTTTCCTGCGTAAAGGAGGGAGTATAAGCACAATACTTTGTTCAAGTTCGGTAAGCAGGCGGTCTTTATTTTCAGCTGACCTTAGATCGTCAAAAGAAGTATCTGCAGGATCAGAAGATATGTTTTCACGAAGAGGCTGCTTTTTGGAAGTTCTGTAGTATTCAGCTATTTTATCCTTGCATATGGTAAAGATAATGTTTGCAGTATTTGTACTGTCCAGGCTTTTCTTGCATATCCAAAGGTGCATAAAGACATTTTGTAACACATCGAGTGCATCTTCTTCATTCTGTATTTTTTTAGAAATAAAGGAAAACGCCTGATGGTTGTATTGGTGAACAAGGTTTTCATAAGAACCTTTTTCCTTGTTGATATGTCGGCCCGACAGTTTCACATAATGGTTTTTAGTTGTACAAATTTAATTTTTTTTGATACGAATTCAGCCAAGTCTCTCAGAGATCTAAAGAAATATTTATTGTATCAAATGCTTTTCCAGTCGATTTATGTCCTGTTTGAGGGATAAGAACATTCCTTTAACATCGTTATTGGCAAAGTCCAAAATCTCATAGTCCCGTAAGATGCTGCATTCATATTCCCATGCTTCTAGCAGTTCATGCAGTGGAATTTCATACGGCTCAAAAAAGGAATTATCTGATTGAACCCGGATTGAATTTTCTTCAATGCCCGCCAGCCTTTTGTATACAAGCCCGCCACGAGTAACGATTAGGTAGGTTTTGCCAACCTTCATCTCCTGTATTTTTTCTACATATTTTCCGACAATAAGAGTTCCGTCCTTAAAGGGTGGCATTGAATCTCCTTCTGCCGGAAATGCCCTGTATTTCCCATTTCTTAAAAAAGGTAGAGAAATATGCTGGAGCGCTTCTATATATTCAGGATCACTATAGCCGTTGACATATCCCATTTGAGTTTTAAATGGCACAATTTCGATTTTATTTTCCCCTGTGCTGTCGACGGCAATAGGAAGCAGGATTCGGTTCTCGGCCAGTTTCATCAGTCCATCCAAAGGATATTTTTTAAGATCCACTGTTAATAAGAGGTCGATACTCACCTGAAAATATCTGGATATTCTGACAAGTGTGTCATTTGGCGGTTGTGCATGGTCACTTTCATATTTCTCATAAGCACCCCTTGAAATTAAAATAGCATCTGCAACCTTCTGTTGGGAAAGTTTAGTCTGTGCTCTGAGATGCCGTAAGTTTTCTGATAAAATTGACATTGCTATAAATATGAGCAACAAAGTTAAATCATTTTGCTAAATATATTAGCAATTTTGTTGCGTAAAATGAAGTGACATGGAAAGAGCAATTGTGCATATGGATTTGGATACCTTTTTTGTTTCGTGTGAAAGGAAGAATAATTCTAAGCTAAATGGTATACCGATTATCATTGGAGGTGGTGATCGTGGAGTTGTTGCATCCTGTTCTTATGAAAGCCGTCGCTTTGGAGTACGGTCTGCGATGCCTATTAAAATGGCACTCAAACTCTGCCCTGACGCTAAAGTAATTCGTGGTGATATGGATCTGTATTCTAAAATGTCGCATGAGGTTACGGAGATCATCGAAGAGAAAGTTCCTCTTATGGAAAAAGCGAGCATTGATGAATTTTACCTTGATCTTTCGGGAATGGATAAGTTTTTCGGCTGTTATCAGTGGACACAGGAAATTGCTTCATCTGTTACTAAAGAGACAGGGCTTCCGATCAGTTTTGCACTTTCCAATAATAAAACGGTTTCCAAGATCGGTACAGGGGAAGCGAAGCCCGATGGGCACATGGAGATAAAGCAAGCCATGATCAGACCTTTTTTAAACCCATTGTCAGTACGGAAAATTCCAATGGTCGGTGCGGAAACCTATAAATTGCTGTCCCGAATAGGCATCAGGACTATTCACACGCTTTCAGAAATGCCGAAAGACGTTCTGCAAAAAATACTGGGAAAGAACGGACAGGAGCTTTGGAGGAAAGCAAACGGGATTGACGATACCCCGATTATTCCCTACTCGGAACGAAAATCTATATCGTCGGAACATACTTTTTCCCAGGATTCGATTGACATTACCGGAATAAAGTCTTTGATTACGGGAATGGCCGAACACCTTGCCAATCAGCTTAGAGCAGAAAAATGGCTGACATCTACCATAGTAGTTAAGATCCGGTACTCCAATTTCGATACCGAGACCAAACAATGCCGTGTAAGCTATACTTCGGCTGACCATACCATCTGCAAATATGCTCTGGAACTTTTCGACAAAATTTATAGCCGCAGGATGCGGATACGGTTGGTCGGCTTAAAACTGACAGGATTGGTGCATGGTGAATACCAGATGAATATTTTTGAAGATACCCAGGACATAATGAACCTCTATCAATCGATGGATTACATCAAAGCAAGGTTCGGGAAAAATGCCGTTGGACGTGCTTCCGGGTTTAATTTTCAAAGCAGTCCTAAATAATAATTACAATGTACCTCAATTGCCATACCTACCACAGCCTGCGCTACGGAACACTTTCCGTCGAAGCGCTCGTCCGGTCTGCATCGGAATTGGGGTTGGAAACGCTGTGCCTGACCGATATTAATACAGTCACCGCTATGTATGAGTTTTATAAATTATGTAAAGAGGGGAATATAAAACCGGTTGTTGGTGTAGAAATCAGACAGGATAATGAACTGCTGTATATAACATTGGCTAAAGACGCGAGTGGAATAGGGGAGATCAACCGGATGCTGACCGCTTTTAACTGTGATAATATTCCACTACCCCAAACCAATCCTGTTTTTAAAAAAGTAATCACCATTTATCCAATTGAAAATATACCCGAAACCTTTTTAGAGAACGAATACATTGGAATCCGGTCAGATCAGCTGAATCTCTTATACCGCGCGGAATGGAAAAGACTCATTCCTAAAATGGTGGTTTTACAGCCGGTGACTTTTAAAACGAAAAGGGAATATAATCTGCACCGAGTACTCAGAGGCATTGCGCTCAATACTTTAGGCACTAAACTCAAAGCTCATGAATGTTGTAAAAAAGATGAAGTTCTAAAACCGCTACATGAATTACTGAACCCATATCAGCAATATCCACAGATTATTCTGAATACTCAAAATGTACTTGAGCAATGTAGTTTTGAATTTGAGTTTTCCACTCCAAGAAATAAAAAATACTATACAGGTAGTAAAGAAGGGGATCTGAAACTCATCACCCATTTAGCGTATGAAGGGCTTGCAGAAAGATATGGAACAGGGGATGAGGTAGCTAAAAAAAGGGTAGAGAAAGAACTAAAGGTCATTGACGAACTCAATTTCTGCGGCTATTTCCTGATCACATGGGATATTGTTCAATACAGTAATTCAATGGGGTTTATGCATATCGGACGGGGTAGTGGGGCTAACAGCATCATCAGTTATTGTTTGGGTATTACCAATATCTGCCCTATAGAATTGGATCTTTATTTTGAACGGTTTTTAAACCTGAACAGGAAAACACCGCCCGATTTTGATATTGATTGGAGCTGGCAGGACCGTGATACTATACTTGAATATATTTTTAAAAAATATGGTAAAGAACACGTTGCTTTTTGCGGTACTAATGTAGAATTCAAGTACAGGTCAATATTTAGAGAGGTCGGAAAGGTATTCGGTTTGCCGAAGGAGGAATTGGAT
The DNA here is from genome assembly GCF_001648155.1 of Chryseobacterium glaciei. Lineage (NCBI taxonomy): Bacteria > Pseudomonadati > Bacteroidota > Flavobacteriia > Flavobacteriales > Weeksellaceae > Chryseobacterium > Chryseobacterium glaciei. The sequence continues at coordinate 1,598,341 of NZ_CP015199.1, read as the reverse complement.
GTACTGGCCAAACAGCCGGAAGAAAAGCACGACAAAAATTCTGTTGTCAGGCAGGTCTATAAATATGGCAAAATGCTTGAAAAGTTTCCGAACCAAAGGAGTATGCACGCTTGCGGAATTTTGATATCTGAAGAACCGATTACCAATTACTCGGCATTGGAGATGCCGCCAAAAGGTTTTCCGATCGTGCAGTTTGACATGCACACCGCTGAGGACATCGGGCTGGAAAAATTCGATATTCTTTCACAACGGGGCATTGGCACCATCAATGATGCCGTTAAACTTATAAAAAAGAATAAAGGAATTGATGTTGATATCCGCGATAACCATCTTTCCAAAGATGAGGATCAGTGCAATAAATTTTTGAGCCAGGGCAAAACCATTGGCTGTTTTTATATTGAAAGTCCGGCCATGCGCGGTTTGCTCCGAAGGTTAAAATGTGATAATTATAAAGTGCTGGTTGCGGCATCATCAATTATCCGCCCTGGTGTTGCGCAGAGTGGCATGATGAAAGAATACATTTTCCGGCACAACTATCCTGATCAATTTGAATATTTCCATCCTGTTTTTGAGCAGCAGCTCGGCGAAACCTACGGCATTATGGTGTATCAGGAAGACGTTATAAAAATTGCCCTGCATTTTGGCGGACTTCAAGCAACTGACGGTGATGTTTTACGAAGAGCTATGAGCGGCAAGGGCAGGTCGCTTGCAGCACTGCAAAAAGTAAAAGACCACTTTTTTGAATCCTGCAGTAAGCTTGGGCATCCCGAAAATTTAAGTACAGAGGTGTACCGCCAGATTGAATCTTTTGCAGGATACTCTTTCTGCAAAGCACATTCTGCATCCTATGCTGTAGAGAGTTACCAGAGTCTTTATCTGAAAGTGTACTACCCTGTGGAATTTATGGTGGCAGCGATCAATAACGGCGGTGGGTTTTACCGCACAGAAGTTTATGTTCACGAAGCAAGAATGTCGGGTGCCAATATTCTAAACCCTTGTGTCAATAAAAGTGATTGGGAAACCAGCCTCTCTGGAAACGATGTATATCTGGGCTTTATGCACCTGCAGGCACTGGAAACAAAAACTGCTTTATTGATTACAGCGGAACGGAACCGAAATGGTAATTATAGATCGCTCGGAGATTTTATCAAACGGATTCCCATTGGAATAGCCGCAATGCAGATTCTCATATTTGTCGGGGCTTTTAGGTTTACCGGGAAGCAAAAAAACGAACTCCTGCTTGAAGCCAGAATGCTGCTGAACGATTTTAAGCCCGAAATGAGAATGGAAACTTTATTTGATGAGCCAATAAAAGAATACAAATTTCCTGAACTAAAAAGAGCCGTTTTCGAGGATGCCTTTGATGAAATTGAGCTTTTGGATTTCCCTGTGTCCTGTAGCCCTTTTGATCTTTTGGTTACAAAGTATAGAGGCTCGGTAATGGCAAAGGATCTTGCAGTATATCATAAGAAACAGGTTAAGATGCTTGCCTACCTGATTTCAAGAAAGCATGTGCCCACAAAAAAGGGAGACATGTTCTTTGGAACGTGGATCGATGCCGAAGGCAGTTACTTTGATACGGCACATTTTGCAGATTGCCTTCAAAAATATCCATTTAAAGGTGGTGGCTGTTACCTGTTGCTTGGCACGGTAGAAGTGGATTTTAATTTTCCAACCATTACCATCATTAAAATGGAAAAAATGCCGTTTATTCCTGATCCAAGATACGCTTATGATAATGACAAACAGTATGAAGCGCATCAACGGATCAAGGAAGATGTAAGTATGACTCACAGGCTGCCTTATCCGCAGGAACACGAGATCGGCTTACCACGGATGAAGCTAAAATAACTTCTCTTATCTTAAAACATTTTTTTTATCACAAATTTTCAAAAAAGATTTTTACATCCGATAATGAGGTACTATTATTAAAACTAGTAATGACAGTTCCTTGCACAGAGCCATCTCTTACTTCAATATTTCCTGCCGAATGGTTATATGCGAAACATAGAGTCTTTGCCCCAACTTGTAACCATAGTACATTTTTCATCTCGCCTTCACGGGACATTACACGGATGTTATCTGTTGTTCTCCAGATTATTCCCCCTGCTATAGCAAGTGCAATTTCATTTACATTTTGAGCATGATGATCTGCCCTATCCAGTACTCCGGAAAGGTAAGCTCTAAGGATTTCGATATTATGAATAGTTGTTGCCATATCAGTTATTTAAGTATTTTAATAGTTCTTGTGGCTGATTGAGTAGAAACCCGTTTTTTTCAAGATTTTGACGTTGCTCATCTGATAGATCAAAAATTAATGTTTGCTCATGACCATTTATTTCTGCTTTTATTAACACAATGGAACCAAGCTTAACTGCCACATTGGTAGTGCCTTTTACACTTTCTAAAAGTTGGGCAGCTGCACCTACTTTTAATCCATCGATCTCAGCCTGAACTTTTTCAATATAGGCTAGTTCCAAACTCCTTTTACCTTTACTGTAAATTTCTTGAACCTCTTCCTGTTTGAAAAAGTCTTGAACCATTTTGATTCCCTTCTTTATCCAAGAACCTTGTTCGAATATTCCTTCGTCAGTAATTTTGAATCCTAATGATTCTGCGAAAAAGCTATATTTTTCAAAAATATTTTTGGCAGCATTTAGATCGTCAGTATCTAAATAAATGTATCCTTCTGCTAATTCCGTAATCTTTTTGGATGTGTTCTTTTTCAAAACTCTTTCAAAGTCATCACATAACTGACTTAAAATATCTTTCGTTTCCCGAATAAAGAAGTCCCCCAAATCCTTATTGCGAATAGTAAATTTTCGATATAATCTAAAGAAATCTGAATAGATCTCCTCTTGTGAAAATGCTGACCCGTCATCATTGATTTTTGCAATAAGTCTTTGGCCAGTATCATCTTGCTTGATAAACTCAAACAGCAAAGTGATTTTACTTTCAAAATCTGCTATTAACTCAGCAATTGCTTCTTCTTCCTGATTGCGTTTCTCAATAACTTTTAGAATATTGTATTTGTATTTGTTCGGTTGATCTGAGTTCGTTGGGCTTGGATTCTTTGGTTTGTTATCTTTTTGTTTTGGATCTGCGGGGGCAACTATACCAATTCTATTATCGAAATAGATATCTACATCATCGATAATTTCTGATTGCTTATTAATTTGATTATAAAGCATATTGTATTTGTGCCAAAAATCCAATAATAGCTTCTCACTGTACTTTGGGTCTAATTCTATGACAAATTCAATGAGATTCAGTATTTTAAAGTATTGTAAAACTTTTTCCTTTAACATTCTGCTCTCTTCTTCGGAGTTTCGAATATAATCATCCAAAGCATCTTCAATACCTATAATCAAGGAAACATCTGGATTTGTGGTGTGATATGCCCTGAATTGTGGAAAGTGAGTTTTGAATATTGGGTGTGTATTCAATTCCTTGTAAACGTCGACTAGCTTATCTTCATCACCCAATGGATCGAAATCAGATACAACAACATTGCTGAAGTGCTCAAACGCAGCTTTGATGTTTTTTACATTTACATTTTTATACGAAAAATCTATGATTTTGCAATCGTTCTTATATTTCGTAGTTCTGTTTACTCTGGAAATAGTTTGAATGGCATTAATCCCTTTGATCTCCTTATCTAAGAAAAGTGTATGAAGTTTTGGCTCATCAAATCCGGTTTGAAGCTTGTCGACGACGATTATCAAGCCATTTTTCTTAACAGCAAAGTTCTGTAAAACCTTCTCTTCATTTAAGCCGCCGTTTAAGCCACTTGCGCTTCTGTGTTCTTGGCTGTCTGAATAAACAATATAAACCGGGGCATCAGCAAAACGTTCATATTTTTTCTCCTTTACTAATTCTGAAAAGTGTTTGTCAATAAAGCCTTTGTATTTTATGGCAGCCGGGATAGAGGATACTGCCAGCATTGCTTTTGCTGTACCTCTTATATTGTGATAAACAGATGAAAGTAAACGTTCAACGATGAATTTAGATATTGCTTCTATTCGTTGCGAGTTACCATATATTTTCTTTTTACGAATGGCGTATTTTTTCCCTTCTTCATCAATCCCTGTATCTGTATCATCCGGTATTTCTTCAAATCCATATCCTAAATCGCCCTCAAAGCCTTCCAATTCGTTGTCAGGTATTTCAAAGAACATTTTTGAAGAGACGGGAACAATTCCTTTAATCGGATTTAGAATATAGCCGTCTTCAATAGCCTCACGCATAGTATAGCTATCAAATGGAACCCATATTTTTTCTGATTCTGCGTATTTATTAAATTCTCCAAATCGGGCTAAAGTATGATCACTCGGAGTAGCGGTGAAGCCGACGATCAAATTCTTTTTTGTATGCTGTTCCTGATATTCCTTGCTTTGGTCGAAGCTGCTCTGTAGCTCATCAAATACACTGATCATTTCATCATGCTGAATGCCACTGTTGCTTCTATGTATCTCATCAATTAAAAATGCAATTCTTAGAGTTGATAGTTTCTTAACGATAGCTGCATCCAAGATGTTATTTACCGAAGTGAACTTTTGCAGGTTAACAATCACGATTCTTTTATCACTACTAAGGGCAGCAATGAAACTTTTTTTGTCTGTGGCCTCAATGAACATTCCTTTCTGAATATTCATGTTATGCAGTTTAGAATCCAATTGATCTCTAAGCTGTAACCTGTCTACTACCAACATTACTTTGTCATAAATATACTGGCCATCTTTACGAAGGTCCTTCAACTGTAAAGCTGTCCAGCCTATTATGTTACTTTTGCCAAATCCGGCTGCGTATTGCAAAAGGAGAGAATAAACGGTCTTGTTGTTTTGATATTTTTGCCTTTTGGCAAGAAGTTCATTGATTTGATTGTCACCAAGTCCCTTATCCTTTAATTCCTTTTCAAGTTTCCGAATGAAGTAATCAGGTTCACTTTCATGTTCCAGGAATTCGTTTATTTTTGAAAGTACTTTATCGGTGCCAAATTTCTGTTTTGGCCGTGGGCTGATCAATCTACCATCATTGTGTTTATATTCTTTTGTTTTACTTCCCTCTTTTTTAATCAGTTCCCGTTCTATGAAATTGTAGTAGAGAATTTCTTTCTCTATCATTTTTTTATCATATAGTGCTTTGAAAACCTCCTCAAATCGTTCTGTCTTTGAAGCTTCTTTGTTTCTAAGAGGATATGACTTAAAGTCTTTTAAAATCTTTTTTTCATACTGTTCAAAATCGTAACTACCAATGTTTACTGTAGCTTTAATTTCTTCAAATTGATTGGCAATGTTTCTTATCACATATGTTTGAGAAATATCAGTAGATGTGATGTGAATGGCCTTCTCAAAAATTTTCAGGAAGTCTTTACGAATAGACTGGGAAAAATCGTTTTTATCAGCGATGGTTAAGTAGGCTTGAACAGCATTCAGGTAATCGTTACTTACCTTTCTACGTCCATTTTTAGTTGCTGTTTGATTTGTCCAATTACTTTTTAATTCACTATAGCCTAAGAATATACCATTAACGAAAAATGATAAATCAGGGCGGAACGAAAAATATTGCTTGCCTTCATACTTAAAGGTGTAGGGCATTTCCTGAACTACGGAAAAAATATTCTGGTCGAAGAGTTTATCCTCCTCGAACTCACTACCACTCGGATAAAATAAGTGAAGCTTTATACCCTCGAAAGTCACCGATTTATTTGTATTAATAAAAATAGCCATATTCATGGATGATTTGATTTTCTCATCCAGGAATTGGGTAAAGGCATTTAGTAGGTCTTTCTCGGTACTAAACTTTTTCAGTAATTTTTTATAGTTGCTTTTATTTAACTCAGTTTCAGAAATGAAGTGTTTCAGATCTTCAATGATGAAGAAATTAGGGGATACGGTATTGGCTTTGGCCTCTTTGTATAAAAGTCCGTCAGGTCTTTCACACAGAAAGTTGATAAGGTATTTATCTTGTAAATCTAATTCTTTCATCTCAATCGTTTGTTACCTTTGTTTTTCCAGTTACAACATCGTCTATAAGCGTTTTTCTAAACTCTTTAAATGTGCTGATTTGTTTCTTTAAATTAAAAATGATCTGATCGATCTTTGCTGTTTTAATATCTAAAATATTTGCAATATCTTTTTGCTCATCTAAACTAGGGAATGCAATCTTTATAACAGCCATTTCACCGTTCATAATCTTTGCTCCATTAGTGTCGATTCTTTTATTATGTGTAGCACTTTCTTGAAGAGCATAAACAACATAATCTAAATCTAAATTTTTTCGCTTGGGAATCAGGGTACCACACACATTTGTACAGTTGAATTTTCCTTTTCTTCTAAATACCGTTCCAGCATTAGCTCCGTCAGTTGTCCATGTCAATAAATCGGTATTGTAATCATAAGTTTTTATATAACCTAAACAACCATTATTTTCTGTTTGTGATGAAAAAACCGGATACCTGCCATTTTCTGATAATGCTTCCTGGCCAATTACTCTTCCCCTGCCAATATAAAAATGATCTTTTATCCTTTCAACCGTCCAATTTTTCGGTATTTTTCCGATATAATCAACTCCACTTGCTTTTAACTGAATATCTTTATTCAATCCATTAGTAACTAGCTTGTTAATTAAGCTTTTTCGCAATTCTCTGTAGCAAATAATTTTTTTATGTAGTAATTCTATCTTTTTGTCGATAGCTTGGACTTTTCTCTCCAGACAGTTGAAAATGGCAATTTGTTCCTGATGTTTTGGAATTAAGATTGGTATAGTCAGGACTTGGCTCATGTTCAATGCCTCTTTTGAGGTCCCAGCTTGAATTAAATTAATATATTCCTTTATCGAATTGGATTTGAGATAGTACGAAATGAATGGTACCAAAGTCTTATGAATTCTTAAGTAAATTATATGTTGGTTAATGTTTGCTGTAGACATGGATTCTGGTAAAATGCAAGTCCGACCAATTGAAGCACCGGTAATATTGATAAGAATATCTTGGGGCTTTAATTGAGAGTTTTTCATTTTTTGATGTGTTTCCAAGTCGATAAATGAAACATCATCTATTCGAAGACCATCATCATATATATTTTGGCTTCTCAACAATGGAATTCCAGAATCTACATAGACTTCACTTCCCCCTTTTGGGGTTACACCACTTCCTATTTTTTTTACAATATCCTTTACTCGTAACACAGACCATTCGCCAGGAATTTTCGTCAACCAATTTATTCCTGAATTCTTATATGAACTATACCTTTTCATAATTTCAATTCACGTTCTAGATTGGACAACTCTTCTTCCAAAGCATTTAGTTCAATATTAATATCTTCAATACTTCTTAGTTTTTCTGGTGTGTAGAAAACCTTATTGAAGTTGATTTCCACTCCAATTACATTTTCTAAATACTCAAATGGTTTAGTAATGTACTTTGCCATAAAATCAACTATTCTTTTCGAGTTTTCCACAGAGTCTACAGAATATGGAATAATTTCATAATCTTTCTGTAAATCCAGGGTCAGTTCTACTGTTATGGCAATGTAGGCTTCCTTAGTCTTTGTAGCTTTTTTTAAAACGCTTTTAATTACTATTTTCCCACAACCTAGTTCAGTTTTCTTTTTGCCTACTTCTTCTATAATAGTATCTTTATCGGAGTCATACCAATAGACAGCTTTTTCAGTGTTTACTATTAAATTTTGCTCTTTGTAATCCAATGCTGAAATCGAAGGTTTGATTTCGTCATTAAAGAATGCTTCTAAAGAAGTGTATTTGGATTTTTCAAAGTCACTGATTTCGAATCTATCAAAAAGAAATGTATCAGATTCATCAGTAACGATAATTTTTGTTGGAGAAATCTTAATTGATTTGACCTCAGTTTTTTCACCAGAAATATTTTCCTTCACAGGCATTTCGATGAAGTTACCATTTGCATCAATATTTGTAAGCATAATGCTCTGCCTATTGTAGTAGAAATGCCACTTGTCGAACACTTTACAGAACTCATTATCCGCAAATTCTGTGAATGCCCTCACAATATCTGTTCTATTACTTTGATTCATTTGCTTACGCTTCTTACCCTTGCTTTTTTTAAGAGGTTCATAAAGGTCACTGGCGTTAATGAGAATAACCTTATCTTTTCTGTCAAGTGGTTTATTCTTGTTGAATATCCATAGATAAGTATAGATACCGGTGTTGAAAAATTCATCTGTCGGCATTTGAATGATTCCTTCTACCCAATCATTATCAAAAAAATGTTTACGTATTGTACTTTCACCGCTCCCTGCATCGCCACTAAAGAGGGTAGAACCATTGTGGACTACTACTGAAAAACCGTCACTGGCCAGCTGATAAAGTATGTGTTGTGTAAAAAGGAACTGGCCATCAGATATCGATGGCAAAGCTACAAAACGTTCTGTAGTGTCATTTTTGATGTCCTTTTGATATCCTTTCCAATCCACACCATAGGGTGGGTTTGCGACAACAATATCAAAGCGTTTTTCAATGAAAGAAATATTCGTTAGGGTATTTCCGTATTTTATTTCGGAATCGGCCCTAAATCGGCTCTCTATCTTTGCCAAAGCATAAAGGCTATCACTCCAATCTTCACCGAATGTTTTTGTTGGTCTTTTAAATTTTTCTTTGATCTTGTCTTCCACACCAAAAAGTAAGTTTCCACCCCCACATGTAGGGTCATATATTGTAAGAAACTTTCCATTATCCTCTATTTTGGAGGCAATTAATTCAGAGATAAGCGATATAATATCGTCAGGGGTATATTGCTCTCCTGATGTTTCTGCTGAAATATCAGCCCACTTTCTTTTAATATGTTCTTCAAGAGTAGTAATTTCAGAATTATTAAACGGGGTAAGGTCTATCTCACTCCAGGCTTGTACGGTCTCAAATAATATTCTTTTCTTTTTTAGCTGACCACTTATTCCTGAAATATCCAGAAATTTTTCATCTTCTGTCCCTTTGTCAACTCCTAATAAATATTTTGTTTCGGGATCGAAGGACTTTAAATATAAGTGAAAATCAGAATCGAATCCTTTGTCATTTTGGCAAATATCTTTAAGCGATTTTCCTTTTCGAATGATGTAGTCATTGTATCCTAATCCTGCAAGTTGGAACTCCTCTACAAAATCATCAATATTGTCTTTCCCAATTTCTTCTTCTAATCTTTTAGCTTCCCTTATCAGTCTACTTTCTACCATAAGTAATGCAAAGTAGGGCATCATATATTTAGGAAAATCACTCTGTTTTATTCCTGCTCCTATAAGTAAATCGGCTGTACGCCAAACGTCTGATTCGTATTTCAGAATATTAATGCTCATGCTTTCGTTAGTTCTTTTTTTACCATTTCAATTGCCTCATTTGCTTGAGGCTCATTTTGTATCAAATCCAAAATTTGATCAGCCAACCATATAGAAAATAAAGCAGGTTTATCTGTATTGAGAAGCACTGCAAGTTGTTCTACCTGTTCTCTTTTTGCTTTCCGCTCACCACGTTCAATTTTGCTAAACATGGGCGTGTCTATTTCAAGATTGGCAGCCAACTGTCGCTGCAATAAACCTTGACTTTCTCTCAGTTCTTTTATTTTTTCACCGAAGTTCATGACTTTTCTTTGTTTGACTTGTCAAATTTTGGTAAATCTACGAAGAAATCTATGACATATCACCATTAATTGATGGTGATCTAAGATTGCATAATCGCAATCGGCAAAGGTTCAGGATCTTTCATTTCTTAAAATTAATTTTATAGATTGGGTGTAATGTGAATATTCGAATATCATGTTTTCTAGTGTAAGCTCACTAGCTTTTTTGAGCAACAAATCAATCAGATTCAAATTTTAAAAATAATATAAAATTGTTAACTTTAAATTAATATCATTTCGAAACAATGAAATCCTTACCCATAATCGATGAAAAAGAATTGCTGCTCAGGCTGCGGAATGGGGAGTATAGTGCCTTTGAAATAATATATTCAAATCATAAAAAAAAGATAGCCTATCGGCTTTTAAGGTTGCTCAATTCTGGGGATCTGGTTGAGGATATTTTACAGGAACTTTTTATCAGGTTATGGAATAACAGAGAAGGAATTGATGTTGAAAAACCTATTGAAGCATACTTATACCGTATTGCAACTAATCTTGTAAATGATTATTTTAGAGAAGTCTCTAGAGATAAGAAGCTGGCTGAAGAATTATGGCACCGCATTTCCGAACTATATAATCCTTTTGAGGAAGTATCTCAGGTAAGTGCAGACAGCGAACTTTTCCGTTCAATTGACCGACTTCCTGAACAGCGTAAAAAAGTCTTTCTTCTTTGCAAGCTGGAAAAGAAAAGTTATTCTGAGGTCAGTAGACTCCTAGAGATTTCGGAAGCTGCCGTTAATGATCATATCACCAAAGCAAACAGATTCCTACGAGAAAATTACGATAAAGCTATTCCATTTGCCGTAGTTTTATTCTGTCATCATCTAATCGGATAGTTTCATTTTTCCTGTTTTTATTCTTTTTATATTTTTTTAACCTTATAATCAGCTTGTTAACATTTATTTGATCTTTTTTTAATAATACAGCTATTGGTTTGGCAACCATCTGCGTAATACTATTAAAAAAAGAAAAGATTTGGAAAATTCCCACGATATCAAAGACCTCCTTGCTAAATACCTGAAGAAGAATATCAGTAGGGAAGAGTATGATGCCTTGCTTGAATATTTTAGGAAACAGGGTAATGAAGGTGAACTGAATGAACTTGTTGCAAATGCTTTAACAGAAGATACTCCGGTAAATGATAATATAGAATTAAATGAGATTGTAAATTCAGTAGAGTACAAACTTAGGCAGAAGTTAAAACCAACAAAAAAACTTCTATTAAGACAATATATTCCGTATGCAGCCATCATTATCGCTACTTTATTGGGTGGCGGATATCTGCTATTGCACTACCATACGCAAAAAACAAAGGATGAATTTATTGCAGATGTAAATCCCGGGCATAGTGCTGCAACGCTTACGCTTGCCAATGGAAAGAAGATTTTGCTTAATGAAGTTTCCAATGGCAATATTGCCAACGAAGGAGGCATAAGTGTTTTAAAAAATAAAAATGGAGAGGTAATTTATACCGTCTCCGAATCAAATGGGGGTGTAGATAACCGAGCAAACACACTCTCAACTGCTAAAGGGGAAACCTATCAAATTGTGCTGTCTGACGGCACCAAAGTGTGGCTTAACGCCGCTACCACTTTACAGTATTCTGCCAACCTGAGAGAGCAGGGAAAGCGGAAAGTAAAGCTGTTGGCTGGCGAAGCCTACTTTGAAGTAAGCAAAGATAAGCAGCATCCTTTTATTGTTGAAGCCACAAATCAGGAAGTTGAGGTTCTGGGAACCCACTTCAACATCAACAGCTATGCTGACGAAGGACGTACTGTGACCACCCTTGAAGAGGGTTCGGTCAAAGTTTCGCCTCTGAACAATCATAATGAAAAGGATAATATCATCTTAAAACCCGGGCAGCAATCTTTATTTGCTGACGGAAATATACATGTCCGTGAAGCTGATTTGCAGACTGCACTGGCATGGAAGGAAGGCGAAATTTATTTCAGGGATGCACCGATTCAGGAAGTGCTTAGGCAGGTTAGCCGCTGGTACAATATTGAAATCGAATATCAGGGCAGTCCAACCAAAGAAGTATTTAATGGTGGTATTAAGCGTAGTTCAAATCTGTCGACAGTACTTCGTATTCTCCAATTGAGCAACGTTCATTTTACCCTAAAGAAAAAAAATAATAGTACAACCCTAATCGTCAGGTAGGAAAAATAAATGTCCGATATGTCAAATTTAAACTGCAATTGCCTATGAGATAGTTTTTTTAATTTTTAGGATTAGTTAATGAAGCCCACAAAAATAAACCGGAGACATCGTTCGAGGATGCTCCGGTTCAAGTGGGTTTTGTGAACAATCGGCACTAACCAATTTTATCAACTAACTGCAAGGCATCTTACACGCTCTCAAATGGGATAACCTTGCCGTAAAACCAAAACAAACTTATGATTTTTTCAGCAAACTGGTGCTATCCAAAACGGTATAGTGCAACGGTTTTCTGGTCTTTTCTTAAAAAGACCATTCAAAAAATATTATTAAATACCACCGTCATGAGGTTACATTTAATTATATTTCTGATGTTCCTAACTGCCCTTGTTGCAACAGCGGCAGGCGTAAAGGCACAAAATGTAACCCTGGAAGCAAAGGCAACCCCGTTGTATCAGATTTTTAAACAGGTAGAAAAGCAAACCGGTTATCGATTTTGGTATAGCGGCAAAATGTTGGGTAAAAATACACCCATTACTACAAGCATTACTAATTTACCACTCAAAGCGGCATTAGATAAAATCTTTACCGACATTCCCTTTATCTACGAAATTGTGGAGGAAACCATTGTGGTGAAGGAAAAATCTGCTACTCCAGAAAAAACTAAAGAAAAACAGAACAAACAAACCATTAGCGGAATTGTCATCGATGAAAATGGCGAGCCCTTGGTCGGAGCCAGTGTTACCATTAAAGGAACCGGTCAAACCACAATGACCAATAGCGAAGGGAAATACACCTTTTTACACGTTGCAGACGATGCAGTTCTAATTGTAACCTATGTCGGTTACACCTCTCAGCAAGTTAATTTAAAAAATGCGACAAAGATCACTCTTCAAAGAAGTGACTCAAAATTGGATGATGTGCAGGTTATTGCTTACGGCACGACCACAAAACGTCTCAATACAGGTTCAGTTGTTTCGGTTTCCGCAAAAGATATCGAACGCCAACCTGTTTCAAATCCATTAGCTACTTTAATAGGCCGTGTTCCAGGACTTGTCGTGACGCAACAGTCAGGTGTTCCTGGCTCGTCATTTAATATTCAAATTCGGGGCCGGAATTCAATAGCACAAGGCTCGCAACCATTGATTTTAATAGATGGTATACCATTTGCCGCGGGCAATGAAAACATAGGGTTGATTTCTTCGGCAATTACTGTAGGAAACCAGAATAGTGGTGTTAGCCCATTTAACAGTATTAGTCCATCCGATATCGAAAGTATAGAAGTGTTAAAAGATGCCGATGCAACAGCTATTTATGGTAGCAGAGGCGCAAACGGTGTAATATTAGTAACTACCAAAAAGGGTAAGGCTGGTAAAACACAAATTACAGCTAATGTCAACAAAGGTTTTACGAAGGTTGGAACTAAATTGGATTTGCTGAACACAGAGCAATACTTAGAAATGCGTCGTGAGGCCTTTAAAAATGCTGGAACGGCACCAACTAATACAACAGCTCCAGATTTATTGGTTTGGGATACAAATCGTTACATGGATTATCAAAAAGAATTTTTGGGAGGTACAGGAAAAACTACTAATGCCAACCTTTCTCTTTCTGGAGGAAATGCGACCACCCAATTTTTATTAAGTGGGACTTATTATAATGAAACAAGTATTTTTCCGGGGAAATTACCAAACAAACGTGGAAGCGCATTGATTAATATCAGCCATCGATCGGCAGATGAGCGCCTCAATATTAATTTCTCGGGTAATTTTACTTCAAGCATAAATCAAGCGCCAAGTAGTGATTTGAGTAGATACGCTTACTTACCACCTAACACTCCTGCATTTTTTGACGATAATGGAAATCTTAAGTGGACCGAAGGAGGCATAAGTTATGATAATCCATATGCATTTATGAAGGAAGAATATTCTATGCGAACTAGTAATTTGTCAAGTAGTATAAACGTTTCCTATAAGATTGTAAATGGTCTCTCCGCCAAAGCATTGCTAGGTTATAACCAGCAGTTTACAAATGAACAATTGCTTTCGCCTGCTGAAGCCAAACGACCCACAGCATTAATTTTAGGACCGACTGCCATTTTCGGGCGGAATCAATACGGTTCTTGGAACGTAGAACCACAAATTGAATACGTTGCAAAAATTTGGAAGGGTAAGCTGACGGCATTAATTGGAACTACTTTTCATGTAAAAGATAATAACACCTTATCTGTATCAGGCTCTGGTTATAGTAGTAACGCATTGCTTGAAGCTTTTGATGCAGCTACAATTATAGATGCCAGTAGTATAAAATCGAAGTATAAATACAACGCAATATTCGGAAGGATCAATTATAATATCGGGGATAAATATTTATTAAATCTAACTGCTCGTCGTGATGGCAGCAGTCGTTTTGGGCCAGGCAAACAATTTTCTAATTTTGGGGCTATAGGTACGGCGTGGATATTTTCTAGCGAACGATGGATGCGAAATTTTCCAATTTTGAGTTTTGGGAAATTGCGTACAAGTTATGGTGTCACAGGTAACGATCAAATAGGAGATTATCAATTTGTTGAAACATGGTCTCCCCCGTTTACTACTTATCAAGGCTCATCAGCACTTATCCCTAACAACCTTTTCAATGCAGGATATGCTTGGGAAAGAAATAATAAACTGGAAGCCGCTTTAGACTTGGGCTTTTTTAAAGAGCGTTTTTTAATTTCAGTTAACTACTTTCAGAACCGTAGTGGCAACCAGTTGGTGAACTATCGACTACCTTATATTACTGGTTTCGGTAGTATTCTTGCCAATTTTCCTGCAAAGGTGCAAAACAAAGGGTGGGAATTGATGGTCTCTGGAAGTCCGATACAAGCGGGTAAATTTAAGTGGGAAAGTAGTTTCAATATTACTCTGCCCAGTAACAAATTACTTGAATTTCCTGGAATTGAAAGTTCCTCGTACAGTACTTATAAAGTGGGTCAATCATTAGATATTTTGAATAAATATGTGTCATTAGGAGTAGATCCACAAACTGGTCTTATCAAATTGCTTGATGCAAATGCGAGCAATACCATCACAACTGCAGATTTTAATGTAATTAATAAAACTGATCCAAAATTTTATGGAGGTTGGCAAAATACGTTTTCTTATTTTGGATTTGAACTTCAATGTTTCTTTGATTTTAAAAAGCAATTTGGGAAAAATGAGATGTGGTGGTTCTATAATCTCTCCACACCCCCTGGAACAATTACTAATCAGCCTGATTTAGTACTTCGTCGCTGGAAAAATCCAGGTGATGTTACTGATATTCCCAAATTTATGCCTACTGGAACAGGAACAGCTGTCAATAACGTTTTAGCCTCAAGTTATACATATGCTGATCAGTCATTCATTAGGCTTAGGAATCTTTCATTTGCCTATAATTTACCTAACATATTTCTTTCAAAGATTAAAGTTAAAACGGCAAGGGTTTACGTCTTAGGCCAAAACCTGATGACCTTTAATAGGTTAAAAGGATTTGATCCAGAAACACAAAATCCATTTGTTTTACCAGCGCTTACAAGTTACACTGTAGGTCTACAAATTACATACTGATTATGAAAATCAATATTTACATATCACTTGCAATAGTCTTGTTATCTTTTTTGAGCTGTAAGAAATTTATAGAGGTAGACCCTCCCTCAAATAAAGTTGTGTCGGAAACAGTGTTCACTACCGATGCTACTGCCACTGCAGCTATAAACGGCATGTTTTCTACATTTGCAAACGGATCAAGTTCGGATTTTCCATCAGGAGGATCTACGATTTATTTGGGGATGTATTCCGACGAATTGAAAACTACTCTAACTACCGCATCCGTAATAGAATTTCAGGACAGCAAATTATCCACGACCAATTCAGTTGTGAACCTAAATTTTTGGCGGAAGGCTTATAATTTGATTAATATAGCAAACAGCTGTATTAGCGGACTCGAAAAGTCACAAATCACACCACAACTTCGAGCTCAATTATTAGGCGAGGCATATTTCGTGCGTTCATTTTGCTATTGGAATTTGGTTACCCTTTTTGGTGATGTACCTCTAGTAACAAATGTAGGTGACTACAACAATGTGGCGCAAATGCCTCGTACCCCATCAGATGTTGTAATTGCCAGAGTGCTAGCAGATCTATCGGAATCAAAAAGCCGTTTGAAGGCAGCTTATCCATCAGCAGGAAGATTCCGTCCAAATTATTTTACCGTTTTGGCAATGCTTTCTAGGGTACATACTTATTTAGGTAATTGGAACGATGCATTAGTTTCAAGTAATGATGTAATCGGCAGTCCAATGTATCAAATGGAAGCAGACCTCAATAAGGTCTTCCTAATTGGAAGTACAGAAGCAGTTTGGCAAGCCATTAGTGATGTAGAAGGTAATAATTCTACTGAAGGTGCTGTCTTAGTACCTAATACACCGGTTACAACTATTCCACAATATGTGCTTCAGCAATCCCTGATAGATAGCTTTGAAACTTTAGACAAAAGGAAAACAAGTTGGATGAACAATAAAAGGGTAGCAGGAAATATCTATACTTATCCTTATAAATACAAAGTGAGATTTAATGTTGAAAAGACGGAATGTCAAATGATGTTGCGATTGGCAGAGGTATACTTAAATCGTGCTGAAGCAAAGGCACATTTGAACGATCCAACTGCTCTAGATGATTTGAATAAGGTTCATAACCGTGCTGGTCTTGTGAGCTTAGCGGGACTTTCAGGACAATCATTGATTGATGCAATTTTAAAAGAGAGACGGTTTGAGTTTTTCGCAGAAAGCGGGTTGAGGTGGCATGACCTAAAACGAACTGGCCAGCTTAATGCTGTTATTGGAGCCCTCAAACCTAGTTGGAGTACTAATGCTAAATTATTCCCTATACCAGAAGCTGAAATTTTGGTAGCACCTAATCTTATACAAAACCCAGGATATAACTAACTCATTAAAGATGAAAACTAAATATATTTACATTTTGATTTTGTTTGCCAATTTTAGCTTATCAACTTTAGCACAAGAAATCAAGCCTTTGAAAATTGGAGACACTATTCCAAGTATCGCTCTTAAAGAAATGCTCTTTTATACCAAACCAAGTGCCAACTTACGTGATTTTGTAGGGAAAAAAGCGATCATTATTGATTTTTTTGAAACATATTGCGCACCTTGTCTTGCGGCAATACCACACTTAGATACTACACAGCGTCGCTACGAAAAGGATCTTCAGGTGATTATGGCTACAGGTCAAGATCGCAAAATTATTACTGACTTGTTTCAGGCGGAGCGCTTTAAGCAGCATAAAATGCCAATTGTTATCAATACCAGACGTATTCTTTATAAATATTTCCCTTTCAATATCATACCTTTTCAGGCTTGGATAGATAAGAATGGGGTTGTTAAAGCTATGGTTTCTGGAAGTCAATTTATGAAAGATAAATATTTAAAAGATCTAATTTCTGGAGAAAGATTAAATTTACCAACAGCTAGCAACGTACCAGCTTCAGAAGCGATCCCTACAGACCCTCTTGTGTACAATAATTTTAATCCCAAGATCTTTTTAAATTATTCATATGTCAGCAAGTATGACGATCAAATAAAAAGTGGTCGAATACAAGCGAGCAAGGATGAATTAACAGGACTATTTAGGATTAAACTGCAAAATATGGGTTTTGTTGATCACTTTTGGACGGCTCATTTTGGATTGGACGATAGCGTAAAGTACAATCGTTCTGTAACTGTCGTACGCGATGATACTAAGCCATTTGCCTCTAAACCAGATGTGATAAACCATGCAAATTCGTTCTGTTATGACGGTTATGCGTTCAATAGAGATGTAGCTTTGAAGGTAATGCGGAATACCCTAGATGCAGCATTTGCAGTAAAAAGTTACAGTGAAAGAAGGTCTGTTAAGTGTTTAGTTATTAAAGAACTTGGTGAACATAAATCTTATCAGTTAAAAACAGATAAACGTAACGGTCTTTATAAAGAAAAAGGATATTATATCCTTGATAATTCTTCATTTCGTGCATTGGAGGTCTATCTAAATGTGGCAAGTGATGATTATCTTGTGCTCAATGAAGTGCCATACAAGGGAAAGGTAAATTTTAAGTTTAGATGGTTGCCTAATGATATAGAGCAAATGAACGAAGATCTAAAGCATTATGATTTGCAAATGGTTGAGGAAGAGAGGATGGAAACAGTTTTAGTATTAAAAGACAATTAAGATTTTAAAATGGCTCCAATTTTTAACATTGGAGCCACTTTTGTTAATTTTGCTCTCCTAAGATTGAACCAGTTTGAGGGCCAGAAGGATTTCCTGCTCCATCAATTGCATCATATCCTTTTGCACATAATACTTCTTCAGTGCCGCACTGTGCTTGAATTTCCTCTGGTGTAAGATTTAATCGATTACCGTTTAAATCGAACCAGTAATTTGAGACAGTAGTGTTTGATTTTACTGTTGATTTCTCTGGCGCAGGAGCCATAGCAACTGCTGCCGTTAGACCTGCTGCTACAGCTAACAGTCCTAACATACTTGTTAATTTTTTCATGATAAAAAATGTTATTTAGTTTGCCTACTCTGTTTATGGGTTTTCGGCTTCGCCCAATTAATAATTCCAAAATTTTATCATTATCTGTATTTTTTTAATTGAAAAGATTCTATAGTAGATCGTCTTGGGCATCGCCCTATCTAGTTTTAATTCATCAGTAAATTTGTGTGATCATTTTTAGGATCTTTTTTGTTTAGATATATTCCGGCGCAGCTTGTTAACAGGTAACTTATATTAAAAACTAAGTGCTGTTTCCAGGTCATTGCCGATAGTACACCACCACAGGTACAGGTTGCTTTTGTAGGATCAATAAATATCACATAGAACACATAAACTGTGAACACAAGCATCAATCCCGCTGAGAGCCAAAGTCCATAAGTTCGGACTGGTTTTAGTAATAGTAGAAGGGCTGCCAATAGTTCACTACCTGGAAGAAAGTAGTATAAGATATCCTGGTATCCTACAGTAGTTGGGTTCCAACTTAACTGTCTGTAAAAAGCCTGGTGGTTTCCCCACTTACTCATTGCAGTATAGACCCATAACAGCACTAATAGAGCAACAATAATTTCTAAAATGACGTTTCTTGTTTTCATGGTTATTAGTTTTCAATAGATTTTTGTTGATCAGTTCTGTTCTTCGCAGCCCAACTATTATTTTCCTTTTCTCCATTGGTCACGGTCCTTCGGTGGTGGATCAGTGTCAATTGTTCCCTCTATTGGATTTTCAAGGCGAACATTAACCTCGGTGCTATCACTATTCTTATAGGTTTCAGTGCTTAAAGCTTCCTTGTCCTGGATTTTTAAATCCATCTCTTGTTCTTCATCCTGTTGTCTACAGGAATGCATCGTTATCATTCCCGCTATGATTAAAATTGATGAGATAATCGTTTTCATGGTTAAATTAGTTTTGAGATTATCCCGGCCGGATTATTCGAATTCTGAGATCGAAGGTATAGCAGTTTTCGTGGCTGGAAAACTGTTGTTGGGGCTAATTAATGCATTGGTGCGCACTAATGCATTAATTAGTGCATGTTTAAATGATTGATTTATAATTTTTTAAGTGTTTTTGTGGTAGCTTTTTGTAAATGAGGGTTCCCTCATTCCCAATTGCGTGAATTTTCATAATTTTGTAGGGAAAACTTCACCATGTTTCTGACCATCAGATATCGTCATTATATTTTTATCTTGCTGATATTTCTAAATAGGCCTCTTTTTGCACAGAAAGAGAGGTATAGTGATTACTATCTGATCAAAAGACAATATGAAAATCTTCCTGAAAATGATTCCACAGCATTACCTTTAGTAAAGGAGTATATTGACAAAGCAAAAACCGAAAAAAGTTATTCAAAACTTGTAGAGGGATATAAAGATGGAATACTGTATTCAGCCTGCCGTAATGATAAACTAAATTTTTCCGACAGTGCTATATGGGCAGCTAAGCTGGCAAAGGATGATAACCTGATCGGCAGAGCTTATCTGACAAAAGGTACCGTTTACTATTTTAATTTTAAAAAATATAAACTCGCTTTAGATGAATTTCTGATCGCTTATGAATACTCCAAAAAAAATGATGATCCGTATTATAAGAATAAGGTCGCTTACCTTCTTGGTGTTGTTAAAAGTTACATTGGACACTATGATGAAGCGCTTGTTCTATTGAAACAGACCAATACCTTCTTTCGGACTGAGTCAGGAAAGGTTATGCATCCCAATCTGCGGTATGGAAATATCCGTGGATATTACAACAGTCTCCACCAGATGGCGGTTTGTTACCGGAACTTAGGTCGCCCTAAATCAACAGATTCCCTTACAAATATTGGACTTTCCCTCACGATCGGGGATAAGGATTTTAGACAGGAATACGGTTATTTTCTGAAAGAAAAGGGGATTCATCAATTTAGCGCGGGAGATTACCGAAATTCCATAAACTCCTTAAAAAACGCCATAGCTTCCATGGCCAGTGTCAATGATTTTGCCTGGGTAACGGTCTGCTATTCCTATATTGGAAAATCATATATGGAGATGGGTGATATGAATAATGCAATGGGGTATTTTCAAAAAGTAGATTCAGTTTTTCAAAAGCACGACTTTATTTTGCCTGAATTACGAAAAAACTATGAGTTGTTGATCGATCACTATAAACGGAAAGGGGAGTACAAAAAAGAGCTGTATTATACCAAAGAACTTTTGAAAGCCGATCGGGTTATCGGGCGTGATTTTGTATATCTGTCTTCCAAAATTCATCGGGAATATGATACCAATGCCTTGCTAGAGGGCAAGTCGCGATTGGAAAAGAGGATTGCGGCAGGCATCTGGATCATCTGGGTTTTGGCAAGCCTTGCTGTTATTCTTGGGATAATCATGTTTTTTAGGCTTAGGACAGAAAAGAAGATCAGCGAAAAGTACAAGCTTTTAGAGCAGAAGATCCTTACGGGTAGAAATCTAGATGGCAAAGATGAAAGGACAAAAGCAGATCATAAACTTGATATTGAGAGAAAAAAAGTGGATGAACTTTTACACAGACTAAAGGACTTTGAGGAAAAGTTGGCCTTCCTTGAAAGTGGGTTGACCCTGCATAAGTTAGCAGCTAAGTTTGGCACAAACTACAGGTATCTTTCGCATGTGGTGAACGAATACAGAGGCATAAATTTTAATAAGTATCTCACTGAGCTGCGTATTGGTTACATTACTGATAAACTGTATAATGACAAAAAATATCTGCATTATAAAATTGAAATACTGGCGGAGGAGTGCGGAATCGCTTCAAGGAACAATTTTTCGGAATTATTTCGGGATATCAATGGCATTCGTCCTACAGATTTTATAAAGAAGAGGCTGGAGGATATTGCTGAGGCTGAGAACGCAAGTGAGTAATACAGCATAATAGGTTATTCCCAAAAAGCCCTCATATATCCTGAGCCCTCTTTATGTTCCCTAAAGCTCACTTCGTAAGTATTACCCATCGTTATACCATAGTACACTTTAATATCAGTATCCCGGCAAACCTCCAGGATTCTATTTACTATATCACTTTGAGCTCTTGAACCAATGTAGATGGCCTTGATATATTTTCGGTCAATTGGTAAAAAATCAGTATTGTTAGTACTTCGCAAAATCACGCGATGCTCTTTTTCATATTTCCATTCGGATTGTTTATTGAACATTATCTTTTCGGCCATAATATTGAGTTTATCTAAGCCTTTTACTGTTGGCGGTTTATCAGAATAGCTTACAGCTCCGGATCTTAAGAACCCTTCTTGTTTTTTGAAAAATTCAAACAGTCCGGCATGATACTGTATACAAATGCCTTCATGGTTAGCTGTATAATGCGACCACATCAGGTTATTTGTATTGCCTTGGGTGAAAGAACATAAGGTAATTGACTGTGCGATACCATTTCTTATTTCCTGTTCTGCATACCAACTGTAGCCATCGTGTGTTATTGCATGCTTCTGCCAAGATAAAAAATCTTTCTCTGTGCCGGATGGATGTCTTTTGAAATACTCTTCTCGGTGTCCATGGTCGGTAGGATCAATATCCAAATTGAATTTTAATTCGTATGGATCATTTAAATTGAATGCGGAAGAAAACTTGATGCTTGCCAGAGAGCCCAAAAGGTTGTCTATAAGATGTATACTTGGTACTGAGTAAAATTTGAACACGTTGTATTTTTTTGGAGATTAATTTATTTTTATGTGTTTAAAACTACAGTTCCAATGTATGTTTTATAAGTTGATAGATTGGCAAGAGGGTGTACAATAAATCTATTATCACCCTCTTATGTTATTTAATATTCTATTCAGTAAAGATCTTTCCTAAAACATCATTGCGGATTTCTTCTAAAATATCAGCGGATTGCTTTGTTCTATCTATTTTATTTTGTTCATAAAGTTCATCCAATTGTTGAATCAGTGAATAAAGACCGTCAGCTAACGCCCTGGCTTGGCGTTCTGTTAATGTGATGTTGATTTCCTTTTCCATATGTCCCGAAGATGAAAACTATATTTTATATTTAATTACGGTTTTCCGTATTTTCTGATATTGTTTTTTTTGAATGATGTTATAAAGTCTTTTTCTTTTCTCAAATTATATTTTGCCCAGCATCCAGGCTGGTATAGGTTTATTTGGTATATTAAGGCTAACTGTTTTGGCCTTTCATCAAAGATATAATTTTATGCGAAGTCAAGCTCCACAGGGTTGGAGTTTAAGTACTCAGAGGTGAAGGCTGAGAGAAAGCAAATAGGGTAGATCCAAATTGAAAACCATTCATTGATCTTAGGTATTTTTAATTCTGATATTTTAATATGGAACTGTTGTTACATCATTTTTTTATTGTTCTAGTTATAAATACAAGGTCGATCTTGTAAATTAGGATTAAAAAATTTATTTAACGCTTAATTACGGAACATGATGATAGAACAATACAGGGCTGAAGTACGCAAATTTTATGAAACCCAACGTGAACTGGGAAGGCTATCGATAAATTTAACCCACCCCACCGTCGCTCGTCTTAGAAATGAATGCTTAATGCTTTTCAATGATGGATGTAATAAATCGGATCTTCGCATACTTACCTCATTTCTTGGACGTCCAAATAACGGGGAGTTACATGAATCAGCCATTAGAAGATGCGATCCCGATAAGTTCAAGGCACTCTACAATTTTCTAAAAAAGGATATCAAGACCAGCGAGAAAAATTTTGAACTGCTGGCCTGGTTGATTGACTTTCAACCCCGACAGTATGCAAAATACCTCTTTGAAGAAAAAAAGAAACGCGGCATCGTCCAAGAGCCTACCATTACTAAAGAAAACCCTTTGCTTTCTGAAGTTTTTTTTAACGAGAAGCAATTTAGAAAAGATTCAATCTTATGTGATAAACCGACCGATGTTCCCATGAGTGGGATTGTTCCCGGAAGAATTACCTACCGTGGCGGCAGGAGGAGGGAACTTCAGAAAATCACGGTCTTATCAGGAAGAGATTTTGATGTACTGAGTAAGCAGAGTGTTGCGCCTGCGCAGAATATTGCAGTCGGCACTAAACTCAAAGAACTCACTAGACAGGAGGAAAAACTTGAGAAATTCTTGCCAAAATCTGAAGAAGTACAGACTCAGATAACTTTAGAATATCCTTCAGGGGTTAAACTCTCGGTATCGACATGTGATCTCGCTTTCATTTCCAAACTGATAAGATTATAATGCACGTCGATTGCTAAGTGGGAAAGTGAATATCAAAATTAATGATTGTACTGTATTCATACGGTTGCGATAACGTACTTTAATTTCAATAAATTAATTCAACCAATAACAGAAAAACCAGAAGAGGTGATAGCGTAGCGAATAAATAGATAACTGGTAATTCATCATAGATAAGATAAATGTGATATCGGGATATAAGAAATATCCCCGGAATGAACCGCAACTGTATTCGGTCATATTCAGGTGCAAAGTGGGGAATATGACCGAATGGTGTTGCACCGATTTTCCGCGCAAAGACGTCCACGAACAGCGTGAGTGCTTGTCTTTGCGCCGCCCGATATTTTCGGGCTTGAATTTTTAGATTTTTAAAGGTTGTGAACGAAAATCCTTTAGATTAAGAAAAAACCCTCTGTTTTCGGTCATTCCATTGCGGAACAAGTTCCATAAAAGAGAACAACCCATTTGAGCGAGGGAAGAATTGATATATAAATCCTGTTTTTCCAATGCTTCCGCTAAAGAACAGCTTGGCGTATCGTCCTCTATTTCGGACTGTTTTAGCAGGTCGCCAAATTCTTCGGTAACAAAGGGAAGATCGGCTACCGTATCATATTTATCCGAATTGGGTTGCCGTATGTATTCAATGGTAGAGAGGATAACCTGCCCCGAATATTGATTATTTCCAAAATCCAACCAATACTTGGGTGTATTTCTATAAGCTTGCCTGTTATTTAAATTTTTCAATATTTCAGCCAATTCAAATCGAGCCTTTACGCTGTCAACACAGGATATGTAAATGTTTGCCAGTGAATTTTCGGGAAATTTTCCTAGTTCATTCCTTTGAAATTTCACGGTTTCCGCTTTCCAGTTCGTTCCGAAGAAACGATTGGTTCGGTTGATTAGCGTGGTGGATTTATATAATTCCAATTCACATTCTGCAAACAATTGTCTGCCCAAATTGGCTTCTGTAACCAAATCATCATCCCATAATCTTACAGACAATCCTGCGTGACCAAGCTGGATTAAGGCGTGGTTCATTCTTGATAATGCAGTGAGTACCTGTGAGCCTGTGCCACCTGCACCAATAAGATTTACTTCAATGGGGTTGGTGGGATTGATTAGATAATCGTCCGTAAAGTGGACTTTTGTTTTTTCGGTATTCATCGTAGTAAGGTTTCAATTTTTGTTCTGTTTGTTATCAATACTTCTTTTGGAAAAGGCTCATTTGTTTTAACGAGCCTTTTCCAAAGGCTGACACAATTTCCCTTGATGGGATTGTGGCTTTGCACCAAATGGCTGAAATAAGAGTTAAAAAAATAGTTTTCCCATGCGGTTATAAACTCTTCCAATGAAGCCGATTTTTTGATGTCGACATTAACAGTCCCCATACAAACATTGCCATGTTCGTAGATATTCAAGAAAGGGGCGTGGTATAGAGGAGTGCCGTTTTTGGGTCTTTGATTGGTTTTAAGCGCATAGATGGCTAATCCGTGTTTGGTCGCAAACCAGAGTAATGGCGGGATATTGGCTTTACCATTGGGAATTCCTAATTTTTCTATAAAATATAATTGGCGTTCCTGCGCTTTGGTAAACCATAGCACATTACCATTCTCGGAGGGCTTAATTTGCAGTACATTGGTTGGTAATATTCCTTTGGGTTGCAGGAATGCCTGATTTTCTTTGTTTTCGGTCTTTAATGATTTTGCCAACTGATTGGCTTCTCTCACCGTTAGGGGATGGGCATTAACAGGAGTGCCATTTTTATCCATATCGAAATGCTCTACATATACATGTTTGTTCACTCCATCTGTTTCATAGAACACCAATGCCGATTTCGGGTGGTATAATGCTCCAAAATTCTCAGTAATGTCTGTTAGATTATTCATTGTTTTTGATTTTATAATTGTTCAACAGGTAAATTAGATTATCCAATAATGTAAAAAGGCGGATTTCAAAATCAAGGGTATTATCGGTTATGGGTCTTCCGTCAAAGCATTTGCTTATGGCGGGTTCCTGTATTTCTCCGTATTCGTTAAATTCATTGTTGACGGTGTCATAAAGATTATCGGAGAGCGAACCTTTACTGTCTGCGTAAAAAGAGATGTATTTATCCATTGTAAGCCTGTTTTCATCATCTTCGTATCCATTCTCGTCTTCCTCTTCGGGGTCAGTAGCCGAACGTTGTGCATTTCTGAAAATACCTGCACTAGGATATTCTTGATAGAGCTGATACGCTTCAACAGCCATTTTTAGGCATTCACCCTCAAATTCATCTTTGGGGATTATAGTATTTATTCTCTGTTCAAACCTTTGCAAATTGATAGGATTGAATAATTTTTGTTCCATTGCATCACCAATCGATTTTGCCTGTTGGAGTTCCAATTTGTAATGATCGGTATCGTCATTTTCTTCGTCTTCTTCCACCCAATCTGTGAGCATTTCATATTGCCAATACAGGTAACTGTTTTCCTGTCTATAATACGGGATATCAGCTATATGGTACAGGTAGCTAAAAACCGATAAAATTAGGTTGGCTATTTTTTTTCTGCTCTTATCTTTAAGCATTGTATAGAGTGGTACAACAGGAATATAATAGAGTGTTGAGCCTGTCTTATATCGTTCCTCGCTGATAAAATAGGTTTTTTTTTTATCCTGTACCAATCGGACAGCATCCCAATGAATGACTTTGTTTTTGAGTTTCTGCTCAATGTCTGATAAGGCAAACGCCATATTGTAAGGATATTCAAAATCATTTGTAGGTCTAGGTTCGACGTCGTAATGCTTTGCCATTTGAGAAAGGGACTTGTAAAAATCCATTTCCATTTTTAGGATAATTCTCTGACAGGGTGGTACAGTTTCTGTTTCTTTCAGCCTTGGCAGGAATGTTGTTCTCAGAAAACCATTGGAAGCTGGCTGATGGGAACAGACCTTAGTTTGTCCTTTTGGATTTCGCCAGAATCTTTTGTCCTTTTCATCTGGTGGGCGAACTCGGTCAACTGTCGGTGAAGTTGTTTTTGCCGTTTTTCTTCGGGTATTTTTAGTTTCCCCAATAGGATATGTTTGTGCATAGCTCATTGCTTTGTGGTTTTAGTTTTAGCCTTTTGTCCCCATTACGCTTTCAAAATGATATTCTACGGTATCATCTTTTATTTTTGGGTTGGATATTTTGGAAGTTGTTAAGATGGGGTAGGTATTAGCGTAAAAATTCAATACCGCATCTGCGCTCCATTTCGGTTCGGGGTCGGTCAGTTTAATTTCCTGTCCTTTGTCTTTGAGTATAAATACTCTCTCGAGGTGTGTTGCTAGTAACATGATGGTTGATTTAAATTAAATTTTGTTTTATTCACCGAATAGGCTAGGGGCAAGAAATTTTTCAAGTTCTGACATTCGTTTGCGGATAGCTTCTGCTTGGTCAGGAAAATCTGTAATTTTTGGAAGTGCCGTCCATGATTCCTTATATTTCTTTTCTTTTTCGAGGTCTGTTGATTTTGACATGGCTTCCTGAAATTTTTTATCCTTTCCCTCTTTTTCCTTTTTCTCTTTATCGGCTTTTTCGTTTTCCATTGCAGAGTGTTTTTTAGCTTCCTCTAACTGCTTCATATAGGATTCCATGTTGACCATTAGACCCGATGCCCTCTCTAGTGGTGAGGTAATGGTTCCAAAAAAATCCTCGTCCAGTTCCTCCGCTGTTCCTCTAAGGGTACAGGGTACAATGAGGTTTTTTGCGTTGTCGTCACAATGCTCATTATTGAGCAGTACCGATACTATCCAATTGCTTTCTGAGCCCTGTTTTATGGTGATATTTAGGTCACCTTTAATGTCCATTTGGGCTATCTGTCTGAAAAAATTAGTTGTTTCCATAGTTGCATTTTTTTTCAATTATTAATTCTGTAATAGTTTCTTCGTCAAAGTCCATTTCACGGAGACTTTTTTCGTAGTCTGCCATTGCTTTTTGGAATTCGCGTTGCCATTCTTCTCCTACAAGGGCGAGCTTGTTGGCTGTGCCATTTTTATGGGCTTTTTCAATGGATTTTAGCAGGTTACCCGTGTAGCGTTTTTGCTTGCTGAACCTTCTTTGGGTAAGTGCCTTAATGAAATATTGGCTCATTACGTCTAAAAAAATTAGCGCCCGTATAGTATCGTTTTTTCGTAGGGCTTCCACGTACCTGTTATAAAGCCAATCTGCGAAATCATTATTATTTTCGTGAGCCATCATCTTGATTTTTTAATAGTGGTCTGTTGCCAATGCGTTTATAGTTTAGCTTGTAGCCATTGCTTTGAATAATGCCCTCCAAAAGATTTCTAGCCTTACAGGCATCCGCGTCATCATTTTTGGTCATGTTCAAATAGTGCAGTCTTTCAAAGTCTTTGACCATTTTTGAAATGATGGATATTGCCCTATATTCTGTTTTGTCTGCTAAATTGCTCATGCCCGTATTTTTGATTTTAGCGTTACTAACTTTTCGTATAAATCTTTCCAATATTCCTGTTGCTCTTTATCACTTGGGATGGGTGGGACATGGTGTAAATCTTTAAAGTTCTTTGCCTGTTTAATGGCTTCTTTAAGGTCTGTGATCTCGATTTCGAAGCCGTTCAAATCTGTTATTTTCATGCCTGTTGATTTAATTTGTGGTTGTTTGAATCAGCTTTGCTTCACTGAAAAGGAAATGTATTCCCTGTTTGAGCTTGTGATTACACTCTGCTTTTGTAGCATATTCTATAAGGCAGTGAATGGTGAATAGCGCATTGTAACCATCAAATAACTGGTCGGCAAACCATCGGTGGTTTTTGTGCAGTCTGCTACCGCATTTTTGTATAGCCTTTTCGACATTCCGCACAAGACTGTACCAAAAATCAGCGGTTATTAAAGTTCCTTTCCAAATACTTTTGTTATGGTCTTCACTTTTCATGAAACCCTGTATTTCCTGTTCAATAAATCGGGTTATGTTGGGCAATTCTTCGGGCAATAAGTCGGCAAGGAATTTTCCTTTTTCTACGTTGTTCATTCTCTCTAGAGCTTTCATTTTCTTGTTTTTTAGATTAGAGGTAGCGTTTAAGTTTTTCAGAATCACAGCGATTTATAGGGTCTAAGGGTTTCCAATGTTGAGCCATTTTACACAGAATAGCATGATATATAATCTTGGCTGTCCTGTAACTATCTTCTTCCTCATTTTCGTAATCCAA
The DNA here is from genome assembly GCF_001648155.1 of Chryseobacterium glaciei. NCBI lineage: Bacteria > Pseudomonadati > Bacteroidota > Flavobacteriia > Flavobacteriales > Weeksellaceae > Chryseobacterium > Chryseobacterium glaciei. Next base: position 1,569,592 of record NZ_CP015199.1, on the reverse strand, counting down.
AGCACCGCTTTCAATAGCTTTATTGAATAATAGCACGATTTCGGAATTTGGCAAATTAATGGTCAAAAGTCCTAGAAACTGTTCTTTCAATTGTTCAGTGGTCATAAAGATTATTTTTAAAAGGCTACCACCAAAGCGGTAGCCCATTGTTACTTAATTAAGGTTGAATATTTCTGCGCCATCCACTTTAAAAGCTGTACACAGTTCAAATGCTTTTTGTGCTTTTCCCTGCGCTGTACCGCCCATTACAATGGATTGTACCTTTGCTTCGCTGTCCTTGTAACTGCGTACATTCTGATAGTAGCCTGTCACGGCATTGTAGGCTCCAAACAAAGTTCCTTTTGTGGTTTCCATTTGCTGTGTATCGGACAGCATAGCGTAGGCGAAGGCATCTTCTACGGTGTTTTTGAAAACCGTGGAGATTTCGTCTTCATTACCGTTTTGCAGGTGTTGCAGGGTTTCCTTATTCGGGCAGAGTGCCAACTGGATCAGTTTTTTTACCTCTCTGTCATTAACCTTTACTTTCGCCCATTGGTTAAAAATTCCCTCTAACTCGATGCTCATTTTCTTGGCGAGCCCCATTACTTTATGGGCATCTTCCAGACGTTGTTTAGCCCCTGCGGTGTGTTTGATGCGCACAACATTCGACATACTGCGCAGGGAAGCGTTAAGGGTATTCTGACAGACGATTCTGATAGGGGTAAATGCGGCTGTGATGCTTCCGCTACCATCATGGGAGGTGGTCAGGAAGATATATTTCTCGGTCACGTCATCGCCATTGCCAACGCGGATATAGTCGGGTAGTTTGGCGGTTATAAAAATACGTTCCCCATTGCCCAATGCTCCTGCTGTCTCGTAGAGAATCCCGTCACCACCGCCTACAATGGCATCAAAGAAAGAAAAGGCTTCCCTGTTCTGCACGATGTGATAATCTTTGCCCACCACACCCAATGCGGTATTGTTGTCGGTGCGCAGAGTTGCAAAATTATTTGGTAGCAAGATGTTGGAAGATTCCTTGATTTCTCCGTTGTTGTCTATGGACATTGTACCGCCTTTGGTAAACAAAGGTGCTTTAATGACTTCATAGTCAAGCCCTGCGTGTTTGATGGCTTCTTCACTTGTGGGATAATTTTCTACAATCTGCCCTAATCCGTGCCATGCTTTCTGTTGCACAGAAAAAAATGAATATTTACCTGTTTGGTCGTTGAAATTTAAATTGTGTGCCATGATGTAATATTTTAAATGATTATTGTTGAATTGATTTAGTGCGCGTTAGAACGGCAGGTCATCATCCTCACCCTTGTTTGTAGCCTTGCTGTCTTTTGCCTTTGGGGAAGCATCGGCAGGTTTTGAATCCCTGCCACCTCCATAGAATTTTATATTTGAGGTATGGAAATTGAGCCCTGCGTGTGCTTCGCCATCCTTTCCTAGCCACGACCTTACCGATACCCTGCCTGAAAGCTCCACCAATGTACCTTTGGAAAGGAATTTTGCAACTTTGGCACTTAGCCAGTATGCGCAGTCGAAGTAAGTCGTTTGCTCTACGCGTTCGCCCTGTTTGTTTTTGTAGCTGTCGTTTGTAGCCACTGAAAAGTTAACTACCTGTTTGTCATTAGACACTGTGCGTACCTGTGCATCCTGTGTCAGTCTTCCGATAATGTTCATGATTTCTGTATTTTGGTTTTTTGAATTTCGAGTTGATTTTTTTTCTGATTTATTCGGTAATGAGAGGAGGTGCTGTTTCGTTTCACTCTGTTACCATTTCCAATGTTTGTATTTTTCATTTCTGACATTTTTTTTATTCGTCTAAAGAGCCGGAGTATGCTTTGTTTCGTTTCACGAGCAAGAAAGGTTAGTGTTTAGGAGGTGCAAGTTTTTGGGAAATAAATACGACCCGCATGGGTGGAGATTTTTTGCCAAATCCTTTAGGAGTCAACTTTCACCTGCGTTAAGAACACGGAAATACCTTTGCTCTTGAAATGGAACAAAAACAGCATACCCGTTCTTTCTATTAAAAAAAATAAAGGGGAAGCAATGAAAATGAACATTAAGGAAATGGTCAAAAATGTGGTCAGAAAGAGTGCATCATTTTAGTACTGAATTCGTTGTGTATATTTTCTCTTTTTTTCTTTTTTACATCAACGAATGAAGCTTCAAAACATTCCATTGAAAGATTAATGTATTACGGAAACCCGTAAAAACCAGCATAGGTTTCGCAATCTTTTTTGCATAAATTAGCTGTCAACCAAAAACATAAACTGTAATTATGAAAATTAAAATCACGAAAATTATTGATCACGGACATAATGACGAAAGGATAGTTTTAGACATTACTGAGGATACAGACATCGGGGAGTATCTGGTTATGGATACTACATATACCGTACAAGGGCAAGTCTCAAATAAAGTTCGCCACCCTTACTGGTTCCCAGATAAAAAAGTTAAAAAGAATGACCATATAGTGCTGTACACAAAAAAGGGAAATGAAAGTAGTACAGTAAATCCAAATGGCTCTACGTCATATTTTTTTTACTGGGGTTTAAATAGTAATGTGTGGAACAACGATGGTGATTGCGCCCTGCTATTGCATGTTGATCAATGGATACATCATCGGGTGACTATAAAAAATAAGGAAAAATGATAATGGGACATTTTATAACACACTATTTGAAAACAGCTGTTTTAGATAAATTTCATATGGTAGTGCTGGTTTTTATTTTTTGTAAATTGCAATAGTTCGCTCTACCAAGATATATGATGCAAATACGCAATAATGGATATTTTAAAAAAATACAATAAAATTAATGACAGAAAGTTTAACGCTCGATTATGATGCATTTTTAAGGTCTATCAAAAGGAATGCTGATGTTCCCCATTCATTTTTATTAGGGGCGGGAGCCTCAATAAGCTCCGGCATCCAATCGGCCTATGATTGTATATGGGAGTGGAAAAAAGATATTTACATTTCAAAAAACATAAATGCAGCGGATTTTTATAAGAACCACAGAAATGAAGCTGTTAGAAAAAGTATTCAAACCTGGTTAGATAATCAAGGCGGTTACCCTGTGATCGATGCTGCCGAAGAATATTCATTTTATGCTGAAAAGGCGTATCCAATTGCTGAAGACAGGAGAAAATATTTCTTAAGCCTAATTGATTATAAGGAGCCCTATGTAGGATATAAACTCTTATGTTTATTGGGGGAACAAGGAATTGTAAAAGCTGTTTGGACGACAAATTTTGATGGATTAACAGTGAGAGCAGCGCATCAAAATAATCTTGTTCCAATCGAAATAACCCTAGATAATTCTGACCGTATAGTGAGAAATCAAAGTACAAAAGAACTTTTATGTATAGCGCTACATGGTGATTACAAGTATTCTACGTTGAAGAATACGGATAAAGAGCTTGACAGTCAGAATGATCTCTTTCAAGAGCAATTGGCTAATTATCACGCGGATAAAAACCTAATAGTAATCGGTTACAGTGGGAGGGATGTTTCTTTGATGTCTACACTAAAAAATGCTTTTTCCAAACGTGGTTCCGGTAGGCTATACTGGTGCGGTTATGGCGAAAAAATAAACGATGAAGTAAATGAACTTATTACTACTATCAGGAGAGAGGGGAGAGAAGCCTATTACATTTCAACGGATGGTTTCGATAAGACGCTAATCCATTTGACAAAGACCATTTTTGAAGACAACCAAGATTTAACGGAAAAGGTACAAAAGGCTTTAGAGACAGCTGATGAGGTAGAGAGTGTGAGAACAGAATTCAGTCTGAACACCCAAAAAGCCGATAAATATATCAAAAGCAATCTGCATCCGGTAATTTTTCCAAAAGAAGTGTTTCAATTTGAAGTAGATTATAAGGAAAATAAACCTTGGGACTTATTAAAAACGTTAACTAAAGATAAAGACATATCCGCGGTACCATTTAAAAGTAAGGTATATGCACTGGGAACTTTAAGTGCAATCAGTTCTGTTTTTAAACCATATCTCAAATCTGAAATAAAAAGGGAGCCAATCTCACGTTTTGACATTGAGAATGTCGGGAATTTCAGGGCTTTGATGCTAAATGCTATTTTAAAGCAGTTTTGTAACACGCGAAATGTCGATTCAAATTTTAAAGATAAATTATGGATTAAGGACGTTCTGAGACAAAACGGGGAAATAGCTGTTCACAAGGCTATCTACTTGTCCCTTCAATTTGATAGAAACTCCCAGTTTGGCTATCTAGCAATACTTCCCACTGTGCATCTTGTCTCTGAAACGGAAGTCACCAGATTACAAAAACAAAGTATTAGCAAAAGCTTATTGGAAAAACTGTACAATAACAAATACGATGAGGAACTTGGGCTATGGAATAATGTTCTTTTTGGTACCGTAAAAAAGCTAAAGTTTGAATATCCGCCATCTTCGGGAACGGGATTTGAGTTTCAAATTTCATCCGGTACTGCTTTTGGTGAGATCACTGTTGTCGACAATAATTATCGTGCTTATGAACCAGGCAATTATGATAAAAAGCAAACACAGTTTAAGGGTATCCAGTTTTTGGAACCCCAACTGATTTTTAAAAATCTTTCAACTGACGCCGACTTTAGGGACTACCATCCTATGAGAGGGCTGGTTAAAAATCGTCCTTATGATGTAAATCTTAACGGGTTAATTCATTCAAACGAAGTTAATCTCAGCGTTGTCTGTGGTCAAAAATACTCAGATAGATTATTTGTATTCCTTTCCCAATTGCAAACAAAACACAGTACAGAAAATATTAATCCAGATTATTTAATAGATTACCCTGGTTTCTCTTCTATTTTCAACATCCCGATAAATGTGCCACATTTTGAAAATAAGGAGAGTTGGCTGGATATTGATTTCATCGCCGATAATTCAAAGCAAACACATGAAAATGCAATAAAACTTGCAAGGTTAATAACCGATAAAATCGAAAGAATTTCTTCAACACATAATCCGGGCACTGTTGTCGTTTTTATTCCTTTTGAATGGCAACCATTCGAAACATTTATCAATGAAGAAGAAAGCTTCGATCTTCATGATTATATTAAAGCCTTCTCTGCTTCTAGGGGTATTTCAACACAATTAATTAGAGAGGATACGCTGGATGATAACCTAAAATGCCAAATTTACTGGTGGTTATCACTGTCATTTTATGTGAAATCTTTGCGTACACCTTGGATTCTGAATAATCAAGAAAGAAAGACGGCTTATGCAGGGATAGGATATAGTATTTCAAAAAATAAAGGGCGGTCGGAAATTGTTATTGGCTGCAGCCATATCTATGATTCGAATGGGCAAGGCCTTAAATATAGGCTTTCAAAAATTGATGATTACACATTAGACAGGAAAAATAACCCTTATCTCTCTTATAAAGATGCCTTCCAATTTGGCGTTTCAATACGCGAGCTATTTTATCAATCAATGGATACACTGCCAGAAAGAGTTGTTATTCATAAAAGAACTAGATTTACTGAAGACGAAATTAATGGAATAAAAAGCAGTCTTAGCAAAGCAGGGATTAAAAAAATAGATTTAATTGAAATCAACTATGAAACAGACGCAAGATTTGTAGCAATGAATGTCTACAATAGCTCTCTTCAAGTCGATAAATTTCCTATTTCAAGAGGTACATGTATTGTAACAAATAAATATACTGCACTTTTGTGGACCCATGGAATCGTACCATCGGTTCGACAACCAAATTTTAAATTTTATTTAGGAGGGAGAAGCATCCCTTCACCAATAAAGATTACAAAGCATTATGGGGAATCTAATATTGATGTTATTGCATCTGAAATCTTAGGTTTAACGAAAATGAATTGGAATTCGCTCGATCTGTATTCAAAACTTCCTTCAACAATTGATTCGTCTAATCAGATAGCCAGAATCGGAAAACTATTATCACGGTTTGAAGGAAACACCTATGACTACCGGCTTTTTATATAAGATCGAAAACAATAGATTCTGATCTACTACTGATTTAAAAATAGACTTACCTGATAACTTAAGGTTGGTAAGAAATTCGGTTGGCATGTCGGAGAAATGAAAGGCAGACAAGAGGCTATTAATTATATTAAAGAATTGAATGAGTTTCTAGGTAAATGGATTGCAGAAGAAAAGGTAAGAAAAAAGTTGGAAAATTAGTGAATGGGTATTTCAGAAGAAACGCCCATTCTTTGTTTTCATATGAAAGGAAGTCATGCGCCAGCCTCACTTGGTTCATCCTTTGATGGATGCTTCCAGAATTCATTATAAGCTTTTAATTCACCGAGCATTTTCTGTTCAACCTCTTCTAGTTCTGCAGTCATAGCTATACCTATTTCTTTTAAGGCTTCTGTAATGCTGTTGGTAAGCTTTGTAATTAAACAGCCGGTATTGAGATGAAAATCTCTTTTTAGGAAAGAAAAGTTTGTCGTATAAGTATTATCCCTTCCGATAAGAATAATGTTTTCTTTAACATTTGTGAGAACAATTTCCCAGTTAATTTCATCACCAATAGAAAACCCTGAAGAGGTAGGTGGATTTCCAACAAGTTTCCTTTTTTGAGCTTTTTGGATAATTTCATCCGTAGTATTTAATATAGCATTATTTTTCCTGCATTCGCTGACCATATCTGCAAAAAAAGCGTAAACCGGATCTTTCTCTGGGGATTCAAGAATAGTGTCAATTGCTGCAATCACATCATTACGACGTTTTCGATAATCTTTCTGAGCCGACACCAATGCTGCGAACTCTGGCAAATTTTGTAAATATGCGCTAGAAATATTTTCAAGATCCGATTCTGATTCAAAGCTTTTCTTCAAGGCTTTTATCACGACCTCCCTGTTACGTTCAAATTCCATGACGATCTGGTCCGTAAGAACGATTTTGTCAAAATGCTTCGAAAGCTCGCTAAGTAATTGAATTGAATCTTTATTACTACGGTAAAAATCTAAATAGATATTGGTGTCAATCAACAGCTTTACGTTAACGACGGGAATAGCATGTGCTTCTATAGTTAATGGTTCACTCATGAGGTAAAATCGTCTATTGAAGCAGTACGAGAATTTACTTTCACAGATTCTATCCCATTATCCCTTGCAGAAGAACTTTCATACATCTCACTTGTACCAATTATTTCCCCATTAATTGCTTTTAAATTAAAATAGTACTTGCTGTTGCTAGAGGTTTTTCTTTCAAAACGTTCATCCATTTGCGAATTCTGCTTTACTGCATTTATACCATTCAAGCATGAAGATTTCATATTATAGCCCTCACTTACCAAAATAGTCTGACCATTTGAAGCTTTAAGATTAAACTGATACTCACCATTGAATCTCTTAGAGATCACAAATCTTCCCATTTTCTATATTTTGAAGTTTGTGTCAAATTTAAAACATGTTAGGTTAATTTAGGCAGTTTTATTAGAGAAACTTTGAGTCCTCTGTATAGGCTAGAGTCAGTAGTAAAATAAATTGATGTTAATGCGGTAAGCTAATGAATGCTTTAAAGCCATTGAAAGCCATCTGATGTCACTCAATACCAGTTAGCAGGAATTGGAAACTTTGTGAGATATATTTGCGAGTAGCAGTTGCCGGAGATAGGGTAAATGTTAGGGAATTACAGTAATCATTAAGGTTTGTACCTTAAATAAATACTTACTACACATGGAAATAGCAATTATAACGCGTGAAGATCTGCTGAAATTTAAAAAGGAGATTGTCCAGGAGATCAGGGAAGTTATCGAAGGGAAGATGAAATCGGATGTCGATCGGGAATGGCTTAAGAGTAGTGAAGTACGTAAAATATTGAAAGTGTCACCGGGAACCTTACAAAATTTGAGGATCAACGGTACACTGCCTTACAGAAAAATTGGCGGGAGCATGTATTACCGTCTTGAAGACCTTAAAAAACTGATGAACGGAGATAAATAGAACATTTATATGGATAGTTTGGATTCTTTTTTCGCGAAACTAATAAGATGCATAGGTGATGATGAAAAGTTATCATCTTATCATGTTGCGTTGCTGATGGCGTTGTTATACTATCAAAATAGTGATAAACCATCGGATTTTTTTTACACCAGCCGTAAGAAGCTCATGCATTTTTCGCGGATAGGTAACATTGTTAGTTACCATAAGTTTCTTTCTGAACTGGTAAAGTATGGATATATTGAATATATTCCATCATGGCATCCTGTTAATGGAAGCCGATTTAGGTTTATTATAGTTACAAATAGCAAAAACATTTAATAATAGTCGGGCAACTCATTATCAGGCTTTCAATTTATAACCGATACATCCACCGTTTTCCATGGTCCACGATCCAAAAAAAAATCCAGGGATAGTTGTCTCTGGATTTTTTTTTAATTAGTTGCTAATTCGCTTAATAACAGGATAAGACACAGGAGCATTATCAATTTTTATTAGTGTCATCGTTTGTTTGATCTTGTTGAAGTTTCAATTTCTGCTGTAATATTTGCATATCGCTTCCAACCCGGGTATCTAAAAGCTTAGCATAATGTTGTGTAGTCTTAATATTGGTATGTCCAAGCATCTTGGAAACTGTTTCGATCGGAACATTATTTGATAAGGTGACTGTGGTGGCAAACGTGTGGCGTGCTTTATGAAATGTTATCTCCTTATTAATTTGACACAGATCAGCAATTTCCTTTAGATAACTGTTCATTTTTTGATTGCTTAGCACGGGTAGAGCTAACCCTTTAGAAGCAGATGGCGGGTAGTCAACATACTTGTTAATTATATTTAATGCCTGTGGCAGTAGTGGGATATTTGAGTTTGTTTCGGTTTTTTCACGATTGGTAAGTACCCACAGGTTTCCGTCAACGCCTTTGGCTATGTCGGAAACCTGTAATTGTTTAACATCGATGTAGGCTAAACCTGTATAGCAACAAAAAACAAAAATGTCACGGACATGGTCGATTCTGTTAATTTTTAATTCTTTTTGTTCAATTCTTTCCAACTCGTCTTGGGTAAGAAATTCTTTTTCTGTTGGCTTCGCTTTATTTTTGTAAAATATAAACGGATTATCAATAATCCATTTATGAGCTCGGCACAAGTTGATAATTTTTCGAAAATGTTTAATATACTTCGCTGTTGTGATCTCGGAGCATGACATATCGGAACGTAAATAAAATTCGAATCCCAGGATAAAGGCGAGATTTATTTTTTTAATATCAATATCAGTTAAGCCAAGTTTTTCTTTCAGGTACATTGCTAAGTGTCCTTTAGTTGTCTTATACCCTTTTAAGGTATTAGATTTATACCCTTTTCCTATAAGGGCTTCCATTTTTTTATTATGGTCTAAAAACTCGCTGATCAGATAGTGTTTTTCACTGTCTTTACCCAGAAATTTTAATTTTAGTATTTCGGAGGAAATTTCTGACTCGTCCTTTACAAGAGAATGATGGCAATCTGCCATCTTATGTTCAAGGGTATCGAGATAGGCATTAAGGGTTTTACTTTCTTCTTTGGTGCCGTTGGTACGGTTGGCCTTTGAGTTCCAACGGGACTGATCACATTCACGACCTGTGGAAATTTCTTTGGGTATACCATCAACGGTAATACGCATGTAGATTGATTTTGGGCCGCTAACATAGTTTTTCGGTTTCTTCAGGTAGAAGAGCAAGGAATAATGTGTACTCATGATTCAATAATTTAGGTGAAACAAAATTAGCCTTGCAGCGAACCTAAATCAAGATGTTAGTGTAGTCAACATGTTAATTATCAATATTTTATGTCATTTCCAGTGAGTAAGTAAGACTGATTAAAGTACTCACTGAAAAGCTCACTTTTTTATTGATAATAATTGAATATTTTGAAACCACTATAAACGACAAAACCCTGCAAATCATACAATTTGCAGGGTTTTAAATACTTCGATTAGAAGCTAAGTAGCCCGTAGGGGAGTCGAACCCCTCTTACCAGAATGAAAATCTGAGGTCCTAACCGATAGACGAACGGGCCATCTACCAAACTGTAATTAGATTACAGGGTTAGTATTTTTGTTTTTATAAGTTTCAACTCTTATTTTAATTACCCGGTTAGTAGTAATTAAGTCTTGTAGCCCGTAGGGGAGTCGAACCCCTCTTACCAGAATGAAAATCTGAGGTCCTAACCGATAGACGAACGGGCCAACTATACTGATTAAGCTAGTTTATTAACGTGCTTAGTTAGTTTGCTTTTTAAGTTAGCAGCTTTGTTTTTGTGGATAATATTTTTCTTAGCTAATTTATCCAATAAAGAGATAACTTTTGGCAATTGCTCTACAGCAGCAGCTTTGTCTTCTTCATTTCTTAAAACCTTCAAAGCTGTTCTAGCAGTCTTGTGATAGTATCTGTTACGAACTTTTCTAACTTCGTTTTGTCTTATTCTTTTTAATGCTGATTTATGATTTGCCATATCGTTTAAATGTGAGTGCAAAAATAAAAACTTTTTTGATACCTGCCAAATTATTTTTGACTTTTTTTGAAAATTTTTAATTTTCTTCTGAAAGGTACTTTTTAAGCTTATCTATTGCTTGTTCTATTTTAAAATTTTCTTGTTCTTTATCTATTCTCTTGATAATATTTTCCAACATTATCATTGCGTTGTTCCATTCTCCGGTGGTGTTGGTGAAGGTGAGTCCGTCAATTGTAACTTCCATCGCTCCTCTTTCTCCACTCTTGTAAAGTCTGAAACTTATTTTATCATCCTTGCCTGTGATCCCATCTTCATTGATCTTTAAATCGTAACTTTTTGGGTTAGAGTGGATTTTATTAAAAAGCAACTTGGCTTCTTGTATTTTTAAATCCGGCATGATATAAAATTATTTGTAAATCTTTCCGGAAATACATCCTTCGGACTTAATAAATTAGTATTCATCATTTTGCTTTTTCTTAATTCGGGATCATAGAACATTAGGGATTTAATGTTTTTCACCTATTTTCTCTCATTAAGAATAAATGCGGTTGCAAAATTAAATAAAATTTTTCAATTTCCTCTCATTTTTGCTTACCAGAATACTTTTTTCTGTAGTCTATAGGAGAATCGAACTCCTGTTGCAAGGATGAAAACCTTGAGTCCTAACCACTAGACGAATAGACCAAATTTTGAGGTTGCAAAAGTAGAAATTAACTTTTAAACTTCAAAATTATTTTTTACTATTTATAAACTTTTTGAATGACCGTATTTTTAACTCCTTTAGCTTCAATCTCTTTCTGAAGTTTCACAGCGTCCTCTAAAGTGAACAATTTTCCGTAAGTATAGTAGAAAGTACCGTCTTCTTTGTTTCTTTCAACATCTTTCAGGGTTTGAATGATGAATGAATTGCCATTTAATTTCTCGCCTACAAAGACCTCGATCGTGTAATATCCAGTGCTTAATTTTTGATTAGGCATAAATCCAACTGCAAATGCATTTCTAAATCCTGCATCTTTGGCTGTTCTAAGGTTAATATCTTTCACTGATGCCATGTTAGTAACTCCGTAATAGTATTTGTACTGTCCATTCTCTTTGATAGGAAGAATGTAGTTTAATCCTTTTAATGCAGGATCGTTATCATTATACTTGGTAGGAGAACTCATTAGTAATATTCTGAAGTCGTTCTTTAATGCAACCTCGGCTGGCTTTTCAGGTTCAGGTTTTTTTGTGGTTGAACTGTATGCTCCTCCTGATTTTCTGTCAACCGCTTTTTTATAATCGATGATGGCGTTGTAGATACTCATGGCAATTTCATCCTGACCTTTTTCTGAAGCCAGGTAATGACTTTCTTCCGGATGATTGATAAATCCTGTCTCAATAAGAACAGAAGGCATCGCATTCATACGAAGAACGTGTAAGTTTTTTTGGAAAACTCCTCTTGAGAATCTTTTATCTTTTTCAACAAAATTTCCTTCTACCAATCCGCCCAAAAGAAGACTGGACTCCAGATATTTGCTTTGCTGAAGTTTTAGGGCAATTAATGATTCCGGAGAACTTGCGTCGTAAGAACCAAACGTCTGTTTATCTTTTTCGTCAAGAAAGATCACGTCATTCTCTCTTTTTGCAACTTCTAAGTTGGTGTCATTTTGATCTGGACCTTGTACATAAGTTTCGGTTCCGTAAGCTCCGGATCTTTGTGCGGAATTACAGTGTACCGATACAAAAAGATCTGCTTTGCTCCTGTTTGCAAGGTTGGTTCTGTCCGATAAAGAAGGATATTCATCATATTTACGGGTGTAAATTACTTTAAAGTCCTTATTTTTCTCCAGCATATTACCAATTTTTAACACAACGGCTAGGGTAACATCCTTTTCCGCGACTCTTCCGATGTCCGCGTAGTTTCTATTGGCTCCATGGTCACTTCCCCCGTGTCCGGCATCTAAAACGAGGGTAAATTTCTTCTGTGAAAAAATAAAATTACAGACCAGTATTAGGAGAAATGATAAAATTATTTTAAAATTTTGTTTGTGCATCTTACAGTTTTAAAAATTATATTAATTTTGAGCCTGAATTATATACATTATAAATATATACAAAAATTGGTCAAAACCGTCTTCAAAAATATATTACAAATTTCAATTATCCTAATTTTTAACAGTTTTTTAGCACAGCAAACGTCTGAAAAATTGCCTAAAAATGTGGTTAATGATACTATTTCCAAAAAGGATACCATTGTTGTAAAAAAAGAGTCTTTAGAAGATATTCTTCAGACTAAGGCAGATAATATCCGTAGAGACTTCCCTAAAAAGATGATTTACCTGAACAAAAAAGCTCAGGTGAAGTATCAGGATATGCAGATTGATGCAGATTATATCTCCATAGATGAACAAAAAAGTCTAATGTATGCCAGAGGTAAACAGGATTCTTTAGGAAAAATCATCGAGCCTGTTATTACAACTCAGGCAGGAAAAAAATATGAAACCGACGAGTTTCAATATAACACCAAAACTAAACAGGCGATCGCTTTTAATGCCCGAACTGAAGAAAGTGAAGGGGTAATTATCGCCAAAAAGACAAAAAAATATAACGATTCTGTCTTTGCGATGAAAAATGCGCTGTATACAACCGATGAGTATTTTATCAAGAAAAAAGATACTGCGGCGGATTATCACATGCTTGCTTCCAATATCAAATTAATTAAAACCAAAGAAAAATCTCAGATTATAACGGGACCGATTCAATTATATATTGAAAGAGTTCCGACACCTTTGATTATGCCGTTTGCGATCTTACCGTTTTCAGATAAGAGATCAGCAGGTATTCTGATCCCGAGTTTTGGGGAAAGGCAAGATGTAGGTTTCTTTTTAAATGGAATAGGGTATTATCAACCGATAGGAGAGCATTTTGACCTTAAAGTTCTTGCCGATATTTATACAAAAGGAAGCTGGAATTTAAGACCTGAAATGAATTATTTGAAAAAATACCGCTACTCAGGAAACTTCTCCGCAGATGTCGGAACGATGGTAAGAGGAATCAAAGGTCTTGATGATTATAATAAAAACAGTACCTATAGAATTGCATGGAGACATACACAGGATACAAAAGCAAATCCTTTTCTAACGTTCTCTGCTTCAGTAGATATCGTAAGTACCAAATTTTATAACAATACGCTGAATAACAACTATATTCTAAACCAGAATGTATTAAATACTCAGCAAAACTCAACCGTAACGATCACGAAAAGGTTCTTGAAATTACCGATTACGATCACAGGAACAACTTCTTATTCTCAGAATTTTGCAACGGGACAGGCAGATTTACGTTTGCCTCAAATGAACGTTGCAATCAATCAGTTTTATTTATTTAAATCTAAAACAGGAGTAAGACAAGGTTTATTAGAAAATATCACGGTAAATACGGGAATCAATTTAACAAACTTTGTAAGAACCGAAGAAGGCGAGCTTTTCAAAAAAGAAATGTGGGATAAAATGGAGACGGGGCTTAAAAATAATATTGCTCTATCAACAAACACAACTCTTGCAAAATATTTTACATTCACATTAGGAGCAAATGTTGATAACGCTTTAACAACAAAAACGGTCAATAAATTCTACGATCCTATCGCGAATAAGGACATTACTGAAACAAATAAAGGAATTACCGGATATTCTACATTCTCAACAACAGCAAGTATTCAGACAACGTTGTATGGAATGATGAAGTTTAAAAAAGGTGCTGTCGTAGAAGCTTTAAGACATATGATGACGCCAAGTATCGGGTTTACTTATTCTCCTGACTTTGGAGGTTCAGGGTTTGGATATTATAAAAACTACTATAACGCAACAGGAGCTTTAACTCCATATTCAATTTTTGAGGGAGGTATCGTTGGAAGTCCATCAAGCGGATTAGTTGGAGCTTTAGGATTCAATATCGGAAACAATATTGAGATGAAAGTGAAATCTAAAAGTGATTCTACTGGAGTAAAAAAGATCAAAATATTTGAATCTTTAAACCTTTCCGGAAGTTATAATTTTGCGGCTAACGATCACCCGTGGTCAATTTTCACTATCAACGGACAATCTTCTTTCTTCAATAATAAATTGAATGTAAATACAAGTTTGTCTTTAGATCCATATAAAATTATCTATCTTCCGGGACAGGATACTGGCGGTATCAGAACAGAAGAATTTGGTCACTTTAGTGTACAAGGATTTAATGTTCAGTTATCTTATCCTTTAAGCAGTGAGATTTTTGGAGCAAAAACAGATTACGCTAAAAAATATAAATCAAAAGGAGAGATAAGAAATGAGAATTATTATTTTGATGATGATAATTATGCTCGTTTCGATCAAGCGTGGACGTTGAATGTAAACGCAAACTATGCATATACAAAAACTTCAGGCAATAGAATTCCTACACGAATGGCATCGGTGGGATTAGACGGTAGTCTTAAATTGACTCCTTTCTGGAACATCAACGGAAGTACTCACTACGACATGGTAACAAAAGAATTGGCGTATACCAGAATTGGTTTCTCGAGAGATCAGCGAAGTTTTACCATTAATTTTAACTGGGTTCCTTTCGGACAGTATAAAGTGTACGATTTCTTTATTGGTATAAAAGCTAATATTTTAAGTGATGCTCTGAAATATAAAGACAGAAGTTTCACGCAGCCAAACTCACCTTTCTAAATATCATATTGATATTTGAATATAAATTTTATATTTGCACCCAAAATAAATTCTAATGAAATCACTGTTGACTGAATTTTCTAACAGACCAATACAAGAAGCAGTGATTGCATATGACCTTAGAAAAAATTAAGTACCTACATATGAAAAAAGTAATCAACACAGTGAATGCACCTGCAGCTATCGGACCATACTCTCAAGCAAATCTTGCAAACGGAGTACTGTATATTTCCGGTCAGATCCCTGTAGATCCTGCAACTGGTAAATTGGTAGAAGGAATTGAAAAAGAAACGCACCAGGTAATGAAAAATCTTGAAGCAATTCTTACTGAAGCTGGAATGACGTTCAAAAACGTTGTAAAAGCAAGTATTTTTCTTAAAAGTATGGATGATTTCGCTGTGATGAATGATATTTATGCATCTTATTTAGATGCAGAGAGCTTTCCGGCTCGTGAAACTGTGCAGGTTTCTTGCCTGCCTAAAAATGTTGACATTGAAATTTCTATGATCGCACACCAGGATTAATGAGCTTTATAAGAAATACATTTGCGGTTTTGATGGGTCTTGCTATTGCAGGGCTTATTATCACTCTTGGTATAAGGGTTTTTCCGCAGTGGGTTACTTTTGAAGCATTTGCTCCGTTTGAGCATTGGCAGAGGTTTCTTTACAGTATGAAAGATGATGAGGCTTTCTTTGGCTTCCTCTTGTTTATTTCCGGATTAGGGAGTACTTTTGGAGGTGTGGCGACGGCAATCATCGTGAAGTATGCTAAAGTGGCTTATGCTATCCTTATTGGCTTTATTATGTTGTTTATAGCCATGTTGGATGTTATTATTTTTCCTTATCACCCTACGTTTTATAAAATATCTATTTTCCTTACGTTTTTCCCTTTCGCTTGGATCGGAGGTAAGATTGTAGAAGTAATTTATGAACGGAAGAAGAAAAGAAGGATCGCCGAGAAAATGAACAATAAATCATAAATAAAAAAACCGCTACAAATTCTGTAGCGGTTTTTCTTTGATATGAAAATGTTTAGTTTAAATTTTATTAAGGCATTTTGAAACCTTTCGTGTAAATTCTTCCGTATTCATCTACAAATTTCACCTGTACGTTTCCTTGGTATTTATCTAATACTTTTTCAACGTCTTTTTGAGAGTTTACAGGCTTGCCGTTGATTTCTACTACGATGTAATTATCTACGATTCCGATCTTGGCCATTTCGCTGCCTTCTGATACGTTTTTAGCAACAACGCCGCTCGTCAATCCATAATCTGTTTTAAATCTTTCGCTTAATGGTTCAAAATCTGCTCCGATTTTTTCTCCAATACTTAAATCAGCCTTTGTTCTTGTAGAAGTTCCGCCTTTTTGATCCTTCAAGGTTACGGTTGTCATGTTTTCTTTACCGTTTCTTAGGTAAGCAACCTGTACTTTATCACCAGGACGTTTGCTACCGATGGCGATAGATAAATCAGCGAAATCTGTAACATCAGAGTTATCAATCTTGGTAATAACATCACCAATTTTCAGACCTGCATCTTCTGCGCCACTGCTGTCTCCGAATCCTGTAACATAAACACCTGAACCAGACTTGATGTTAGTCTTTTTCTGCTTGTTATAAGCCTGAACCTGCATGTCATCAGAAAGATCTAGAGACTGTACTCCAAGGAATCCTCTTTGTACGATTCCGAATTTCTTGATGTCTTCAACAATTTTTCTTGCCAAATTAGCCGGAACAGCAAATCCGTATCCCTGATAATAACCTGTCGTAGATTGGATTGCTGAGTTGATACCAATAAGTTCTCCATTAGTATTAACCAAAGCTCCTCCTGAGTTTCCTGGGTTAATGGCTGCATCCGTTTGAATAAAACTTTCAATTGGGTTAGCCGCTTTACCTTGACCTCCTAAAATTCCGATTCCTCTTCCTTTTGCAGAGATAATACCTGCAGTAACGGTTGAGTTCAATCCAAGTGGGTTACCTACAGCAAGAGCCCATTGTCCAACTTCAATATTATCAGAATTAGCAAAATTTAAATAAGGTAATCCCTTTTCTTCAATTTTTAATAATGAAATATCTGTATTCGGATCTGTTCCTATTAATGTTGCGATATAAGATTTTTTGTTGCTTAATACAACTTCTAATTTATTTGCACCTGCCACAACGTGGTTGTTAGAAATAATATAACCGTCCGGCGAAATAATTACCCCTGAACCCATTCCTGAAGGCATATTGTCAGGAACCTGTTGCTGCTGTTTTTGTCTTGGCTGTCCGCCTCCTTTTCCTCCAAACGGATCACCGAAAAAGAAATCAAATAGATCCTGTTCAGATGCTCTGTTTGACGAAGTTCTGCTTTGATAATTTTTAATAGTAACCACAGCCGGAACCGTAGTTTTTGCAGCCTTTACGAAATCGTCACCCACAGCTCCAGTATTCATGCCGGCAAATGAAACATTTGAGGCGGATTTAAAATAACCCTGGTCTTCATTATTAGAATTGTGACCGAAATATTGTATTGTGCCAACGGTAGTAGCTCCTGAGATAACTCCTACTACGGCAAATGGTAATAGTTTTTTTAAAGTACTCTTCATTGTATATCTTCTTTTAATTTTATGTTCTACAGTAAACAAATTTAATGCTAAATAGGTATGCGATTAGTGTGATATGTTTCAATTTTAACTAAAATTTAACAGGAATAGCAATAATTTATGTGTTATGTCATAATTATAAAGGTCAATTAACAAAACTTAAAATTATATTAAAGGACAATCTGACATAGTATAGATGTCATAATGGTCATAAAGGTTAAATTTTGAGTTAAGATTTTATCTGAAGTCAGCATCCTTGTCAAGGTTCAAAACCTTGACAAGGATTTATTCCATCTAGAAAAAGAAGCTTTTTAAATAGTTCAATCATTTCTCGTGATTTTATTCATAAAAATCCATATTTGAAAAATTCTTATCTTTGCAAAAATATTTTTCTCACTTAAAAAGTTTATAGCATGCAACTGTATAACACCTTAAGCGCAGAAGAAAGAGCTCAACTTATTGATGAAGCTGGTAAGGAACGTCTTACATTGTCTTTCTATGCGTATGCCAAAATTGAAGATCCCAAAAAATTTCGTAACGAATTATTTATAGCCTGGAACGCACTTGATGCACTTGGACGTATTTATGTTGCTCATGAAGGAATTAATGCTCAGATGAGTGTTCCTGCGGATCAGTTTAAAGCATTTCGTGACACATTGGAATTCTATGATTTCATGAAAGGAATCCGTTTGAATGTAGCAGTTGAGCAAGACGATCATTCTTTCTTAAAGTTGACGATAAAAGTTAGACATAAAATTGTTGCTGATGGTTTAAATGATGAAACTTTTGACGTTACCAACAAAGGGATTCACCTAAAAGCGCAGGAATTTAATAATTTACTCGAAGATCCAAATACGATTGTAGTTGATTTTAGAAATCATTACGAAAGTGAAGTAGGACATTTTGAAGGAGCAATTACTCCTGATGTAGAAAATTTTAGAGAAAGTTTACCGATTATTAACGAGCAATTACAGGATTTTAAAGAAGATAAAAACCTGTTGATGTATTGTACAGGTGGAATTCGTTGTGAAAAAGCGAGTGCTTACTTCAAACATCAAGGTTTTAAAAATGTTTTCCAATTAGAAGGCGGAATTATTGAATATACTCGCCAGATCAAAGAAGAGAACATCGAAAGTAAATTCATTGGGAAGAATTTTGTTTTTGATCACCGATTAGGAGAAAGAATTACAGACGATATTATTTCGCAATGTCACCAATGCGGTAAGCCTTGCGACAACCATACGAATTGTGCTAATGATGCCTGTCATTTATTGTTTATTCAATGTGATGAATGTAAAGCAACAATGGAAAATACATGTTCCACAGAATGTCTGGAAATCATACATTTGCCTAGAGAAGAGCAGGTTGCTTTAAGAAAAGGATTACAGGTTGGAAATAAAGTGTTCAGAAAAGGAAAATCTGAGGCTTTAAAGTTTAAAAACTCCGGAGATTTGTCCACTCAAACTTTAGCAAAAGCTACAACTGTTGAAACCACAGATATTCGTCAGAAAATTAAGGTTAAAAAAGTATTGATTGGAAAGGGAGAGCATTATTACTCAAAATCAAAAATTGCTCAGTTTTTAATTGAGAATAAAGAACTTTCAATTGGTGATAAAGTATTAATTTCAGGGCCAACAACTGGTGAGAAAGAAATTACAATTACTGAAATTTTCGCCAATGGAGGTCCTTGTGAAATGGCGAAAGTTGGAGATCAAATCACTTTTGAACTTCCATTTAAAGTTCGTTTATCAGACAAATTATATAAAATTATAGAACCTTCTGAAAAAGCTTAATTAGAATGCTAAAAGCTGAGCTTAGAAAAAAATATATGCAAAAAAGAAAAGCCTTGTCAACTGATGAGGCTTTCTTGTTATCTGAAAAAATTTTTGAAAATTTCATTGAATATTTTAAGCCAGTTTCGGATCAAAACGTTCATGTTTTTATTCCAATTCAGAAGTTTAAAGAAATTGATACTCAAATATTCATTGATTATTTTTTAAGCCGAAATATCAGAGTTTTTGTTCCTAAAATTGTGGATGCAAAATTAATTTCTGTTGAAATTTTCAAGGATACCCAGTTTGAAATTAATAATTGGGATATTTCAGAGCCTGTTTCTAATGTAGATTCCGAAGTTTTAGATTTTAATTATGTCATTACTCCTTTGCTTTATTGTGATAAAAAAGGAAATAGAGTAGGTTACGGAAAAGGTTTTTATGACGAATTCTTTGAAAATATTTCTTCTGAGACAAAAAAAATCGGAGTTAATTACTTTAACCCCGATGAATTTATTGATGATGTCTGGAAAAACGATATTCCTCTAGACTATTTGGTTACTCCGACCGATGTGCTGTCTTTCTTTAATGGAGAAGAGTAGAAGTTGAGGAAGTAAAATTTAAATTCTTTTTTGAATTTAATAGGTTTTGACATTAGAATGTATTGCGCATTTTTCTCAAATGTTCCCAATGATCTGTTTTTGTCGTCAAAATATTCTACATTAAATTTCGCGAAATCAAGCGTATCTTTTTTGTAATAATCTTTATAAACGGATAAATTATTCACTTTTATACTTTTTACCTTTAAACTATCCAGTTCTCGGAAGAGTTTTTTAAACGTTGTGCTGTCCGGTTTGTGGAAATAGCTTCCCATTTGAGAATAAATTACAGTATCGATCTCTGTATTTTTATTTCCCGACAAGTACAAAGTAGATAGGTCTAAAAGTTCCTGAACCTTTTGCTTGGTAATGAAATTTATTGCCTGCGCGCTATCCATTTGCACTGCAGGATAGCTCTTTTTATTATTACTGTTTCTAAGTGTTTCCAGATCACTTACCTCTGTTTTTTTATTATTACAGGCAGCGACGACAAGAAGCATTATTGCAAAAATTAAAAAATTATTTATTCTTTTCATCTGTACTTGCAATTTTAAATTTTATGGATACTATTTTTCCTTTATTATCTTTTTTCATTTCAATTACACTTAGGTTTTTAAGAGAAGTGGTAGGGGTTGTTACTAAGGTAATATATTTCTGTTTATCTAAGGTCTCAATACCGTAGGTGGTATTGTCGTAAACCTGATAAATAATAGCGTTGTTGCTGATTAGGTTTTCCAGCTGCTTGCGTTTTTGCTTAAGAAGTTCCGGATTACCATTGGCATCTTTTACTGAAAAATAATTGACAGCCATTTTATAATCATCAGGCTTCAGCTCTATCATTTCCTCTTCAGGAGCGTTTTCTAAGCTTCTGTTGACTGTTAAGTATTCGTAGAAAGGCGCTCTAATCTCCATTTTCAAGATTTTATCCTTTGTTGAATACTTAAAACACTCACCCGGCTTTATCCTATAAAGAATTGGAGACTCATTTTCCTTAATTACTTTTATTTCTAAAGTATTGATTACCGAAGTTCCTCTGTCTGCATCGGTGAAACAATATTTATATTCTTTCAGAAAAATTTCATCCTTAAAACCTAAAAGTCCGGTTGCGATCACCAAAATTGATGTTATAAATGCCCAAGCGTTCTTTTTTAAGAAATTTTTCTTGGGTTTTACAGACTCAAAATCAGATTGTTTTTTTATTTCTTGATTTTGATTAACTGATTGATTTTCAGTATTTGATTTTTGTAAATCAATGTTTTCTTGCTCGTTTTGAACCGCTTTTTTAGGCTGAATCTCGTTATTTGGAAGAATTTGTGAATTTTCAATTCTTTTTTCTAATTCCTGTATATCTTCTTCACTTAAATCTTCTGTTTCCTGTAACAATTCTCCTGCAAAAAGGTGTTGCTTTTTGAATTCATACCATGAGTCGTAACCGGTATAAATACTCAATAAATTGAGCATATCGATGCGAGGTAATTTGGTAACCGGAGAGTTTTTGAAATAGGTGTAAAAAGATTTTTCACTAATGTTTCCTTTAGCCTTTTTACGAAGATCTTCCTGAAAATATATAATATCTATACCCTTCCATTTTGAAATATCATCATGGGAAGGAGTGTATTCTTTCAAATATTGAGCTTGGACATCCTTTTTTAGCTGCTCAAAATGTAATAGATCTAAATCTGTCAATTTTTTAAATATAATTAAATTACTGATTATCAGTTAAGTTTATTTGTAAAACTATTTTACAAAGGTATTACAATTATTTTTCATAAACAACTTTTGTATCTGCTATACCTTTGTCTTGTTCAAATAACAGAACGAAAGAAATTTATAAAAAACAATATTAACAAAATTAAATTTAATTTATTATGAAAAAGTCATTATTCGTAGCTGCTATCGCTGCAATCTCTCTAGTTGCTTGTAAAAAAACTGAAGCTACTTCTACTGAAGGTACTGCTGATTCTGCTGCTGTAGCTACTACTGATTCAGCTGCTGTTGTTGCTGATTCTGCTGCAACTGTTGTTGATTCTGCTGCTTCTGCTACTGTAGGTGCTGCTAAAGATGCTGCTGCTGCAACTACTGCTGCTGGTGCTGATGCTGCTAAGAAAACAGCTGAAGGTGCTGCTGACGCTGCTAAAGGTGCTGCTGATGCTGCTAAAGGTGCTGCTAAAGACGCTAAAGAAGCTGTTGACGCTGCTAAAAAATAATTTTAGCCTCAACCTAAAAATAAAAGAACCGGTTCACCTTGTGAATCGGTTTTTTTATGCGTTATATTTTAATAAAAGATGGAAGCTTGGAAGATAGATGCTGGAAGTTACTATTGGCTCTTTTAATTTTTAGAAGCCCTTTATATTATAGTTTGTTCTTTAAACTTAAAAAAAACTTCGCTCTTCAAGCTTCAAACTTCCTTCCTGAAAAAATTATCCTTTCTTTTGTTTCAATGCTTCGTAGCATGTAATGGCAACGGCGTTGCTTAAATTTAAAGAATCAATGCTCCCTGTCATTGGAATTAGGGTGTTCTTTCCTTTTCCTGTCCAGAAATCACTTAATCCTGAATGTTCTGTTCCAAATAAGACGGCAGATTTTTTCTTAAAATCTCTTTTGTAAAGATCTTCAGAACTCTCATCCATAATCGTTGTATAGATATTGAACTGATTCTTTTGGAGGAATTCTAATGTTTCCTCATTTTCAGCCTGAAATACCTCCATTCCAAAAAGACATCCGACACTAGATCTTATAACATTAGGATTATAAAAATCTGTTTTACCATCTGCAACAATTAAAGCATCAACACCAAAAGCTTCACAGCTTCTCAAAATTGCACCCAAATTTCCCGGTTTTTCAACACCTTCAACAATAATTACGGTTGAATTCTCTTTAGGTTTAAATGTATTTAAATGTTTCTCTTTAGCTTTATAAACTCCGATAATTCCTTCAGAGCTACCTCTGTATGCTATTTTTTCATACACTTTATCATTAACGAAATGTATTTTTCCTTCCGGAATTTTACCTTTAAAAATAGTTTCACAAATGAAAAACTCTACTGCTTCAAAATCATATTTCTGAGCTCTTTCGTTTTCCTGTTGTCCCTCCACTACAAATACACCTGATTTTTTTCTAAATCGGTTATCTGTAAGGAGTTTTGTGATATTTTTTATTTTTTCGTTTTGAAAACTTTCAATCATTTTTATGACTCTAGAAGGTTATTAGAATTATCAATTAAACTTGAGGGAAGATTTGGCTCGTCTAACAGAATGTTTTCTTCATTAGATTTAGCTCTTATAA
Organism: Chryseobacterium glaciei; assembly: GCF_001648155.1. Lineage (NCBI taxonomy): Bacteria > Pseudomonadati > Bacteroidota > Flavobacteriia > Flavobacteriales > Weeksellaceae > Chryseobacterium > Chryseobacterium glaciei. The sequence goes on along the minus strand of NZ_CP015199.1, from coordinate 1,546,243 downwards.
TTAAGTTTTCAGGGAGTGATTTTGTTGCTTTAGCACCCATAATCTTTAACTTTTGAGCACTAGTTACCAAATTCCCTCTTCCATCAACTAGTTTATTCATTGCTCCCTCATATTCAGATTTTGCTTCTTCCATCTTTTTTCCAACCTTTAATAAATTAGTGACAAAACCTTCAAATTTATCATATAAAGCACCAGCTTGGCGAGCGATTTCTATAGCATTCTCTTGTTGCTTTTGATTAGTCCACATGCTATCAATTGTTCTAAGAGTAGCTAGTAGAGTGGATGGTGTAACAATTACAATGTTTTTTTCAAATGCTTTATTGTACAGTAAATTATCTTCATTAAGAGCAGTGGCGAAAGCGGGTTCTATTGGAATAAACAATAAAACAAAATCTGGACTTGCCATCTCATAAAGGTTGTGATAATTCTTATTACTAAGTTGATCAATATGTCTTTTTAATGAAGCAACATGTTCCCTTAAAAATTGAGGTCTTTCATCATCATTTTCTTCATTAATATATCGTTCATAAGCAATTAAGGATACTTTTGAGTCAATTATCATTTTCTTTCCATCTGGAAGATTAATGATAACATCTGGTAATACTCGGTTTCCTTCGGTGGTTACGTGACTTTTTTGAACCTCATACTCTCTACCTTTTTCAAGTCCTGATTTTTCTAAAACTCTTTCTAATACTAATTCACCCCAATTTCCTTGGATCTTACTATCTCCTTTCAAAGCTTTCGTAAGGTTTAAGGTTTCTTTACTCATTTGGATGTTTAAGTCTTTTAGTCCGAGGATTTGTTGACGAAGAGCAGCGTGGTAATCAATACTTTCCTTGTGAGTGTCTTCTACCTTTTTTTCAAAATTATTAATTTTTTCTTGTAGCGGATTTAATATGTTTTTAAGATTGAGTTGGTTTTGCTCAGTGAATTTTTCTGATTTTTCCTGTAAAATTTTATTTGCTAAGTTTTCAAACTGCAATTTAGATTCTTCCTGAATTTTAGTAATTTCTCCTTTTTGGGTTTCAAGAGACTTTTGCATACTTTCATTGATGGCAGAAAGCTCAGAGTTTTTAGCAAAAATATTCTGTTTTTCTGTTAGAAGATTTTCAATTTGAGAAGTTTGTTTTGTATTAAACTGCTTTTGCTCAAGAAACTGAGAATTCAAAGATGAATGTTCGGCTGATATTTTTGCAAACTCATTTTTAAGATCATTTAATAGGTCTGTCTGCTGTTGATTCAGTTCTTTTTCTTTATTAATATTCTGGCTTAATTCCTGAATTTTAAGATTAGAATTTTCCAGATCCGAATTATTTTTGATCTGTAAATTGTTGAGTTCATCATAAGAACTTCGCGAAACCATCGATGATTTCAACGCAAAATATAAAATTACCGCACCAAGAATTCCCCCGGCAATAAATCCAATAATTAAATAGGTCATCTCCATGTTACAAAATTACAAAAAGAAAAATGGATTTTCTTTACGGGAAACCTTAGTTTTTCACCAAAATTTCCACCATTTTTTTTCATTTACTTCTTCTGTGCTTGTTTTATGTATAAACCCGAAAGGCTGAAATCCCATACCTTTTGCTTCTACTAATTTGAAAAGAATTTCGTCACCTTTATTTACTCCAAGCTTTTGAAATGGCTGAACAATTAATTTGGCAATTCCGGCCTCTTTTTCAGCATCAAAATATTTTATTCTTACCCAAATATTTTCTGTTTTGTGTTTACCGGTTTGGTCAATAAGAAAAACTGTAATATCATCTGGAAATCCTTCGGCACTGAATTTTTGATAAATTTCATGCTTTCTGAATTCTGCGAGATCATCCCGACTATATTCTTTAATGTAATTTGGAGTTTCAACATTCAATGATTGTTGGATTTCTGAATCTGCAATTTCAAAATTTGTCTTTGAAAAATGTTCAAATCTTACAATTGCTCTTGTTTTATCCCCGATAAGATCTTTTCCGGAAATTAATGCTCCGTTGTTTTCTGAAAATAGTTTTAAAATATCTAATGTAATTCCTTCTTCATGATCAATATAGACATATCCGATGAGATTTTCACCTTCAAAACCTTGTAATAAAGATGAAAGAAAAGGATAATTCTTGAAGTTTTTAATGATGATAAATTGATCCCAATTTTTTTTACCTGCTACACTCATTGATTGAATTTATTTAAAATTTTAAATTAAATATTTTTTGTTGAAGATAAAATCTCAATATTTTTCACAATATCGCTGCCCTCACATTTTTTAAGTTCTTTGGTTAATGCGGGAGTAAGAAGTTTTGGATTTATAATTTGTGAAGCCACTTTTGTTGCGGCGTAATCTACAATGTTAATAACAGATTCTCTCAAGAATTGCGGTGTGTTTGAAGCAATAACTGCCGTTGCCCAAGAAGTATCTCTCGCTTTGGAAATGGCAAAATCTAAAATAACATTATCTCTTCCGTTTGAAATTTTATCAATCAATTCAACCGGATAGCAGATTTTATTTAATGAATCCTGAACTTTTTGATTGATGGATGCGATCACATTATTAATATTTTCAAAATCTTTTTTAAGTGGATTTATTTTTCTGTAAGGCATTACCGAAGAAGCTGAAATTCCCAAATCCAGATTAATATGAGCATTCATTCCCAGAAAAATATGCTGTAAAATTAAAAGATTTTTATTTTTTGCCGCTTCAAAAGCAATATACCAAGATTGAGTGCACTTTTTTCCTTTGCAGTAATTGTCCCAGGCTTCAAGATATCGTTGTGCAAAAGCCAAATCCAGAAGAGTCATTCTTGGATTGTCTTCAAATTTTTTCTGTTGGATTCCTTTTAAAACCTGCGCGGTCATAATTCTGTACGTGCATGCAAAATATCCTACCGGGCTTTGGTTTTCCTTGCTCCAGATGATGATTTCATCTAGTTTCTTTAGGACTTCTTCTATGGTTTTCATGGTGATATTTGTTTTATTTAAATATATGAAAATCTGTAATGAGATGAATTTAATTATTTTATAAAAAATAAATTGTATATTTAAATCCCTTATATGAGAGTAAATAAAGAGGTGTCCGAAAATCTTATAGAGTAGGAAATTAAAACCAAACAAACTATTTATGAAAAATTTAAAAAATTTAAGCAGAAAAGAATTAAAGAATGTTTTAGGAGGAGCTGCATTGGCGTGCCAAGGTGAAAATCCTGGCGGGGGATGTTCTCCGGGTTATATCTTTTGTAGCAACCCTCTTTGTTGCTACCCTCCTAATAGACCCTATGTTTGTCTTGACTAATCAGAAATAAAATAGGCTGTCTTTTAAGGCAGCCTTTATTTTTTTAATTGTATAAACTTTAGAGATATATTCTAAGGATTTTCTTTCGAAATCTCTTTATGATGTTCCAAATATGTTGGCAGCGCTGCCGATCCATACCAAGGGAAAATTTCATAACTGAAAACTCCTGCCTGCACGGCAGGATCTGTTTTTACCCATTGCTCGGCTTCTTCTTTGGATTTTGTATTGAAAATAAACATTCCGCGAAAGTTTTCTTTATTCTTTTCGAGAAAAGGGCCGGCAACGATAATTTTTCCTTCGTCTGCCAGTTTGCCGATGTTGGTCATGTGCCCTTTCATTAATTCTGCCATTTTAGCTTTGTCTTCAATTTTTACAGAACCGGTTGTCAACATTACAATTGTGTAAGCTTTCATTCCGTATTTGTCTGCGCCAAGAGATGTTGCTAATTCCTGATTGAATTTTGGTTTTTCTGTTTTCTTTTCTTGGGCGAAAGATAAAGCTGCCGCGAAAAGAGAGAGGGATAAATAAATTTTTAGTCGCATATGTTTAGTCTTTAATTCTTAAAAACTCTTTGGCTAATTCTATCATTTTCGGATCTCCGGTGTATTTTCCATGTTCGTCGGAAAGTTTTACGGTAGGAATCCATTCTTTATTGGGCGCTTGAACTCCAATTAATTTCATCACAATATTCATTGGTTTTAAACCTACATCATTAGTAAGGTTGGTTCCGATCCCGAAAGAAACTCCGATTTTACCTTTACAGTATTTGGTTATTTCTTCTACTTTTTCAAGATTTAAAGCATCGGAAAAAATGATATATTTAAATAAAGGATTGATTCCGTTTTTCTCATAGTGAGCAATTGTTTTGTCTGCAAATTCTAATGCATCTCCGCTGTCATGACGAACTCCATCGAACAATTTTGCGAATTTTTTGTCAAATTGGCGGAAGAAAACATCTGTCGTGTAAGTATCAGAAAGCGCAACTCCTAGATCACCTCTGTAAACATCAACCCAATGTTCAAGGGCTAATTCGTTGGCCATTTTGAAGCCATATTCTGCTCCGTGGAACATAAACCATTCGTGAGCATGAGTTCCGATTGGTTTTACATTATATTTCATGGCGAAATGAACGTTTGAGCTTCCTATAAATGTAGAATCCTTCTTTTGATTTAAAGCTTCCATCACCAGATTCTGTACTTTGTAAGAATGTCTTCTCCTGGTTCCAAATTCTGCGAAATTAACGCCGAGTTTTGTAAGGGATTCTGCTTTTTCAACAGTTTTACTCATCACAACTTCGTTAGAATCTCTTTCCATGTGATTCATTTCGTAATGAAGTTCGCTGATTAAAGCTAATAAAGGTACTTCCCAAAGGATTGTTCTATACCAAAGTCCTTCAACAGTAACGCTAAGATCGGTTCCATCCTGATGAATTTTAACTTCAGAAGGATCGTAATGATAACCTTCAAGGAAATCTAAATAGGGAAGGTCTAAATATGGGCACGTTCTTGCCAAAAACTTTTTCTCTTCTTTGGTTAATTTTAATTCTGCCATTTTTGTCACTGCTTCTCTTAAAGCAACGTCAAAACCTTCTGGAAATTGGTGTTTTCCTCTGTTGATGAATTCGTATTTTACAATAGAGCTTGGGAATAATTTCACCACCGCATTTTGCATGGTTACTTTATAGAAATCGTTATCTAGAATTGAGTTTAGTCGGACGTCGTACATATATGTGTAATTTTAACGCGAATTTAATAATTAAAAATAAAAATCGTCTAAATGTAAGACGATTTTTTTAAATATTTCGATGATTTTGTCTGTTTACTTCCCTAAATAAGAGTTGTACATCCAAACTTCTTTTTCCTGTTCTGTGATATAGTCGCTCATTTGAGAGTTTGTACCTTCGTCTCCTGCTTTATCTGTGATGTCTAAAAGTTCTCTCTGAAGATCGATAACCACTTTAAATGAATTCAAAATATTTTCTACACTTTTGTTTCCATCTGAAACCTCTTTTGTTTCTTTAATCGTCGCAACCTTTAAATAATCAGAATAATTATGAGCCGGAGTCGCACCTAAAGTCAAAATTCTTTCCGCAATTGCATCAATTTTTAATACTAAACTGTTGTATAGCTCTTCAAATTTTGGATGAAGGGTGAAAAACTGATCACCTTTGATGTTCCAATGCGAACCTCTTGTGTTTTGATAAAATACGGAATAGTTGGCTAAAAGAATATTCAATTTTTCCGAAATATTTTTACAGTCGACTTCCTGAAGTCCGATAATACTTGCATTTTTCATACGTTTATTTTTTATATCCACAAAGTTAGAAAATATTGTACCGAACCTCTTTTATAGTCAATAGAAGATAACTATGAGAGGATTTTTAAAAATAATTTGAATAAGTTTCCTTAATATTGCGGTAAAACACTAGAGACTGTAATGAAGTATAAAATTTTAGCTGTATTAATAATAATTATCTATTTTTTTCAGCCTTTTTTTCTACCTACAGGTGGAATAGGAGCGGATAGTCTGTCGTATTTTGGAATTGCTTCGGATCTGCCTAATCTAAAGACAAATCTCTTTCCTTTAGGTTATCCGGTTTTGCTGGAAATGTGTCACTTTTTTGTAAAGGATTATTTTTGGGCATCAAAAATTTTAAATTTTGTTTTTATTGCAACTATTTTATCATTTTCATATTTTAAAAGATTCTATTTTAGAGAAACGGTTTTGCTGCTTGCCGGAAAGACTGCCTTTTTTGTGTTTTGCGGAGTAATTTCCGAAGGTCCTTTTATCTTTTTCTTGTATTTCCTGTTTTATTTTTTGCATCAAATGTTTTCCGGAAAAAAGCTTTACGTCAATGCAGTTTGGGCTTCTCTGATGATGATTTGTATGTTCACAGTAAGATATTCGGGAATTTATATTTATCTATCAATTCTAATATTCCTCTTTTTTACATTTTTAAAGTTGAGAAAAGAAGGGTTTTTCAAGCCTTTATTATTGACTGCATTTCTTTCGGGATTAGGAATTGGAGGGTATTTATTATTTAATTATTTATATTTTGGAAGTTTTACGGGTGAAAATTTGAGGGGAACTGCCGGAGAATTGATGCCGATGGATGTTTTACGTGATCTTTTGGGCGTTTCTAATGTAATAGACCCTTATATTGGAATAAAACCGGCTTCGTACAGCATGGCAAGTATTGGTTTTCAGTTCTTGATTTTGGGGATAGATATTCTAATATTTCGATATTTTCTTACCTATTATAAAAAGGCGAAAGAGACATCATTACATTATTTCCATATTTTGATTTGGATTATGGCGGCTACTTATGCTGTATTTTTATTGATTTCGGGATGGCTTCAAAATATTGAAGAAATGAACACGAGAATGCTGGCAGCCGCAAATTTCTGTTTATTCTTTTCATTTCTTATTCTATATTTTCAAAAGGAAAGTTCTGATAAGCTGATTTGGAGAGTTGGGTGTTTCTTTTTAGTATTTCTTTCGTTATACAGTATAAAGAGCCCTGACAATTATTTGAAAAATAAAAATCAAATACTTTCACAAGTGTCTAAATTCAAAGATAAAAAGTACATATATAATGATGAAAGGGCTGTGAAAAATATTACCATTTATAATATTCCTATCATTAATAAATCTTTCAGCTATCAACATACCAATAAGCAAAAAGGTGAATTGAAACAATCTCTTGTGGGAAGTATAGATCCGCAGATAAAGTGGGTGAAATTTGATACGGTGAAAAATAAAAGTCAGGTTTTATACACCTCTCAACTTATTTTGGATTAATAAACTTTAAAATGAAAGTTTAATTATAATGAAGAATTTTATTATTTCTGCTTCTGTTTTCTTCGGAATTTGCGTTATCTATTTTTTAATAATGATTTCCAAAACGGAGGGCAATTTTACCTACATATTAGATGATGCCTATATTCATTTGGCGATTGCGAAGAATTTTGCGCTTCATGATGTTTGGGGAATGACGAAATATTCTTTTTCATCTTCATCCTCCTCACCAATTTTCACTTTTATTTTAAGTGTTTTGATTATTGTTTTTGGGAATAATGAATTGATCCCTTTGGTTTTCAATGTTGCAGTTTCTTTATTAATTATTGTCTTTCTTAATAGGTATTATTCTTCATTTTTTGATAAAAATAAGCATATCATTATTGCGAGTTTGTTTACGCTTTTTTTTGCTGTTCTGCATATTCAGATTTTCACAGGGATGGAACATAGTTTACAGGTTCTTATTGTTATAGTGAATATTTTTTACTTTCAAAAATGGATTAAAAGTGATTTTAAAGATCAACTTTCATCATATTGGTTTTATGCAACTATTTTACTGCTGGGATTGGTGAGATTTGAAAGTATGTTCTATTTTGTTTCACTGGCTTTTGTTTTTTTATTAATTAAAAGATATAAAGAAGTTGTTTTAACTTTAATTTTAGGTTTCGTTCCCATTTTAATTTTCGGATACTTTAATTATCAAAAAGATGGATATTTCTTTCCAAATTCTGTTGTGGTAAAAGGGACTTCATTTAATTTCTCAGGGAATTATATTGAGCAGATTAAAGAAATAGTATTTAGGAAAATTATTTTAAATATAAAATTTTATCAAGTTGCGCTATTTCCTTTGTTGATAGGAGTTGTATTTATTTATAAAGATTATAAAAGTAAACTGAGTTTTCAAAAGATCATTATTAATAACTTCCTTATTATAGCTTGGAGTCTTACGCTGATGCTACAGTGTGTTTTTGGCGAATTCAAGGGGCCTTTCCGATATGAAGCTTACCTTTTAACGGCTTTTTCAATGATTGTGATTCCAAGATTAAAGCATTTTTTTATAAATCCTTTATCTGAATTTAAAAAAGAAAAATTTACGGTTGCAATTCTTATCGTTAATTTTATATTATTGATCTATAAGTTTGGTTTTGCACATCTATTAATAACGCAGGGCAGCGAAAATATTTACGAACAGCAAATTCAGTCTGCAAAATTCTTAAAGAAGTATTACAATAATTCTAGCGTTGTTGCTAATGATATCGGGGCAATTTGTTATTTTTCAGATATTCATTTGCTTGATTTTGTTGGTTTAGGTTCCACAGAAATGATTCCATTCAGTAAAAAAGGAGCAGTTATGGATAATCGATTTAAAAATTATCTTACAAAATACTGTAAAGAAAACAATTACCAGCTCGCCATAGTTTATGAAGAATGGTTGAGAGGGCAAACACCCGAAAACTGGAAAAAAGTTGCAGTTCTTACCATTAAAAATAATGTAGTTGTAGGTCAGGATCATATTTTTATTTATTCTATCAATCCTAAAATCCATGAATCACTTAAACAGAATGTAAAAGATTTTAAATGGAATAAAAATGTTGATGTTAATATCATAGAATAAAAAAATATATTTATTTAATACAGTTATATTTATCTCTTTCTTTCCTCGCTTATCTTCCTATATATAATGATATACATATTTCTTTAATCATAGATTGAAGCTTTTTGATGTAAGTGATTGATTTTAATTTTCATATAAGTTTTTGTAGATTGGAAAATTATTTATATTTTTGCACCCTAAAATAAAAAGCAATTAAATGCCTACTATTCAACAATTAGTAAGAAAAGGAAGAGTCGCACTCACCAAGAAGAGTAAATCGGCTGCCCTTGATTCTTGTCCACAAAGACGAGGTGTATGTACGAGAGTATATACTACCACTCCTAAGAAACCTAACTCTGCACTTAGAAAAGTTGCAAGGGTAAGACTTTCTAACGGGAAGGAAGTCAACGCCTACATCCCGGGCGAAGGACATAATCTTCAAGAGCACTCGATAGTATTGGTACGCGGCGGAAGGGTGAAAGACCTACCGGGAGTACGTTATCATATCGTAAGAGGAGCATTAGATACTGCAGGTGTAAGCGGTAGAACTCAGAGAAGATCTAAGTATGGAGCTAAGAGACCAAAACCAGGTCAGGCAGCAGCTGCACCAGCTAAAGGAAAGAAAAAATAATCATTAAATAAGGTACAGAAGCAATGAGAAAGACAAAAGCGAAAAAAAGACCGTTGTTACCAGATCCGAAATTTAATGATCAATTGGTAACAAGATTTGTAAACAATTTAATGCTAGACGGTAAGAAGTCTATCGCATTCAAAATATTCTACGATGCATTAGACCTTGTAGAAGCTAAAAAAGGAGAAACTGAAAAAACTGCCCTTGAAATCTGGAAAGATGCATTAACAAACGTTATGCCTCACGTAGAAGTACGTTCTAGAAGAGTAGGTGGAGCTAACTTCCAGATTCCTATGCCAATCAGAGCTGATAGAAAAATTTCTATGGCAATGAAATGGTTAATCAAATATTCTACAGCTAGAAATGATAAGTCTATGGCTTTGAAATTAGCTAACGAAGTTGTAGCTGCTTCTAGAGAAGAAGGTGCTGCTTACAAGAAAAAATCTGATACTCACAAAATGGCGGAAGCTAACAAAGCTTTCTCACACTTTAAATTCTAATTAGAAATGAGTAGAGATCTTAAATTTACAAGAAATATTGGTATTGCTGCCCACATTGATGCGGGGAAAACTACCACTACAGAAAGAATCTTATTTTATACAGGTGTAAACCACAAGATTGGTGAAGTTCACGATGGTGCTTCTACAATGGACTGGATGGAGCAGGAAGCAGAAAGAGGTATTACAATTACTTCTGCTGCAACTACTTGTTCTTGGAATTTCCCAACAGATCAAGGGAAAATCTTACCTGAAAGTAAGCCTTACCACTTCAACATTATTGATACACCGGGACACGTTGACTTCACAGTAGAAGTAAACAGATCTCTAAGAGTATTAGATGGTTTGGTATTCTTATTCTCTGCAGTAGATGGAGTAGAGCCTCAGTCTGAAACAAACTGGAGACTTGCTGACAACTATAAAGTTGCAAGAATGGGATTTGTAAACAAAATGGACAGACAAGGTGCTGACTTCCTTAACGTGGTAAACCAGGTTAAGACGATGTTAGGATCAAACGCAGTTCCAATCGTTTTACCAATCGGTGCTGAAGAAGATTTCAAAGGTGTTGTTGACTTAATTAAAAACAGAGCTATCATCTGGGATGAAGCAGGACAAGGAGCTACTTTCGAAGTAGTGCCAATACCTGAAGACATGAAGGCTGAAGTTCTTGAATACAGAGAGAAACTAGTAGAAGCTGTTGCTGACTACGATGATACTTTGATGGAGAAATTCTTCGAAGATCCGGATTCAATCTCTGAAGAAGAAATCAACGAAGCTCTAAGAAAAGCTACTATTGATCTTTCTATTATCCCTATGACTTGTGGTTCTTCATTTAAGAATAAAGGAGTACAGTTCATGTTGGATGCAGTATGTAAATATTTGCCTTCTCCATTGGATAAAGATGATATCAAAGGTACTGACCCTAGAACAGATCTTGAAGTTACAAGAAAACCAGACGTAAAAGAGCCTTTCGCGGCTTTAGCATTCAAAATTGCTACTGACCCATTCGTGGGAAGACTAGCATTCTTCAGAGCATACTCTGGAAGATTAGATGCAGGTTCTTATATCTTGAACACTCGTTCAGGAGATAAAGAAAGAATCTCTAGAATCTATCAAATGCACGCTAACAAGCAAAATCCTGTAGATTATATTGAAGCAGGAGATATTGGTGCAGCTGTAGGTTTTAAATCTATCAAAACAGGTGATACAATGTGTGACGAGAAAAACCCGATCATTCTTGAATCGATGGTTTTCCCTGATCCGGTAATTGGTATCGCTGTTGAACCTAAAACTAAAGCAGACCAGGATAAAATGGGTAACGCTCTAGCTAAATTAGCTGAAGAAGATCCTACTTTCCAGGTTAAAACTGACGAAGCTTCTGGGCAAACTATTATCTCAGGAATGGGTGAACTTCACCTTGATATTCTTGTAGATCGTATGAGAAGAGAATTCAAAGTTGAAGTAAACCAAGGTCAGCCTCAGGTTGAATACAAAGAAAATCTTACAAGAGTTGCTCAACACAGAGAAGTTTACAAAAAACAATCTGGTGGTAAGGGTAAATTTGCTGATATCGTATTCGAACTTGGACCTGCTGAAGAAGGTAAAATTGGTCTAGAATTTATTAACGAAATCAAAGGTGGTAACGTTCCTAGAGAATTTGTTCCTGCAATTGAAAAAGGCTTTAAAGCTGCAATGAAAAACGGTCCTTTGGCTGGTTTCGAAGTTGAAGGTATTAAAGTTGTTCTTAAAGACGGATCTTTCCACGCAGTGGATTCTGATGCACTTTCTTTCGAATTAGCTGCTAAATTAGGATTTAAAGAAGCGGGACGTGCTGCTAAGCCAGTAATCATGGAGCCTATTATGAAATTGGAGGTTGTAACTCCGGAAGAATATATGGGTAACATCATTGGTGACCTTAACAAGAGAAGAGGTACAATCAGTGGACAAGAAGAAAAGAACGGTGCCGTTGTAATCAAAGGTTCAGTTCCACTTTCTGAAATGTTTGGATATGTAACAACTCTAAGAACACTTTCATCAGGAAGAGCTACTTCTTCTATGGAATTAGAGAAGTACCAAGCTACTCCTCAAAACGTTGCTGAAGATATCATTGCTAAAGCAAAAGGTTAATTTTTTAAAGTAAAGAAATGTCACAAAGAATCAGAATAAAACTAAAATCTTACGATTACAACTTGGTAGACAAGTCTGCTGAGAAAATCGTAAAAACGGTAAAGGCTACTGGTGCTGTTGTAAACGGACCAATTCCATTGCCAACGAATAAGAGAATCTTCACTGTGTTGAGATCTCCGCACGTAAACAAGAAGGCAAGAGAGCAGTTCCAATTATCAGCTCACAAGAGACTAATGGATATCTACTCTTCTTCTTCTAAAACTGTTGATGCTCTAATGAAATTAGAACTTCCTTCAGGTGTAGACGTTGAAATTAAAGTGTGATAACTTGCATATTTTGCACGTAATTATATAAAAATCCGTCCCTTTCGAGGGGCGGATTTTTCATTTGTATCAAATGAAAATCCTCTTAAAATTTAATTATAAAGTAAAATTTCTTAAATGTATTTGTTTTGAATGTTTATTGATGAATTTAGATTGAAATTTTAAACCAATTTATAAGAATTTATATTTTTTTAAAATTCAATTAAAACTTACTTTCTTGTTTAATAGTTGGTTATCCAATATTTTATATTTGTTGTCAAATAACACTTAATATTTCATAAGCAATAATGGTCTGAAAATTAACAACAGACAAAACATTTAAAATTTTACACAAATGAAAAGAAAAAAATTGAATACACTGGTTCCTGCCGGTGTTAAGAGAGCTATTGTCCTTTTGAGTTTTGCTCCAATAGTTTTACTAACGTCATGTAATAGTGATAATAACAGTGAGGATATGCATGAACTGAATTCATATCCGTCAGATCTCATCAGTACACCTATTTCTACGTCTAATTTTCCAGTTGCAGTAGCAGAATCTCAAACTCCCATTAATATTGTCCCTTCCAGTGCTATTGCTTTTCATAGCACAGACCCTACAATACATTACGGATCTGTAAACCTGAATTCTGTAGTAAATAATGCAGGAGAAAACCTTAAAGTAAATGTTACAGGTGCCGATAATGCCAATAACTATATTACAGTGGGAGGTAAGAAATTTAACCTTATTAACTTCCATTTTCATTACAGCAGCGAACATACTGTAGATGGAAAGTACAGTAAAATGGAGATTCACTTTGTAAACGTTTCTGCAGATAATTCATATGCTGTTCTTAGTGTCTTAGTAGACATTGGTGCGGGTAATTCTTCACTTCAAAACTTATTTGCACAGTCTCCAACAACAAGTAATGCTACAAATTCGCCTAATATTACATTCAATCTGTTAGATTTATTTCCAAGTAATAAAAGAGAGTATTATACGTACAGTGGTTCACTGACGACTCCAAACTTTGGAGCAAGTTCCAATATTACAAATGGAGGTCCTGTAGATTGGTTTGTATTTAAAAATAAACAGCAACTTTCTGATGTACAGTTTAATTCTTATACATCAATTTATACAGATCCTAATTTCCGAGCAATACAGCCTTTAAACGGTAGAAAAGTATATGTGAATTCGGGAAATTAATAAAAAGAAAAATACACAACATATTAACTAACTTAGAAACTTCGTCGATTTCGGCGGAGTTTTTGATGAATTTATACTAGAATATTTTAAGGAATTCTTCAAATACAAAGGATAAAATTAATACATACTAAAATGCCAAAATCAAATAACAGCGTTTTTGAAAAATTTTCAAATTGGGCTACAAAATTTACAGGAAGTTCTTATGCTTTTATAGGAGCCACTCTTATTGTTATTGTTTGGGCTGTTTCGGGGCCTATTTTTAATTATTCTGAAACTTGGCAGTTAGTTATTAATACCGGAACCACAATTATTACTTTTTTGATGGTTTTCTTAATTCAGAAAGCACAGAATAAAGATTCAAAAGCTATTCAGATAAAATTGAATGAATTACTTGCTGCCAACGAAAAAGCAAGTAACCGCATTGTAGATATTGAAGACCTCACGGAAAAAGAACTCGATCAACTTCATTGTTATTATGAAAAATTATCAGATTTTGCTGAAGAGGATGCAGATATTCACAGTTCGCACTCAATAGATGCAGCCAAAAGAAATCAGGATTATAAGCATGATCAGTTTAAAAAAAGGCATGATGAATGGCTTCAGAAACAAACACAGAAAAAGGGATCGTAATGATTCCTTTTTTTTATGTTAAATTCAATAAATAGATTGAAAAATTGAATTTTAATAGATTGATTGTATATAATAGTTAATTTTTTAAATTATTAATTCTTTTTATTATAAAATTAATAATAAAAACTACATTTGTCTTCCTAAATTTTATACATGAAGACAAAATTACCCCTTGTATTATTTGCAGTTGCCTCTTCAATGGTAAGTGCGCAATGGAACAAGACGACACCGACGAAAGATGTGGTTAAAAAGAGTGACAATTCGATTTATTATCAACTTGATATTGATAAAATAAGAACTCAATTATTGAGAGCTCCGAAATACGGGGAAGGAAGCGGAATTACCGTAAATATTCCAACCTTAAATGGAAAGACAGAGCGATTTGTAGTTAATAGCTTACCTGTAATTGACGAAGCAATGGCAAGTCAATATCAATTAGGATCTTATGTTGGAACCGGAATTGATGATCCGAGTAAATATATCAGATTCAGTGTAGCTCCTAACGATTTTCAGTCTATGGTAATCAGCAATGGAAAATATGAATTCATTGAACCTGCAACACAAGATAAATCTGTTTATTCAATCCACGGGAAAAGTGGTAAAAATGGTCATGCTTTTACATGTAGTACAAAAGAAAGTAAAGAATCTGTAGCTAAACTTCAACAAATGCAAGCTTCTGGTTTAGCTTCGAAATCTAATGATAAAAAATATCATACACTTAGATTGGCAATGTCTGTTACAGGAGAATATACAACATATTTTGGAGGGACAGCTAATGCTTTAGCACAAGTGAATGCAACTTTGACAAGAGTGAACGGCGTTTTCGAACAAGAATTTAACCTGCACCTTAATATGGTGAGTGCACCAAATCTTATTTTTACAACTGCTTCTTCTGATCCTTACAGTAATGCAAGCCAAATGTGTAAATGGAATAACGAATTAATGAACACTTTACATGGTGGAGCTTATGGCGTTACAGATACAAGTTTCGACATAGGGCATTTGTTTGGAAGAACAGGTGGAGGCGGTAACGCAGGATGTATTGGTTGTATAGGAAGTAATGATGTTTCTACAACTAGTTATAGTGCAGCTAATGGAGGTTGTGGCTATGCCTACATCTCTCCGAATAATTATAAAGGAAGTGGTATAACTTCTCCAGCAGATGGAGTTCCGATGGGTGATACTTTTGATATCGATTATGTAGCTCATGAACTGGGGCACCAGTTGGGTGATTCGCACACTTACAGTTTTTATGAAGATTTCTTAAATCAAGAAGTTGAACCGGGATCAGGCTCTACAATTATGGGATATGCAGGAATTACAGGACCGTCTACAGATCTTCAGGATCACTCAGATCCTTATTTCCACAGTGTGAGTATAGATCAGGTTCAGGCAGTTCTTACAACTGCAACCGTTGATGTAGAAACACCGATTACTAATAACACACCGGTTGTTACAGCAATGCCAACAACTTATACGATACCTAAATCAACAGCGTTTGTATTGAATGCTGTAGCTACTGATCCTGATGGAGATGCATTAACATATAACTGGGAACAAGTAGATCCATGTACGTTGGATGACGGAATTGATAATACCAATATTGGAAGCGAAACTTCAGGTGCTATCTTCAGATCATGGCCAGCAGTAACTACTCCTACTAGATATTTCCCTAAGTTAGCAACAGTGCTTGGTGGGGCTGTAGCCAATGTAGTAGATTTTGAATCAGCATCTAATGTTGCAAGAACTACTCATTTCCGTGTTACAGTAAGAGACAACAAACCTGCAGGCCAAGCACAAACAGCTTACGCAACACAGACAATTGTTGTAGGTTCTGCAAGTGCATTTACCGTAAATACTTCAACATTAACTCCAAATACGAACTCTACAATTACGTGGGTGGTTTCTGGTACAACAGCTTCTCCATACAATGTTGCCAACGTGAAAATAGATTATACTTTTGATGGTGGTGCAACTTGGACGGTATTAGCTGCTTCTGTCCCTAACTCAGGTACTGCAAGTGTTTTAATTCCTGCATCTTTAGCGGGTAAAAGCGGACATGTAAGAGTTTCTGCAATTGGTAACGTGTTTTATGCTGTAAAGCAAAATAACGTTGCAACTTTAGGAACTTCCGAAGTTGGAAATGTAAAAACTGTTCAGATCTATCCGAACCCAGTTGATGATATTTTAAATGTTAAAAATATTTCTTCAAAATCAACATATGAAATTTACAATGCTCCAGGACAATTGATCTCTAAAGGAACAATCGGAGATGGTAAAATTGTTGTGAGAGATTTGGTAAAAGGTGTTTACTTCATCAATATAAATGAGAATGGTACAGATCTTAAAACTAAGTTTGTTAAAAAATAATTTTAAATAAATTAAAGATCATAAAAAAATCTCTGAAGCAATTCAGAGATTTTTTTTATAATTGAAAACTAAGTTACTTCATAAAATAACTAAAATAAGAACAGCTACCCATAAGACTTTTCGTAACCTCTGCATCTGCATACTGCGATTTCAGGATAGCAAAATAAGTTCTGTATTTTTGGTTTTTAATATCATTAAGTTGAATTTGATAAGCATCGCTTTTCTCAGAATATTTAGGATCAGAGTAATCAATTTTTGAAGGATTTTTTGCTTCATATTGATAATACTTTCCTTGCTCGGCACTTGCCATCTGGAAAAGGACTCTTGCTTTTTGATCTTTATTGGTTGAAAGGTCTAGAGCTTTTTTATAATAATTAATTGCCAGATCAAAATTATCAGGTTCAATGTAAGATGTGTCTAGGAAGTTTTTATAATAATATTGATATGGCGTTTTTTTGTCAGTATTCCAGAAATCATATTTTCCGCCATTGCTGTTGTCGATATCCATCACAAATACTTCTCTGTAATATCCTAAAATTGAAGTGTTATAAAGTAAATTTCCGATCAGCTGATTGGCCTGTGGAGCTTTCTCATCTTTTCCACTTCCAATTTTCTTTAACTGAATTAAAGCATCCGAAAGCTCAAGCTTATTCATCGAATTTTTAATGAAAGGAAATGCAGAATAATCTTCAGCTTCCATACTGCTACTGTCTGCGCTTTCAAAACTTTCCCAGACGTTGTGCCCGAAAATAAGATTGGAAACATTTTTGAAACCATTGTATTCAGCACCGGCATATTGACGGGGTGTTACTTTTTGATTATTTTCAGTCCATTCATAATTAAGCCTTGGAATTCCGGTAAAGCTTTGGGCTTTTTGATAATAAGATTTAGCCTTTTCAAAATCAGCCATTCTCATTGCTCTGTCACCATAAATTACACTGAAAAATGCATCTATATTTCCTACATCATTAATATTTTTAGCAATAATTTGTTGCTCAAATTGTGACTTGTTCGGCTTTCTGTAAAAATCTTCCACACTTTTCACCAAATTTGAATTCGGGTTGTATTGAAGATCAGAAAGTTTATTGCTCATCAAGAACGACTTTCCATCTTCTCCTTGTAAGAAATAACGGTTGGCTAAAACATCTTTAAGGAAAGAAGCCGTTGACGGGACCGGACCGTAATAAGAATCGTAATCTGATTGAGTGCTGTCTTTTTTAACCTCTTTTTCCACAAAATATTCCGCATAATCTTTCATTAAATGATTTTCATATTCCGCAGTGATTTTTGGCTGGGAAACGATATCATTCAGAACTTTCATTCTCTTTATTTCTTCAAGATATTCCGGATTGTTGGTTTTAATATCTTCTAAAATTTCAGTGCTTGCTTTGTAGTCTTTTTTCAAAAACTTCAAGTAAGCGTCTGCGATCTGCCAATATTCATCTTTAGATTTAGCCTTTGTTTTTTCTGTGAATTTTTCAAGATCACCCAGGAAATCTTTCTGCTTTTCATCATAGTAATAACTTTGATTTTTAGTGTAAAAAGGAATTCGGTTAGGATTATCCAGCAATTCGTCATCGCTTTGGTCAGCCTTGTTGTTTTCTGTTGTTGAATCTGATTTTATTCCGAAAAGCTTTTTAAAGAATCGTACGATCTTTTGCCAGAAAGACAATTCTTTTTCTTTTACTTCAGGAGTTTCAGCTTTAGCCGGATCAACAGAAGTATTTGAAGTGCCTTTTTGAACGGTAGAATTATTACTATTATCTGTGGAAGCATAGTAATAAGTCGGTAGATAGCTTCTCTCCAATTCATTAATACTTCTTACAGCCATTACTTTCAGGATCTCGGAATCAGGATTGATGTCGAACATTTTCTCCATAATAGGAATCGGATTGGTGAAATCTTCATAGCCCAAAAGGAAATATCCCATATTTTTTTCCTCATTCGTTCCAGCTCTTTTTAAGATGTTATTAAAAGAAGCGGTGTCTGAAAGTTTCATCGAAACAAATGCAGATTCTTTACGGCTTTTGCTGTTCATGAAAACCTGAAAAAAGTTCCAGTTGGCATCGCTGTTCATTTGTAAACCTCTCTGCGCACCTGCCAATTGATCAAGTGACATAAAATAAGGTGCTCCTTTTAATTTTATAGGCTCAACATAAGTTTTGAATGCCTGAAGAGCCGCATCATAATTTCTGGTATAATGATTAAAACGCACTAACTGATAACCGTAACGTTGCTTGATTTCAGGATTTTTTGCAGCATTATATAAAGAGGTTAATGCCGAAATTGTTTTAGGATAATCAAGATTGGTGGCATTTTTATCCGTGCTGTTTTCTCTGTAATAGAAAGAATCTGCACTTTCCACATAATTGATTTTCATGTAAGGCTCCAGATATTTAGCCTCGATCAGATAATCAATTCCTTCATTGTATTTTTGATAAAATCCAGTGCCCAATTTTGTGAGTAAAGCATTGTTGAGTGTCCCTTTTTTCAGTTCATTAAGATCGTTCATGCTCATTTTATTGACCATGAAATCTGTTTCAGCATAACTTAACTGATTATTAAAGAATTTTCTCCAAGACTCAATATTTTCGTCAGGAATTTGAGATTGTTTAAAATCAGTATAAAACCGTGTTGAATAGCTGTGAAGAAAAGGTAAATACGATTTATCCTTAATGATGCTTTGTGTGAAGAGATTAAAATATTCATAATCCGGATCAGACCAGGCGCAGGCATCAGATTTCGTGTAGAAAAGTGATAAAACAGCAAGTGAAAGAATATACTTTTTCATTTTTATGTAAGGTGTTTTTTATAGTTTAAGTTAAAACAAGAATTCAACGTAATCATCCGTGAAAATCTGTGCAATCCGTGGGAAAAAAATCCACAAATCTTTAAATTAAAAATTAAAATTCTGATTAACAACAAATTTACTATCTAATTGATAATAAATAATATCAAACTGCGGTATTTTTTTCTCTAAGAAATTAACAACGGTTTGAAGCTGTTCATCAGAAATTTCCTCAATTTTTATTTTGAAACCTTTATTAAGATAATTTCCGAAGTAGAATCCGTCTTTTTCGATCTCAATTTTATTTTCTGATATTTTCTGAAAATTAGGATTGTTTAAATCTTCTTTAGACAAAGCATTGATGAGTTTATGTTTTCCCAAATGATTGGTGACAATTCCCCACGAGTAAATCGGGAGCGCAACTGCAATTTTCTTTATCGGATAATCTTCAATATTCGAAAGGTAGCTTTTCAAAGTATTCACATCTAAAATTGAATTGATGTCGGCATTTTCCAAAGGTGAAGAAGTAGAGTAGCACATCAGATAAACTTTTTCAACTGGTGGAATTCCAGTCTTGGCTTTATCTTTTACCTGATGAAGACGGAGTGTGCAGGTAATTTGTTTTCCTGAGATCTTTTTTAATTCTTTTAAAAATGTAAAATAATCATCGCGTGTTCCGGCAGTCCAGTCACAGTCGATCTGAATTTCATTGTTGATATTTAAATGATATTCTGTAGCTTTCTTTTGAATTAATTGATTGATTTTTTGAGCTAAAAATTTAATTTCATCCTGAGAAATATTTAGCAAAGTTCTGTTGGTAATAAAAACAGTCGGAACAATTTGTTTGTCAGTCTGGAAACTTTTACTTTTCGTAATAACCGCAATCGGCTGAAATTTCCCTTCTACTTTATCAACATCAAAAAATCGGGTGTATAAATAAGGAACTGTAGCTTTTTGTAAAACTTTTTTCTCTTTCTGATCTAATGAAAGTTTCGTTTTCCAGTAATAGAAAGTGTAGGAATGGTCATTTTTCTTATTGCAGGAAACAATAAGAAAAAGGAAGAATAAAATTTTTAATGTTTTCATTATTGATAAAATGCACTGTCACAAACACAACTTCCACTTTCTGTTTCTGAAACCGAGCAACAGTCTTCAGATTTTGAAATGTTTCCTTTTTCGTCGGTCATGTAGATTTTCTCTTTATCAAATTTTACAAAAAAGGTTTCATTATAAGTTTTGAAATGAACTTTCATCACTTTTGGGTTGTATTTTCCGGCGTTTATTTCTTCTTTGGTTTCCTCTCCGCTAGCCTGATTAACTTGTACAAAGCCAAAATAAACATCACCATTTTTCTTTACATCCACATAATAAGCCGGAGTTCCGGTTCCGCTGTAGCCTTCGAGGATATTAAAATCTCTTTTTCCTGTGAAAGGAGCTTTAGACTGAGCAAAAGACAGCATGCTGATGCATAAAATAAATAAGCAGAAAACCTTTTTCATATTTTTTTCTCAAAATTAAACATATTCCAGCAAAAATTAAACCGTAAAAACACGGTGATTGGCTAAAACACGCACAATCATATGTGAAAATTTATTGGAGCTAAAATTTTAACCACAAAAGACACAAAAGGTTGAACGCTGTAGCTTTTTAAGCTAAAATTTATTCTGTTAAAAAGTACACATAAGTTTTAAAAAATCTTTGATTTTTATTCTTTTGCAAGCTTTTATTTTCAAAATAGTTAAACTTTAAAATGGTCAATAAAAGCTTTTGTCACTTTTGTGGTTAAAATCAAAACATATTCAAAACAACAAACCATCCCAAAAATTGGAATGGTTTGTAAATTAAATTACTAACAATTTTTATTTTAAAATACAGTCGCAGCTAGCTGGATCCTTGCATATTTGTTCGAAGGATTCCACATCGCCATCATAGAAACGGGAAGGCTGTAGTGATCTGTGATTTTAACGGTTTTGGTGGCTTTAATACCAGCATTTACGATGTCGAAACTATTCTTTCCGTTACCATAAAGAAAGGTTTGATCATTAAGAGCGAAACCAGCACCAACAAACGCGTCCAGATTTACTTTTTTACCAGAAATTACGGGATAGCTTACCTGTACATAGGTAGAATATTTATTCTTTTTATAGCTTCCGTCTGGTTCTAAAACAACTTCTCCTGCGTTCGCTCCTCCGTACAGCATAATATCTGCTTCAACGTTGATAGGAAATGAAGGTCCGAAAGTATAATTGGTTCTTAAATCAATAATATGAGATGTTCTTCTGTTTGAATAATGGAAAATATCTTCTGATGCAACTGTCGTATTGATGTTTCTGGAATTAAATAAATCCCACAACCCAATATAAAAACGTCCGTTTGAATATTGAACATAATAATTGATTTCTTTATAATGGGTTCCGTCTTTATCATCAGTCAGCGAAGAAGCTCCCCAGATTCCGACTTTCCATTTTTTTTCTGCATCCAAAGCATAAGAAAGATTTCCCATCACAACAGGTTTATCAGTAATAATCAATCCTCTCCAAAGATGGTTATTTTGAATATTTGCTGTAAAATCCAGTCTGTTATTCTCCTGCTTTTCTGTTGCGTCTTGGGCAAAAAGCTTCCCTATGCCCAATGTTATCAGGCATAAACTTGTTAAAAGTTTTTTCATTGTTTAAACTTTTTAGGTTAATTTAATGCTCCATAGAGAAGAGCTGCTAAAATGGCTCCAAAAATAGGTCCGGCAACAGGAATCCAGGCATATCCCCAATCACTGCTTCCTTTAATTGGAAGAATAGAGTGCATAATTCTTGGCCCAAGATCTCTTGCGGGATTAATCGCGTATCCCGTCGTTCCTCCCAATGAAAGTCCGATCGCCCAAACTAAAAATGCTACCGGCAATGCACCGATTGATCCTAGCCCTATTTTGGCAGTCGTGTCATTATGTAAAGAGAGACTCGGGTCTGCAAAATAAAATATCACGAAAACCAATACGAAAGTTCCAATAGTCTCGCTGATAAAGTTTGATAAAGGCTTCCTGATCGCAGGACCTGTACTGAAACAAGCGAGTTTTCCACCTTCATCTTCGGTAACTGCGAAATGATCTTTGTAAACCAGCCAGACAAGAAATGCTCCCAATGCTGCTCCGATCATTTGGGCTGCAATATATGTTGGGACAAGATCCCACGAAAATTTTCCTGCCACTGCCAAACCGATTGTAACGGCCGGATTCAAATGCGCACCACTAATTGGGCCCGCAACTTGAACGCCTACAAAAACGGCCAGTGCCCAAGCAGTAGAAATAACAATCCACCCGGAGTTATTTCCTTTAGTGTCTTTCAAAACAACGTTGGCTACAACGCCGTTGCCTAATAATATAAGAAGCATTGTACCAATTACTTCTGCAATAAATGGAGTCATATGTGTGTATTGTTAGTTAGGAGGAAAATTAATCTTCAATCCAGTTTTGAGAGCGTTTTACAGCTTTATTCCAGAAATGAATCATATTATCGGCTTTTTCTTTGTCCAATTTTGGATGAAAATCTTTGTCCACGATCCATTGAGATTGGATTTCGTCTACACTTTTCCAATATCCAACGGCAAGACCTGCAAGATAAGCGGCACCCAATGCTGTTGTTTCTAATGTTTTTGGTCGTGTAATTTTAAATCCAAAAAGATCAGATTGAATCTGCATTAATAAATCGCTCGCAGAAGCTCCACCATCAACTCTAAGTTCAAGACTAGGTGTTCCTGAGTCTGCTTCCATGGCTCTTACAATATCATACACCTGAAATGCAATTCCTTCCAAAGTAGCTCTGGCAATGTGTCCATTGGTTGTTCCTCTGGTAATTCCGACAAGAGTTCCTCTCGCATATTGATCCCAATAAGGTGCTCCTAAACCTGTAAGTGCCGGCACAAAATAAACGCCACCATTATCTTCTACGGTTTGGGCAAGTGTGTTGATTTCTTCAGCTGAATTAATTAATTTAAGTCCGTCTCTTAACCACTGTATTGCTGCACCGCCTACGAATACACTTCCTTCTAGTGCATAATTTACTTCTCCATTTATCTTCCAGGCAACAGTTGTCAGTAAATTATTTTTAGATTCTACGGCTTCTGTTCCAGTGTTCATTAATAGGAAGCATCCTGTTCCGTAGGTGTTTTTTACCATTCCCGGAGTCGTACACATTTGTCCGAACAAGGCAGCTTGCTGATCTCCTGCAATTCCTGCAATAGGAATTTTCGTTGAAAATAATGTTGTTGATGTTTCACCATACACTTCACTGCTTTGTTTCACTTGCGGCAATATAGCTTTCGGAATATTGAATAATTTCAACAAATCATCATCCCATTCTAAAGTATGAATGTTCAAAAGCATCGTTCTGCTGGCGTTGGAAACATCAGTAATGAACATTTTTCCGCGGGTAAGTTTCCAAACAAGCCAAGTGTCAACAGTTCCGAAACATAATTTGCCTTCTTCCGCTTTTTCTCTTGCTCCTTCTACGTTATCTAATATCCATTTTAATTTTGTTGCCGAAAAATAAGCATCCAATACAAGTCCGGTTTTCTTTTTGATCATCTCCGTATGACCTTCTTCTTTAAGAGAATCACAATACTTAGACGTTCTTCTGTCCTGCCAAACAATAGCATTGTAAATGGGTTCTCCTGTTTCTCTGTCCCAAACAATGGTAGTTTCCCTTTGATTGGTAATTCCGATAGCTGCAATTTCTAATCCTGAAATACCTGCTTTGGCAATGGTTTCAGCTGCAACGGAAATTTGAGAAGACCAGATTTCATTCGCGTCATGCTCTACCCAACCTGGAGTCGGGAATATCTGTTCAAAATTTCTCTGGGAGATTTGTTTAATTTCTCCGCTGTGATTGAATAAAATAGCCCTAGAAGATGTTGTTCCTTGGTCTAGAGCGAGGATCAATTTTTCACTCATACTGTATATATTTATGGTTGATTGTTTTTAGGAGAGTAGGGTATTAATAAATAACCTTTTGCTAATTCAATGAATTCTTTTTCCTGTTGGCTTGCCCATTCTGCTGAAAGTCCTCTTTCTTCTGCAATGATCAACGATACTTTATGTGCACTGTCGATCGCTGCTCTTGCATCTAAGAATAACATGCGGACTCTTCTTGCTAAAACATCTTCTATTGTTTCCGCCATTTCATTTCTTACTGCCCAGACTATTTCTGCAACTGTGAAAGGTTGATCCGGATGAATCTTTTCTGAATATATAGGATTGCTGTTTTGCAACATTTTTATTGAAGGAATATCTGAACCGTAAACATATAAATGACTGCTTCTGTCTACCTGCTCAGCTTTTACATTACCATGAATGGATAATTTCTCTGTTTTAGAAGTTGTCATTCCCAGATTGTGAATTTCCATGGCTTTGTTAATGGTGTCTTCTGCCATTTTACGGTAGGTCGTCCATTTTCCACCGATGATTGAAATCAATCCGGTATCAGACGTAACCACTTTATGACTTCTGGATACTTCTTTAGTGCTTTTGCTTCCGTCTTTTGGAGCGGCAAGCGGTCTTAATCCTGCAAAAACAGATTTTACATCTTCACGTGTTGGTTTTTTAGAAAGATATTGTCTTGCTGTATTTAAAACGAAATTAATTTCTTCTTCCAAAGCTCTTGGTTCAAAACTTTCGTTTTCTAATAAAGTATCGGTTGTTCCAACTAAAGCTCTGTCGTGCCACGGAACGACAAACAAAACTCTTCCGTCTGACGTTTTTGGAATCATGATGGCGTCATCGCTTTTTAAGAAAGATTTATCTAAAACCAAATGAATACCCTGACTTGGAACAACAAATTTTCCGTGCTTTGGATTATTCATATTAAGGATGTCATTCGTGAAAATTCCTGTCGCGTTGATGACAACCTTTGCATGAATTTCATATCGTTTTTGAGTGAACTGATCTTCTGCAACAACTCCGATTATTTTATTAGCATCACTTTTAATAAGATTGATTACTTTTAAATAATTAATAGCACTTCCTCCTTTTTCAATAATGGTTTGAGCTAAATTAATCGCTAAACGTGCATCGTCAAATTGTCCGTCTTGATAAACAACACCACTCATGAGGTTTTTCTGCTCAATCGTTGGAAGTTTGCTGACAGTTTTAGACTTACTTATATATTGTGTTCTTCCAAGGCTTAATTTCCCGGCAAGAAAATCATAGATAGATAATCCTATTTTATAATAAATACCTCCCCACCAAGTATAGTTGGGGATAATGAAAGATTGATTTTTTACAACGTGTGCTGCGTTTTGTGCAAGCAAGCCTCTTTCTTTTAAAGCTTCTTTTACCAATCCGATATCGCCCTGAGCAAGATATCTTACGCCTCCATGTACAAGTTTGGTACTTCTGCTGGATGTTGCCTTTGCAAAATCGTGAGATTCTATCAGTAAAGTTTTAAATCCTCTGCTTGTTGCGTCCAATGCAGAACCTAAACCACTAGCTCCACCACCAATAACAATAAAATCCCACTCCTGGGTATTGGCTAATTTAATGAGTTCTTCATTTCGTTTCATAATACTTCGTTTATGTTTCGTTTTCAAATGTAATAATTAAAAATGAAACTAAAAAGAAAATAAATGAAATTTTTAAGGTCTCAATAAAAATTAATAAATTTGATGAATGGAAAAGTTACAGCCAAGGCATACTGATATATTAAAGGAAATAGACGAAAAAGACTATGTTCTTGTTCAGGAATTGTGTGAAAAGTTTAATGTTTCCTCAGTTACGATCCGAAAGGATTTGACGTATTTAGAAAGTTTAGGCTTGCTATTTCGTAATCACGGAGGAGCAAGTAAGCATGTGAGATACGCCTATGAAAAGAATGTTGGTGAAAAGGAAAGCATTAATGTAGAAGCAAAACAAAATATTGCTAAAGCTGCCTTGCAATTGATACAGGAAAATGACTGTATTATATTGGCTTCCGGAACAACGATGCATTATCTTGCCAGAATGCTGGTGAATTTTGGTCAGCTTACCGTGCTTACTTCTTCTTTAAGAGTTGCACTTGAGCTTTGTAATAATCCTAACATTAATATTATACAGTTAGGAGGGGAGGTTAGAAAAAGTTCTACTTCTATAGTGGGTTCTATTTCGGAAACTATTCTTAAACAGTTTTCGTGCAATAAATTATTCCTCGGAGTTGATGGTATTGATATGGAGTTTGGAATAAGTACGTCCAATGCTGCAGAAGCACATCTTAATCAACTTATGATTGAATGTTCTGAGAAAGTCGTGATATTGGCAGATTCTTCAAAACTTAATAAAAAAGGATTCGGAAAGATCGCTCCTCTGGATAAAATAGATTATCTGGTAACTGATGACGGAATCTTAGAAGAAGACAGAAGCGGGCTTGAAGAAAGAGGGGTTTCTGTTATTACAAAATAAATTTAATAATTGATAAATAATTGTTGTATAAATCACCTTGTGTTGGCTGATTTTTTGTAAACTGCTAAAAATCAAAATATTTTGCAATAAAATTTGTCAATTTGAAAATTATTCATAAATTTGCACACTCATTTTAGGGGTAGAGTATGCCTATATCAAAAGTAGAAATTACTAAAACTTCCTCAAATGAAAGTGTATCCAAAGAAATTTTATAACATATTATATAAATAATGTCAGGTATTATTGGTAAAAAAATCGGTATGACATCTTTGTTTAACGAAGAAGGAAAAAACATTCCTTGTACAGTTATCCAAGCTGGTCCATGCTCGGTTTTACAGGTCAGAACCATTGAAAAGGACGGCTATAAAGCAGTTCAATTAGGTTTCGATGACAAGAGTGAGAAGAACGTTGGTAAAGCGTTAGCTGGTCATTTTAAAAAGGCTGGTTCAGCTCCTAAAGCTAAGTTGGTAGAATTCTATAGAGAATTTGTAGACCAAGTAACAGTAGGAGAAGATGTAACTGTGAAATTATTCGGCGAAGGAGAGTTCGTTGATGTAACAGGAACTTCTAAAGGTAAAGGTTTCCAAGGTGTTGTTAAAAGACACGGATTTGGAGGTGTAATGCAAGCTACTCATGGTCAGCACAACAGACTTAGAGCTCCAGGTTCTATCGGTGCTGGATCAGATCCTTCGAGAGTATTCAAAGGAATGAGAATGGCAGGTAGAATGGGAGGTAAGCAGGTAACTGTACAAAACCTTCAAGTATTAAAAGTGGATCAAGAACAAAATCTTTTAGTAGTAAAAGGTGCTGTTCCGGGAGCTAAAAATTCTTATGTAATTATCAGAAAATGGAACTAGTAGTATTAAATACATCAGGAAAAGAAACCGGAAAAAAAGTAACTCTAGACGAATCTGTATTCGGTATTGAGCCAAACAAGCACGCGGTTTACTTAGAAGTTAAACAGTACCTTGCTGCACAAAGACAAGGGACTCATAAATCAAAAGAAAGAAGCGAAATTACTGCTTCTACTAAGAAACTTAAGAAGCAAAAAGGATCTGGATCTGCTAGATACGGTGATATTAAATCTCCAACTTTCAGAGGTGGAGGTAGAGTATTCGGACCTAAGCCAAGAGACTACAGGTTCAAATTGAACAAAGCTCTTAAGAGATTAGCTAAGAAATCTGTTCTTTCTCAGAAAATGAGAGACAACAGCATCAGAATTGTAGAAGGATTGAGCATTGCTGCTCCTAAAACTAAAGATTTCATGACTATCTTAAATGCATTAGCATTGAACGATACTAAATCTTTATTCATTCTTCCTGATACTAACAAGAATGTATATTTATCTTCAAGAAACTTACCTAAGACTAAAGTTATGAAATTCAATGAAATTTCTTCTTATGACTTAATCAATGCAGGTGAGATCGTTTTCTTAGAAGGTGCAGTTGAAAAATTCCAGGAAAACTTAAAGAAATAAATCATGTCACTAATTATTAAACCAGTTATTTCAGAAAAAGCAAACTATCTTACAGATTTAAGAGGTGCTTATTCTTTCTTAGTACAACCTAAGGCGAATAAAATCCAGATTAAAAATGCAATAGAGCAAGCTTATGGTGTAAAAGTAGCAGACGTTAGAACGATGATTTATGCGCCTAAAGTTTCTTCGAAATACACGAAAAAAGGTCTTCAAGTAGGAAAGACAAACAAATTGAAAAAAGCGGTTATCACTCTTGCAGAAGGGGAAGTAATCGATATTTTTGCTGTAAATTAATTATTAATTATAAATAATAGTAATGTCTGTTAGAAAATTAAAACCTATCACCCCAGGACAGAGATTCAGAATTGTAAACAATTTTGAGGAAATTACTACTAACAAACCAGAGAAATCTCTAACTGTTGGTATTAGTAAGTCAGGTGGACGTAACCAAACTGGTAAAATGACCATGCGTTACACCGGAGGTGGACACAAAAAGAAATACAGAATTATCGACTTCAAAAGAAACAAGCATGATGTTGAAGCAACGGTAAAAACTGTAGAATATGATCCAAACAGAACTGCATTTATCGCTTTATTAGAGTATGCTGACGGAGAGAAGAGATATATCATCGCTCCAAACGGTATCAAAGTAGATCAAAAGGTAGTTTCAGGAGAAAGCGTAGAACCGAACATCGGTAACGCAATGAAATTGAAAAACATTCCATTGGGTACTGTTATTTCTTGTGTTGAAATGAAGCCTGGACAAGGTGCTATTTTAGCAAGAAGTGCTGGTTCTTCAGCTCAACTTACTTCAAGAGACGGAAAATATGCAATCATCAAATTGCCTTCAGGAGAATCTAGAATGATCCTTACTGAGTGTTATGCAATGATTGGATCTGTTTCTAACTCTGATCATCAGTTAACTGTTTCAGGTAAGGCTGGTAGAAGCAGATGGTTAGGTAGAAGACCTAGAACTAGACCGGTAGTAATGAACCCTGTAGATCACCCAATGGGAGGTGGTGAAGGACGTTCATCTGGAGGTCACCCAAGATCTAGAAACGGTATGCCTGCTAAAGGTTACAAAACCAGAAAGAAAAACAAAGCGTCTAACCGTCATATCATATCTAAACGTAAATAATTATGGCAAGATCACTTAAAAAAGGACCATTCATCGCATATACTTTAGATAAGAAGGTTCAGGCAAATATAGAGGCTGGAAAGAAAACAGTTATTAAAACTTGGTCTAGAGCATCAATGATCTCTCCGGACTTCGTAGGACAAACTATTGCAGTACACAACGGGAAATCTTTTATCCCTGTTTATGTTACAGAAAACATGGTTGGTCACAAGCTAGGCGAATTTTCTCCAACAAGATCTTTCAGAGGTCATGGTGGTAACAAAAACAAAGGAAGTAGATAATCATGGGATCAAGAAAAAGAGAAAGTGCATTAGCACGTAAATTAACGAATCAAGATGTAGTAAAAGCATTACATAATGATTGCCCTTCTTCTCCAAGAAAGATGAGATTAGTTGCTGATATCATCAGAGGAGTTGAAGTTGACAAAGCTTTATACATTCTAAAATATTCTAAAAAAGACGCTTCTAACAAGTTAGAGAAAGTATTACTTTCTGCGATGGCCAACTGGCAGTCAAAGAACGAAGGTGCTGATATCGAAGAAGCTAATCTTATCATTAAAGAAATTTTTGTAGACAGTGCTAGACAATTGAAGAGACTAAGACCTGCACCACAAGGTAGAGGACACAGAATCAGAAAAAGATCTAACCACATTACACTAATCTTAGGTAATAAAGAAAATTAATCAAGGTATGGGACAGAAGACAAATCCAATTGGTAACAGATTAGGTATCATCAGAGGATGGGATTCAAACTGGTTTGGTGGTAAAGATTATGGAGACAGAATCGCTGAAGACTACAAAATCAGAAGATACCTTGAAGCTAGATTATCTAAAGGTGGGATTTCAAAAATTTATATTGAAAGAACATTAAAATTAGTAACAGTAACAATCACTACTGCTAGACCGGGACTTATCATCGGTAAAGGAGGTCAGGAAGTTGACAAGTTAAAAGAAGAATTGAAGAAACTTACTAAAAAGGATATTCAAATCAATATTTTCGAAATCAAAAGACCTGAACTTGATGCAGTTTTAGTTGCTGACAGTATTGCTAAGCAAATTGAAAACAGAATTTCTTACAGAAGAGCTGTTAAAATGGCTATCGCTTCTACAATGAGAATGGGAGCTGAAGGTATCAAAGTTCAAATCTCTGGTAGATTGAACGGTGCTGAAATGGCAAGATCTGAGTCTTTCAAAGACGGAAGAATCCCATTGTCTACTTTCAGAGCAGATATCGACTATCATATCGGTGAGGCATTAACTCAGTACGGTAAGTTAGGAGTTAAGGTTTGGATCATGAAAGGAGAAGTTTACGGTAAGAGAGATCTTATGCCATTAGTAGGACAACAGAAGAAAGGTGGTCCTTCAGGAGGTGGAAACAGAGGAGATAGAGATAACAGAAGACCTTCAAGAGATAAAAAAAATAATTAATAAAATTTTAGAGGATAGTTTTTAAACGACCGTTACTTTTTTAAAATCTAAATTCTAAAATCTAAAATTTAAGAAATTATGTTACAACCAAAAAGAACCAAATTCCGTAGAGTTCATAAGATGAAGATGAAGGGGATTGCTCAAAGAGGTAATCAACTTGCTTACGGAACTTTCGGAATCAAAGCTACAGAAGGAGCTTGGATCACTGCAAGACAAATTGAAGCTGCTCGTATCGCTGCTACAAGATATATGAAGAGAGAAGGTCAACTATGGATCAAAATATTTCCAGATAAGCCAATTACTAAGAAACCAGCCGAAGTACGTATGGGTAAAGGTAAAGGTGCTGTGGAATATTGGGTAGCTGTAGTGAAGCCAGGTAAAATTATGTTCGAAGTCGGAGGAGTATCTTACGAAATCGCTAAAGAAGCATTAAGACTTGCTGCTCAAAAATTACCGATAGTTACTAAATTTGTAGTTGCTAACGATTTTGTTAAACCTCTATAATCTTTGAATACAATGAAACAAGCTGAAATTAAAAATCTAAGCGCTGAAGATATTCAAGCAAAATTGGCTGAAGCTAAAGCTGAATTCACTAAAATGAAATTAGCTCACAAAATAAGCCCACTTGAAAATCCAATTCAAATCAGAGATTTGAGAAGAACGATCGCAAGACTAAATACTGAGTTAACTAACAAACAACAATAAGATTTTCATACATTATGGAAAGAAACTTAAGAAAAGAAAGAATCGGAATAGTTTCCAGCAATAAAATGGAAAAGACCATTGTTGTAAGTGAGACGACTAGAGTGAAACACCCGATGTACGGTAAATTCGTATTAAAAACGAAAAAATATACTGCACACGACGAAAACAACGAATGCACAGAAGGAGATACAGTTCTTATCCAAGAAACTAGACCTATGAGCAAGAGTAAGAGATGGAGATTAGTAAGAATCATTGAAAAAGCTAAGTAATAATGTTACAAACAGAATCAAGATTAAAAGTTGCTGATAACACTGGTGCTAAAGAGGTACTAGTAATCAGAGTTCTGGGTGGTACCAGAAGAAGATATGCTTCAGTTGGTGATAAGATTGTAGTTACTATCAAGGCTTCTACACCATCAGGAAACGCAAAGAAAGGTCAAGTATCTAAAGCGGTAGTAGTAAGAACTAAAAAAGCAGTTAGAAGAAAAGATGGTTCATACATCAAATTCGAAGACAATGCTTGTGTTTTACTAAACGCTGGTGGAGAAATGAGAGGAACACGTGTTTTCGGACCTGTTGCTCGTGAGTTGAGAGACAAAGAATATATGAAGATCATTTCATTGGCTCCTGAAGTACTTTAATTTTAAAAATTTTTAAACGAAAATGTCAAAGTTAAAAATAAAAAGAGGAGATAACGTAATCATTACTACTGGTAAGAAAGATATCAAAGGTAAAACTGGTGAAGTTATTGAAGTGATCAAAAAAGAAGGAAAAGACCCTAGAGTTATCGTTGCAGGACTTAACATCGTTAAAAAACACGTTAAGCCTTCAGCTTCAAATCCTCAAGGAGGAATCACAGAAAAAGAAGCTTCTATTCAT
Source organism: Chryseobacterium glaciei (assembly GCF_001648155.1). NCBI lineage: Bacteria > Pseudomonadati > Bacteroidota > Flavobacteriia > Flavobacteriales > Weeksellaceae > Chryseobacterium > Chryseobacterium glaciei. The sequence goes on along the minus strand of NZ_CP015199.1, from coordinate 1,513,977 downwards.
ATCTCAAACATAGCTTTAGTTGGTAAAGACGGAAAAGCTATCAAAATCGGTTACAAAATCGATGGAGATAAGAAAGTAAGAATCGACAAAAAAACGGGTGAAACTTTATAATTTTAAATAACACATGGAATATATCGCAAGACCCAAGAAAGCATATAAAGAAACAATTGTTCCTGCAATGATGGAAGAATTTGGGTACAAATCTGTAATGCAGGTACCTAGATTAGAAAAAATCATCCTATCTCAAGGTTTGGGTGATGCTACTGCAGACAAGAAAATTATTGATTATGCTGTAGAAGAACTTACAAATATTACTGGTCAAAAGGCTGTAGGTACTATTTCTAAGAAAGATGAAGCAGCTTTCAAATTAAGAAAAGGTATGCCTGTAGGTGCTAAGGTAACTCTTAGAGCTAGCAAAATGTACGAATTCTTAGACAGACTTACTGCTTCTGCTTTGCCACGTATTAGAGATTTCTCTGGTATTAAAGCTGATGGTTTCGATGGTAGAGGTAATTATAACTTAGGTATTACTGAGCAAATTATCTTCCCTGAGATCGCAATCGACAAAGTGAAAAAAATCCAAGGGATGGACATCACTTTCGTTACAACTGCGAAAACAGATAAAGAAGCTAAAGCATTGTTAACTCACTTCGGTTTACCTTTCAAAAAGAACTAAGAAATGGCTAAAGAATCAATGAAAGCGCGTGAGCGCAAAAGAGAAGCTACTGTAGCTAAATACGCTGAGAAAAGAAAAGCTTTAAAAGAAGCTGGTGATTATGAAGGACTTCAAAAATTACCAAAAAATGCTTCTCCTGTAAGATTACACAACAGATGTAAACTAACAGGTAGACCAAGAGGTTACATGAGAACTTTCGGTCTTTCAAGAGTAACTTTCCGTGAAATGGCCAACAACGGTCTTATTCCGGGAGTGAAAAAAGCTAGTTGGTAGTCAATACTAATTAAAAATCGGGACAATTAAGTTGTCTGGATACTAAAGAAATAAATATCAGACCGAGGTTTTTCTGGAGTCTGATATTTTAATCTTCAAGTCCCTTCAATACTGGTTGTCTTTAACCAATAATTTAAAAAAGAAAAATGGTAACAGATCCAATTTCAGATTTCCTAACAAGAGTAAGGAACGCACAAAGCGCAGGCCACAAGGTGGTGGAAATTCCTGCATCGAAAATCAAAAAGGAGCTTACAAAAATCTTATTTGATCAAGGGTATATCTTAAACTACAAGTTTGAAGAGAGCGCTGTTCAAGGAACGATCAAAATAGCTTTGAAGTATGACAAACAAACTAGCAAACCTGCAATCAAGTCTATTCAAAGAGCTTCAAGACCAGGTCTAAGACAATACAAAGGTTCTACTGAACTTCCAAGAGTCTTAAACGGTTTGGGCGTAGCTATTATCTCTACTTCTAGAGGAGTAATGACAGATAAAAAAGCTAGACAAGAAAAAGTAGGCGGTGAAGTAATCTGCTATGTTTATTAATTTTTAATCAAAGGAAAATGTCAAGAATTGGTAAAGCAATTATAACAATTCCCGCTGGAATTACTGTCACTCAAAAAGATGGTGTGGTAACTGTAAAAGGTCCTAAAGGGGAACTTACTCAGGAGCTTACAGAAGGAATTACTTTAGAACAAAACGATGGTGTGCTTACATTCAGCAGACCGTCTGATTCTAAGCAACACAGAGCGCTACACGGTTTATACCGAGCGTTAATCAATAACATGATTTTGGGAACTACTGAAGGTTTCACAAAAAAGTTAGAACTAGTAGGGGTAGGATATAGAGCTTCACACACAGGTCAAAAACTTGAGTTGGCTTTAGGATTCTCTCACGGTATCGTTTTAGAACTTCCAAAAGAAGTTGTAATTGATACATTGACTGAAAAAGGTAAAAATCCAATTATTACTTTAGCGTCTCATGACAAGCAACTTCTTGGAATGGTGGCAGCAAAAATCCGCTCATTCAGAAAGCCTGAGCCGTACAAAGGAAAAGGTGTAAGATTCGTTGGGGAAATTGTTAGACGTAAAGCTGGTAAATCTGCTTAATAAATTATAAGTATTATGGCATTAAGTAAAGTAGAAAAAAGAATAAGAATAAAAAGAAGAGTAAGAGGGAAAATCTCTGGAACTTCTGAATTGCCAAGATTATCTGTATATAAAAGTAATAAGGAAATTTACGCTCAGTTAATCGACGATAAAGATGGCAAAACTTTAGCATCTGCTTCTTCTAGAGAGAAAGGAGTTGACGCTAATGGTACAAAAAGTGAAGTTTCTGCCGCTGTTGGTAAAGCTATTGCTGCTAAAGCAGTTGCTGCAGGAATTGAAGCTATTGTATTTGATAGAAACGGTTTCGTATACCATGGTAGAGTGAAAGCTCTAGCTGATGGCGCGAGAGAAGGAGGACTTAAATTCTAATCATTAAATTTCGGAAAATATGTTAGGACTAGATAATATAGAAAGAGTAAAACCGGGAGGATTAGAATTAAAAGATCGTCTCGTGTCAGTTAACAGAGTAACTAAAGTAACAAAAGGGGGTAGAGCTTTCGGGTTTTCTGCTATCGTTGTTGTTGGAAATGAAGAAGGAGTTATTGGTTACGGTTTAGGTAAATCTAAAGAGGTTGCTTCTGCAATTGCGAAAGCAGTTGAAGACGCTAAGAAAAACCTTGTAAAGGTACCTGTAATGAACCATACAATCCCTCACCAAACTGCTGCTAGATATGGTGGTGCAGATATCTTCTTGAGACCTGCTTCTCACGGTACAGGACTTATTGCAGGTGGTGCAGTAAGAGCGGTATTGGAGTCTGCTGGTATTCACGATATCCTTTCAAAATCTAAAGGATCTTCTAACCCTCACAACGTAGTGAAAGCTACTTTCAAAGCGTTATTAGACATCAGAAGACCTGAAGAAATTGCAAGAATGAGAGGAGTTTCTCTAAGTAAAGTGTTTAACGGTTAATAAATAAACAATGGCAACAATTAAAGTAAAACAAGTAAGAAGCGCTATTGGTAGAACAAAAACCCAAAAGAGAACGCTTGAAGCATTAGGATTTAAGAAACTTCACCAAGTTGTAGAACACGAAGCTACGCCTTCTATTTTAGGTATGATAGCTGCAGTTAGTCATTTACTTGAAGTTCAAAAATAATTTTAAAAAGAAATTAAAATGAATTTAAACAACATAAAACCTGCTGCAGGTTCTACTTTTAGTTCAAAAAGAATTGGTAGAGGTCAAGGTAGTGGAAAAGGAGGTACTTCTACAAAAGGTCACAAGGGACAGAAAGCAAGAGCTGGTTATTCTCAAAAGATCGGTTTTGAAGGAGGTCAGATGCCTTTACAAAGAAGATTACCGAAATTCGGTTTCAAAAATGTAAACAGAAAAGAATTTAGAGCTATTAACCTAGACGATATTCAAACTTTAATTGATACTAAATCTGTAACAGGAGATATTACAAAAGAAGTTTTGGTACAAAACGGTCTAGCTACTAAAAACGAATCAGTGAAAATTATGGGTAGAGGAGAATTGAAATCTGCGGTTTCAATCTCTGCTGATAAATTCACTAAATCTGCATTAGAGCTTATCTCTAAAGCAGGTGGACAAGCAATTACATTATAATAGTAACTAATGAAAGAATTTATACAAACCCTTAAGAATATTTGGAGCCTAAAGGAATTAAGAGATAAAATTCTCTTTACGTTAGGTATTATCCTTGTGTATAGATTCGCATCTTATATCTCGTTGCCTGCAATTAACCTTGCAGAAGTAGGAGATCTCTTAGAGCATTATAAAAATCAAGGCGGTAACAAGCAAGGAGCAGGTCTCCTTGGCTTGCTTTCGTCGTTTACGGGTGGGGCTTTCAGTCACGCTTCTGTAATGGCGTTAGGTATCATGCCTTATATTTCAGCTTCTATTATTGTTCAGTTGATGGGGATGGCTATTCCTTATCTTCAGAAACTTCAGAAAGATGGAGAGTCCGGTAGAAATACATTGAATCAAATTACTAGATGGTTAACAATTGGGGTTTGTCTTGTACAGGCACCTTCTTATTTAACTTCTATTACTCAATTATTCTTACCATATGCTCAGTTCCAATCTGCATACTATGTAGAGCCAAACTCTATCATGTTCTGGTTACCAAGTATTGTTATACTTGTTGCCGGTTCAGTATTTGCAATGTGGTTAGGTGAGAAAATTACTGACAAAGGGATCGGAAATGGTATTTCTATCCTTATTATGGTTGGTATCTTATCTAGACTTCCAGAAGCATTTGTACAGGAAATGGCCGTGCAGAATGGAAAAGGAGGAATGGGATCTATCATGATCCTTATTGAAGTGATATTCTGGATGTTGGTGGTTCTTTTAGCAGTCGTCCTCTCGGTCGCTGTTAGAAAAATTCCAATTCAATATGTAAGCAGAGCTCAAGCAAGAGGAGGTGTAAATAGAAATCTTATGCAAGGAGCAAGACAATGGATTCCATTGAAAGTTAATGCTGCCGGTGTTATGCCAATTATCTTTGCTCAGGCATTGATGTTCGTACCTGGTTTATTAACCAAATTTGATGAGTCTAATACTTTTCTTGCAGGTTTCAAGAATGTTTTTAGCTGGCAGTACAACGTATTGTTCGCGCTATTAATTATTATCTTCTCATTTTTCTATACTGCAATTACTATTCCGGTAAACCAAATGGCTGATGATTTGAAGAGAAATGGAGGTTTAGTACCGAAAGTAAGACCCGGTAAAGAGACAGCTGATTATTTAGATGATATTTTATCAAAAATTACCTTGCCAGGTGCAATATTTTTATCTATCTTTGCAGTCCTTCCGGCAATTGTGCATGGGAGCTTTGTTCAGACAGATGCGTTCGCCCTATTTTTCGGGGGAACATCACTATTGATTATGGTGGGAGTTATTTTGGATACAGTTCAACAGATTAATACATATCTGCTGAACCATCACTATGATGGCTTAATGCAGTCTAAACTGTCAAGAACGACTGGATATTAATTTATGGCAAAACAAAAACATATTGAACAAGACGGCGTTATTACGGAAGCACTTTCGAACGCCCAGTTCCGTGTAGAGCTAGAAAATGGGCATATGCTTATCGCTCATATTTCTGGTAAAATGAGAATGCATTATATTAAACTTTTACCTGGTGATAAGGTAAAACTAGAAATGTCTCCCTATGATTTGACAAAGGGGAGAATTACTTTTAGATATTAAACAACCGCCAAATGGAGTCTTCGGGTTTCCATTTGGCTATTGTTAAAAAATAAATACTATCAAATGAAAGTTAGAGCATCAATCAAAAAAAGAAGTGCTGATTGCAAGATCGTACGCAGAAAGGGTGTACTATTTGTAATCAACAAGAAGAACCCAAAATTTAAACAAAGACAAGGCTAATATTAAATTATGGCGAGAATTGCAGGTATTGATTTACCAAAAAACAAAAGAGGCGTTATCGGTTTGACTTATATTTATGGAGTTGGAAGAAGTACTTCTTCTGAAATCCTTAAAGCTGCCGGTATTAGCGAAGATAAGAAAGTCAACGAATGGAATGACGATGAATTGGCCGCAATCAGAAATTTTATTACTGAAAACGTAAAAGTTGAAGGTGAATTAAGATCTGAAGTGCAATTGAACATCAAGAGATTGATGGACATAGGATGCCAACGAGGAATACGTCACAGACTAGGACTACCTTTAAGAGGCCAGAGAACGAAAAACAACTCGAGAACCCGTAAAGGAAAGAGAAAAACAGTTGCTAACAAGAAAAAAGCAAGTAAATAATCGTTAGGAATTATGGCAAAACAAAGTAAAGTAGTTAAAAAAAGAAAAGTAAAAGTTGAAGCTATTGGTGAAGCGCATATTCAAGCTTCTTTCAATAACATCATCATTTCTTTAACAAATAAAAGCGGAGAAGTTATCTCTTGGGCTTCTGCCGGTAAAATGGGATTCAGAGGTTCTAAAAAGAACACTCCTTTTGCTGCTCAAATGGCAGCTGAAAATTGCTCTAACGTAGCTCACGAAGCTGGACTAAGAAGAGTAAAGGTGTATGTGAAAGGTCCTGGTGCAGGTAGAGAATCTGCTATCAGAACAATTCACAATTCAGGTATTGAAGTTAGCGAAATTATTGACGTTACTCCTATGCCACACAATGGATGTAGACCACCAAAAAGAAGAAGAGTTTAATTTTTAGAATTTACCCATTATGGCAAGATATATTGGACCTAAAACTAAGATTGCTAGAAAGTTTGGTGCTGCAATCTACGGAGATGACAAAAACTTCGAAAAGAGAAAAAACCAACCGCCAGGACAACATGGTCCTAACAAAAGAAGAGGTGCTAAAAAATCAGAATATGCAGTTCAGTTAGCTGAAAAACAAAAAGCTAAATATACTTATGGTATTTTAGAAAGACAGTTTGCAAACTTATTCGATAAAGCACACAGAAGTAAAGGTGTAACAGGTGAAGTTCTATTACAGCTTTGTGAATCAAGATTGGATAACGTAGTATACAGATTAGGTTTTTCTAAAACTAGAGCTGGTGCTAGACAGTTAACTTCTCACAGACACATTACTGTGAATGGTGAGATCCTTAACATCCCTTCTTATTTAGTAAAAGCTGGTGACGTAATCGCTGTAAGAGAGAAATCTAAATCTCTTGAAGTTGTTACTGACTCATTAGCTGCTAAAGCAAATTATGAGTGGTTACAATTCAACGATGAGAAGAAAGAAGGTACTTTCATCTCTGCTCCTGAGAGAATCCAAATCCCGGAAGACATCAAGGAACAGCTTATCGTCGAACTTTACTCTAAATAATTTTTTAATCAAATTTTTGCTCAACCCAATAATATGGCAATTTTACAATTCATAAAACCCGATAAAGTAATTTTACTTAACTCTGATGAATTTAAAGGTCAATTCGAATTCAGACCTCTAGAACCAGGTTTCGGGCTTACAATCGGTAATGCTTTGAGAAGAGTGTTGCTTTCTTCTCTGGAAGGATATGCTATTTCATCTATCAAAATAGAAGGTGTAGAGCACGAATTTTCAACTATTCCAGGAGTAATCGAAGACGTAACCGAAATTATTCTTAACCTTAAGCAGGTAAGACTAAAAGCTACGGCAGAAAACCAGACAAATGAGCAGGTTATTGCTAAAGTTTCGGGACAGACGATTATTACTGCTGGAGATTTAGGTAAATCAATCAGTGGATTCGAGATTTTAAATCCGGATTTATTAATCTGTAACCTAAACAGTGATGTAACTTTCGAAATCACCTTCAATGTAGAGAAAGGTAGAGGGTACGTTCCTTCGGAACAAAATAAGACAAACAATGCTCCTGTAGGAACTATTGCTATTGACTCTATTTTTACCCCTATTAAGAAAGTACAATACAGTATTGAAAATTACCGTGTAGAGCAAAAAACAGACTACGAAAAACTTGTATTAGATATAGAAACTGATGGCTCAATCAGCCCTCAGAATGCTTTAACAGAAGCTTCTAAGATATTAATTTATCACTTCATGTTGTTCTCTGATGAGAGAATCACACTTGAAACTGAAGCTGTAAAAGCATCTATCCAGTACGATGAAGAGACTCTTCACACAAGACAACTTCTTAAGTCTAAATTAGCAGATATGGATCTTTCAGTAAGAGCCCTTAACTGTCTAAAAGCAGCTGAAGTAGAAACTCTTGGAGAATTGGTTTCTTACAGTAAGTCTGATTTGATGAAATTCAGAAATTTTGGTAAAAAATCTTTGACAGAACTAGAAGAATTAGTGCATTCAAAAGGTCTTAACTTCGGTTTCGACGTTGCAAAATATAAGTTAGACGCTGATAAATAATTAATAATGAGACACGGTAAAAAATTCAATCACTTAGGAAGAACAGCTTCTCATAGAAGTGCTTTACTTTCTAATATGGCTTGTTCTCTAATTGAGCATAAAAGAATCAACACTACTGTAGCTAAAGCGAAAGCTTTAAGAGTATATGTTGAACCTCTATTAACAAAGGCAAAAGAAGATACTACACACAATAGAAGAATTGTTTTTTCATATCTTCAAAGTAAAGAAGCGGTTACTGAACTTTTCAGATCAGTAGCTCCTAAAATCGCAGAAAGAAACGGCGGGTATACAAGAATCATCAAGACTGGTTTCAGACAAGGTGATGCTGCTGATATGGCTCTTATCGAGCTTGTTGATTTCAACGAACTTTACAACCCTAATGCTGACGAGAAAAAGACTACTAGAAGAAGTAGAAGAGCTACAACTGCTAAAAAAGAAGCTGTAGTTGCTGATGCTCCTAAAGTAGAAGAAAAAGTTGAAGAGCCTACGGCTGAAGCAACTGATTCTACAGAGGAAAAAACTGAAGAATAATATAATATTTTCTTCAAGATATAAAAGGAGCGTGTATGTATTTACAGGCTCCTTTATTTTTACTAAAATTTTGACCATGAAAAAAACTTTACTTTTTATTTTATTACAATTTTGTGTTTTAGTTTTCAGTCAGGCTCCTACTTTAGACTGGCAGCTCGCAACTCCTTTCATCCGACTGGAGCAGGTGAAAAAAATGGAAATCTTACCGGATGGCAGCTATTTAGCGCATAAGGATAATGATAATAATGATTTAATTATCACCGAAAACAATGGAAAAACATGGAGACAGATTAATGATAATTCAAAAAATGTCGCCGATTTTACGATTCATAACAACAAAGGGTATGCTATCATAGGAGGTGATCTTCGGATTACCGATCCCAAGTTTTCTACTCCAGGGGTTTCTTATCCGCTTCCCACAAATACTCAGACAATTTTTGTACTGAATGATAATACCATATTCATAGGCTCGGATAATAGCAGAATACATAAATCTACCAACGGAGGGGCGACATGGGTTAGCTACATTGTTCCAACAGTGTATCAGGATAAAATCATGAGTGTATTTTTTACTGATGCAAATACCGGATTTTGTGTTTCGGATGCAACACTCGGAAACAGTTTTATTTTTAAAACGACTAATGGAGGACAGACATGGGTAAAGATGAATACAAGTTCCGTGGAATTTAGCAAGATTGTATTTAAAGATTCGATGAATGGAATTGCTACAAAATATGGTGGAAACCCTCTATATACTTTAGATGGAGGAAATACTTGGAATGAAGCCGCAGGCGTTGGAACCTTAAATGATATTAAATTGTATAACAATGAATATATTGCCATAGGAAATCCCAATAAATTATACAAAACTACTACAGGGGAAGTATGGACAAATACAGCGATGTATCCTCCTGTTTTTCATGTTTTTACTTGTCTTGCGACTCATCCTGATTTTGTTCTTGCGGGAACAAATAATGACACGGGTAGCAGCCAATTACGCCATACCATTTTTAAAAGTACAGACTTGCTGAATTGGAATCCTTTAGCTATGAAATGGATCTACTGGGCACTTTACAATCAGGCTTATGCAAGTGAAAAATTAGCAATAGTACCTTTTAGCTATTTTTCTCAAGACAAAGGTTATTCTTGGGAGGCTTCGAGAAATGATTTCCCTGCAGGAGCAATGAATATATTACCTGATGGGAAAGGTATTGCTATAGGAAGAAGTACATCTCAATTTTGGAAAACAATTGATAATGGACTAACTTGGACGGAAGCTATATCTCCTAATACAAGATTAACCATACCGGCTATGAAACCCAATGGAGATTTTGCAATTGCCAATTTGGGAACCAATTCCAACCAATTTACAGGATATATCTCAACGTATTCTGCTGCGGGTGGATGGACTCCGCCAGTGAGTGTTGAATGGGAAGTTTCTTCAATGAAATTTATCGATAATAATGTAGGTTTTCTTGTGCAGCGAGAAAAAGTTATGAAAACTGTAGATGGTGGACTGACATGGGCTGCCGTTACCAATTATCCCGGAGCAATAGCAGATGCAAGGAATATTGTCTTTGGAAACTCTTCAAGAGTATATATTGGTAAATATTATACAACGAATTTAGGAGCGACATGGACGTCTGTACCTTCGCCAATGTCATTTTTTAAAGATTATGAAATTTTTTCGGATGGTACAGGATATGCTATGGATCTCTATAGAGATGTTTATAAAACAACAAATTTTGGAGCATCGTGGCAGAAAATTATAACAACACAATTGTTGCTTACACCAGGCAGTACGATTAATAAAGTTGCTTTTGCTAAAAATTATATGGTAGCAGTAGGGGCAACAGGTTTCTATGTAATAGACCTGGTAACGGGTAATCTTTCTACCAACGATCCTAAATTAGAAATAAACAACAAAATAAGGATTTACCCAAATCCAACTTCATCCATATTATTTTTTGATATAAAAGAAAAAATAAAAAGTATCATTGTATTTGATATTTCCGGAAGAATTTTTAGAAATATTGAGAATGTAAAAGAGAGTTCAATTGATATTTCTGATTTGGAAAAAGGAAATTATTTTGTGAAAGTAATTACTGAAGATAAGACGTACTTAGAAAAAGTCATTAAGAAATAAATAAAAACCGTTCAGGCTTCTGAACGGTTTTTTTATGTTTTAGATTTTGGTTCTTTTTAACTCGATGATGTTGTTGCCTTGCTCAAGATGAAGGCTGTCACCTTTTACTCTTGCCGTCATATCATCTTTTTTATAGATCGTTTCGCCATCTTTCGTTTCTTTCTTTTCCAGTGTGAAAGTTTTTTTGTTGCTTGTGATCGCTACTGTACTTTCTTTCGGATCATTCTTGAAAACTACTTTTACTAAAGCTCCGTCTGTTGCTTTATAAACGAAATCTGTCTTTTCTGTTTTCTGCCCATTCACTTCTATTGTAGATGAATTTACTGTCGAAGAATCTATTTTCCCTTTATTATCAACAATAGTTGTTTCAGAACTATCAGTTTTAATAATATTTTTATTGCCACTTTCAGTCTTGTTGCAGCTTACTAACGATAAAGCAACAAGTGAAACTGTGATTAAAAGTCCTTTTTTCATGTTATTTATTCTTTTTAATGTATTTTGAAAGTTAATTTTCTGTCGTAAAGAAATTAGAATAAATTTAATAAAACAAAAAACAAACCAATAATTATCGCTGAAAATTTAAAAATAAAAATCTTAAGACATGATTTTGTTTAAAAGATGAAATACTGCCTTTTTTACATTTCAATATTAACTAAAATTTAACTTGGAATTGGTCGAAAAGGCAGTCCATTTATGATCAAAAAAGTTAAAAATTGATTAAATTTGTATAAACTATAAAAAAAACGGAAAAATGAGTTACATTTCTTACATAGAAGCGAGACAAATTTTGGATTCAAGAGGAAATCCTACAGTAGAAGTAGATGTATTTACAGAAAGTGGCGCAATGGGTCGTGCTGCAGTACCTTCGGGAGCATCTACAGGAGAACATGAAGCGGTTGAATTACGTGATGGTGGTTCAGAATATATGGGGAAAGGGGTTCTTAAAGCTGTTGAAAACGTAAGAGAAGTAATAGCGCCTGAGTTAGTTGGTCTTCCGGTTTTTGATCAGAATCTTTTAGATCAGATCATGATCGAGCTTGATGGAACACCTAATAAAGGAAGTCTTGGAGCAAACGCAATCCTTGGAGTTTCATTGGCAGCAGCAAAAGCAGCAGCAGCAGAATTGAAAATGCCTTTATATAAATATGTAGGTGGTGTTAATGCTAATACACTTCCTGTTCCGATGATGAACGTTATCAACGGTGGTTCTCACTCTGATGCGCCTATCGCGTTCCAGGAATTTATGGTAATGCCGGTAAAAGCAGATTCTTTCTCTCACGCGTTGAGAAAAGGAACTGAAATTTTCCACAGCCTAAAAGCTATCCTTCATTCAAGAGGTCTTTCTACTGCGGTAGGTGACGAAGGAGGTTTCGCACCAACTTTCAAAGGAACTGAAGATGCTTTGGATACTTTGCTTCAGGCAATTGAAAAAGCGGGTTACAAGCCTGGTGATGATGTTATGATCGCATTAGACTGTGCTGCTTCAGAATTCTATAAAGATGGAATTTATGATTACAGAAAATTCCAGACTCCGGATGCTGCGCAATTTACAAGCAGTGAGCAGGTTTCTTATTTAGCTGATCTTGCAAACAAATATCCAATCATTTCTATCGAAGACGGTATGCAGGAAAATGACTGGGAAGGTTGGAAAATGTTAACTGACAAGATCGGTGACAGAGTACAATTGGTAGGTGACGATTTATTCGTAACTAATGTTGAAAGATTAGCGAGAGGTGTTGAAGAAGGAATTGCCAACTCAATTCTTGTAAAAGTAAACCAAATTGGTTCTCTTTCTGAAACAATGGCAGCTGTACAAATGGCTCAGCACAACAAATTCACTTCAGTAATGTCTCACAGATCGGGTGAAACTGAAGATTCTACAATCGCTGATTTAGCAGTTGCAATGAATTGCGGACAGATCAAAACAGGTTCTGCTTCAAGATCAGACAGAATGGCGAAATACAACCAGCTATTGAGAATTGAAGAAGCTCTTGGTGAAACAGCAATTTTCCCAGGTTTAGGAGCATTTAAGATCAAAAGATAATTGAAATTATAAATAACGGCAAGCGATAATTTTTGTTTGCCGTATTTTATGGAATTTAGTAAATTTAGAAAAAAAATAAATAAATGTCAGACAACAAAGTAATATTGAATTACGACGGTAATTCATATGAATATCCAATCGTGGATAGTACTATCGGAGACAGAGGGATCGATATTTCAAAACTAAGAGACCAAACAGGTTTAATCACTCTAGATTTAGGTTACAAAAATACAGGAGCTACATTAAGTGACATCACTTACTTAGACGGAGATAAAGGAGAATTATTCTACAGAGGATATCCTATCGAGCAGATTGCTGAAAAGTCTAACTTCACAGAAGTAATGTACCTTTTGTTACACGGTGAATTACCAACTTCAGATCAATTCAATACCTTCAACGGTAATATCAAAAAATATAACTTCGTAGCAGAGGAGATGAAAAAAATCATCGATGCTTTCCCTCGTTCTGCTCACCCAATGGGAGTTTTATCTTCTTTAACTTCTGCTTTAACAGCCTTCAACCCGAAAGCTGTTAACGTAAACTCTAAAGAAGAGATGGATCTTGCTGCAGAATTGCTTATTGCTAAATTTGCTCACCTTGCTGCTTGGACATACAGAAAAACTCTAGGTTTACCATTAAACCACGGAGATAACAATCTAAACTATGTAGAGAATTTCTACAAAATGGCTTTCAGACAACCAAATGCTGATTTCGAAATCAATCCAGTGGTAGTTGGAGCTTTAGATAAATTATTAATTCTTCATGCTGACCATGAGCAAAACTGTTCTACATCTACTGTAAGAATGGTAGGTTCTGCTCACACAGGTCTTTTTGCTTCAGTTTCTGCTGGTATTTCTGCACTTTGGGGGCCACTTCACGGTGGTGCAAACCAAGCGGTTATCGAAATGCTTGAATTGATCGAAAAAGATGGTGGAGACGTTAACAAGTGGGTTGAAAAAGCGAAAGACAAAAACGACAGCTTCCGTTTGATGGGATTCGGACACAGAGTTTACAAAAACTTCGACCCAAGAGCGAAAATTATCAAAAAAGCTGCTGACGATTTATTAATTGCATTAGGAATTGAAGACAAAGCGCTTGATATTGCTATGCAACTAGAAAAAGTAGCATTGGAAGATGAGTACTTCATCGAAAGAAAACTATATCCAAACGTAGATTTCTATTCAGGAATCATCTACAGAGCGTTAGGAATTCCTACAGAAATGTTTACAGTAATGTTTGCATTAGGAAGACTTCCAGGCTGGATCGCTCAATGGAAAGAAATGAGAATTAAAGGAGATCCAATCGGAAGACCAAGACAGGTTTACCAAGGAGCTCAAAAAAGAGACTATATCGATTTAGTAAACAGATAATATTTGTTTCAGATCAGTACAAATCCCAAAGTTATGCTTTGGGATTTTTTTGTTTAATGATTTCGTTGATATAATTTCTGCTTTGTTTCTTTGAAAAAGTTGATATTATGAACGTTTACTCGTAGTCAATTTTAAAATATCACTGAACAATAATATTTTACTTAATTATCTGAAATTGAACCTAAGAAAATCATTAAATTTACTTTTCATGAAAAATTAATTTAACAATGAGTTTCGGACAGCAAATGTTATTCTTCTTTAGTGCGATAGGAGCCTTTAATGGGCTTCTACTTGGACTTTATTTGGTGTTTATTAAGAAACTAAAATATATTCCGGATTTCTTTTTGGGATTAATTTTATTGACTTTAAGCATCAGAGTAGGGATTTCTGTTTGTATTTATTTCTATCCGGACTGGCCTCTAATTATTCCACATTTGGGATTGTCAGCGCTCTTTTTTACAGGTCCGGCTTTGTATTATTATATTCGTTCTTCTTTTTTACAAGAACAGTTTGATCTTAAAAAATCTAGACAATCCTTTGGTATCCTGACTTTGATTCTTGGTACAGTCGGACTTTTGTATCTTATTTTTCCTGTTACTTGGGATAGATATTTTGCAACATTTATTTATGGGGTCTGGACGGTTTTTATTTTTCTATCCGTTTATAAATATTATATTTTTTCAAAGAAAGATGCTAAGAAACTGACGCAATATATTCTTCCGGTTTTAATAAGTAATGTAATCATCTTTTTAGCTTATCAGCTCATGTCCACAGGTTGGATTCCGATATATTGTGCGGGAGGGAGTCTTGTATTTTCTTTAATTTTATATGGTAATATCCTGATTTTATTCAACAATAAATATCGATCCGCAGCAGTAAAAGAAGAGCGTAAATATTCTAATAAAAAGATATCGGACGAACAGGCTGAAAACTTTGTTTCAAAATTAGAAAGGTTGATGGATATGGAAGAACTGTATAAAAACCCGAATTTGAAATTAAGTGATCTGGCTATGAAAATGAATATTTCAGCCCATCAGCTTTCGCAATTATTAAATGATAACTTGGAAAAAAGTTTCGCAACATACATCAATGAATACAGAATCAGCGAAGCGTGTGAAAAAATTGAAAATGGCTCGTATCTGAAATTTGAAGAAATTGGATATGAGGTTGGATTCAATTCTAAATCTACATTTTTTTCCACTTTCAAGAAAATAAAAAACACAACGCCACTTCTTTACAAACAATCTCAACTGGCTTCTGAGCCTAGGTTTCAGAGTTTAGATTTATAATTCTGTACTTCGGAATTTAAACATCAAAACCTAATTTTTACCGGCATCCAATACTTTTGGCTTCATAAAATTTAAAGTTTATGTACGCCAAATTATGGATTTTTATCTTGTCGCTATTCTTGTCATTTTTTGCAAAGTCTCAAGAAATTCTCAATGCAAAAGTTTCCGATTCTATAAAACAAAAAGATTCGATCGCAACTATTTCTGAAGTTATTATACAATCTTCGCGGAGAGATTTAAAGCTCAATGATGGAAATATTGTGATGAGTGTTTCTGGGAATAAAGATTTTAAAACATCCACAAATATTCTCGAAGTTTTAAGAAAAACTCCTGGTGTGACGATAGATTCGGAAAATGGAATTTTTATGGGAGGAAGAATTAATCCTGCAATTTTTATTAATGGGAAACCTGTTCTAATGAGTAATCAGGAATTGCAGTCTTATCTTAGATCTCTGTCGCCGGAAATGGTAGAATCTATTGAAGTAAATGCGAATCCATCTTCAAAATATGATGCCGAATTTAAAGGGATTATTGATATTAAATTAAAGAAAAATACCAATCTGGGCTGGAAAGGAAATT
The DNA here is from genome assembly GCF_001648155.1 of Chryseobacterium glaciei. NCBI lineage: Bacteria > Pseudomonadati > Bacteroidota > Flavobacteriia > Flavobacteriales > Weeksellaceae > Chryseobacterium > Chryseobacterium glaciei. Next base: position 1,498,162 of record NZ_CP015199.1, on the reverse strand, counting down.
ATATTGGAAACACCAGCATCAATAAATTTAATTATAAAGAAAATAGCCTGAATCTTTCTTACAATACTGAAAAGATAGGCTATACTCTACAGTTAGGTTATAACAACGGAATTTCAACATATCGCTATAACGCGCTGCAACGTTTAGCAAATACGAATGTTATGAGAACACAGACTTACCAAAAAGATGATGCGGAAATTTATGCTATTCAGATGGGAGTTGATTATAAATTGAATGATAAGAATAGGTTTGGAGTCAATGTAAGGGGGAACTTTAGAGATAGTGAGCGGATTCGTTTAGGCTCATTGTATACGGTTAATAAAGATGAAACGCAGTTGGTTTTTAATACAGAAAGTAAAAATCCTACGAACTATTTTCAAGATAATTACGGAGTAACTACAGATTATTCTTTCCAGCATAAAAATTTTAAACTGAGCTTTTTAGGTAACTATCTTTCGGTTGAAAATAAGCAAAAAGACGATTTTCTGAATAATGATATGCCAACTTCACAGCTTTTATCCTATTGGAAATCTGATCTCCTCAACAAGATTAGTATTTATACAGGGCAAGTTGATGTTTCTCAAAAAATAGGAGGTGCTACTTTTGAGGCGGGTGCAAAATTCAGTGATACTAAAACGAATAATATGATTAGATATGATACGTTGGCGGTAGATAAACAATTCATTTTTGATCCAACGAGAAGCAATCAATTTTCATACAAAGAGAGAATATTTGCAGGATATTTGGCATACAGTCGGAAATTTAATAAGCTTCAGATCAATGCGGGATTAAGATTTGAAAATACTCAAAGTATTTCTAATGCTGTAACGATAGACTCTGTTGTGGCGAGAAATTATCTGAAATGGCTGCCATCTTTTAGTGCAAGTTATGCATTCAACAAATCTAATGAGCTTTCATTCTCTTACAGCAGAAAAATTACAAGACCGGTTTTTTCACAGCTCAATCCTTTTAGGTTTTATTATAGTCCGCTGAATTATTGGATTGGAAACCCTTACCTGCAACCCTCTTTTACCAATCAGATTAAAGCAACCTATCGATATAAAAATTGGGTAACAGCTTTCACTGTTGGAAAAGAAACAGATGTGATGGTACGTTATCCTATCTACAATCCTGAAACTAATGTTTTGGAGTTTTTAGGAACCAATCTGCCGTATCGGAATTTTGCGACTTTAGAAATGAGTTTTCCCATAAAAATAGCGAAATGGTGGAATGTAAACAGCCAGATCGTGGGATATTATAATCATGAATTCAGACCTTATCTGGATGAAATCTTTGCCTTAAAAATTTATAATTATGAGATTCGATTAAATCAGGTTTTCTCTTTGCCAAAAGGCTATACGGTTAATGTTTTTACAAATTATGAATCTAAAACGGGAAATAGTTTGTATATAATTAAGCTGAGATATACAGTAGATATTTCAGTTCAAAAAGCTTGGTTTGATAATAAACTGAATACGAAAATAAGCTTTAATAATATTTTTGATTCTTATGATCAACGTATGGAATTCAGACATAAACAGATTATGGATACCCGATTTACACATTGGTGGGATACTCAAAGATTGATATTTTCTTTAAGTTATAACTTTGGAAGCTCAAAATATCAGACAAAAGATATACAGAAGACAGAAGAAGAGAACAGAGCAAGATAAAATAAACCCCACTTTTAGGAAGTGGGGTTTATATTTTTAATTAAGGACATTGGCATCTGTCGCATGTCCAGATATAGCATTTTCCTGAGTCATCCCATTCGCAGCAGCGTCTTGCCCCACCGATTGCGATGCCTCCTACAATTGATTTTTGTTGATCTCTTCCTAATTTTTGTGCATGTTTCAGCACTGGATTTTTCTTGTTCATGATTTTGTGATTTGATGTTAATAGTTAAATTTAATTTTTCGCGAAAACTATATCACTAAGATAGGAATTTATTTTAAATGTGAATAAAATTTTAAACGTAAATTAATAATTAGCAATATGTTATATCTAAAATTATCTTTCAAATCCTTTGATGGAAGCAATTAAATCTGTCTTTAATTCGAAAAACTTAACTAAAAACTGTAGAACTGAGATTTTGCAGTATAAAATTAAAGCTTGTTTATAAAACGGCTCAAAAGTTTCCTAAATACAGACCTTTACTTATATTTGTAGTATTGCATAAATCTTTATGAAACTAAACATTAAAAACGAAACGGGAAGGCTGAAATCAGTAGTTTTAGGCCAACCCAATTCAATGGGATCTGTTCCCACGCTTGAGGAAAGCTATGATGCCAAGTCATATTACTCAATCGAAAACAACATGTATCCAAAAGAAGAGGATATCATCAATGAAATGAATGCTTTTGAAGCAGTTTTGAAAAAATATGATGTAGAGGTGCTGCGTCCGAGTATCATTAAAGATTACAATCAGGTTTTCGCAAGAGATGTAGCTTTTGTGATCGATGATAAAATGATTATTTCAAACGTCATTGCAGACAGAGCCGATGAGCAGGAAGCTTACAAAAATGTTTACGAAAAAGTAGCATGGAGAACAATAATCAACCTTCCGGAAACAGCCCACATTGAAGGCGGTGATGTGATCGTTTGGAACGATTTTCTTTTCATTGGGACATGTTTCAGTGAAGATTACAGAAATTATAAAACTGCAAGAACAAACGAATACGCGATTGAAATTCTAAAGGAATATTTTCCAAAAAAGAGAATTATTGATTTGGAATTAAAGAAAAATGACAGAATTCCATATGAAGGAATTTTACATTTAGATTGTACATTCAACCCGGTTGGGAAAGATAAATGCATCATTTATAAAAACGGTTTTGTGGATGAAAGTGATTACCGTTTGATCATTGATATTTTTGGAGAAGAAAACTGTTTCCATGTCACAGACGAGGAAATGTTTGAAATGTGTCCGAATATTTTCTCAATTTCACCCGAAATTGTAGTATCAGACAAAGCTTTTACAAGAATGAACAATCACCTAAGAAACGAATGGGGAATGACGGTTGAAGAAATTCCGTACAGAGAAATTTCTAAAATGGGAGGATTGTTGAGATGTTCTACGATGCCGCTTGTTAGGGAGTAGGAGTGTAGTAGAGTTTTAGAGTGGGAGAATGTTAGTGTTTGAAGGTTTATAAAAGTATTTGTTTTTTTTTCTATTTTAGTTGAAAATACAAATATGTCAATAATTAAATTTCATCAGGATCTGAAGGTTTTTCAAAAATCTGTTGATGTGGCTATGATTATTTATGAACTTTCGAAATCTTTTCCTAAAGAAGAATTTTATTCTCTTACCGATCAAATCAGGAGATCTTCAAGGTCGGTTTCTGCAAATATCAGTGAAGCTTGGGGAAAAAGAAAATATGAAAAATCTTTTGTAGCCAAACTTACAGATTCTGAAGGTGAAGCGAGAGAAACCCAAACATGGCTTCTATTTGCTCTAAAATGTAACTACATTAATGAAGAACAATTTAATAATTTAAACAATCAGTATAATCAAATAATTGGGATGTTGGTCAATATGATGAGTCAGTCACAAAGTTGGTGTTCATTTTCATCAGTAAATCAAGGCGAAAAATAATTTACACTAAAACACTAAAACACTAAAACACTAAAACACTCAGACTCTCAAACCCAAAACACCCTCAAACTCAAAACAAATGCAGACAACAGATACAGTATTAATGATAGAGCCGATTGCATTCGGTTACAATGCAGAGACGGCGGAAAACAATTATTTTCAGGTTGAACAGAAAGGTTCTGATATTCAATCTAAGGCTTTGGCAGAATTTAATATTTTCGCTGAGAAATTAAGGAACAAAGGAATCAATGTGATCACTGTAAAAGACACGATAGATCCTCACACACCGGATTCAATTTTCCCGAATAACTGGGTGAGTTTTCACAAGGACGGGAAAGTAGTTTTATATCCGATGTTCGCTTCAAACAGAAGAGTAGAAAGAAGAGAAGATATTATTGAAACGATCAAAGGTCAAGGTTTTGAGGTTTCTGAAATTGATGATTGGTCATTGCCGGAAATCCAAGGTCACTTTTTGGAAGGAACAGGAAGTATGATTTTTGATCACGATAATAAATTGGCTTACGGTTCGGTTTCTTTAAGATTGGATGAAAGGTTATTCAGAGAATTCTGTGATAAATATGGTTTTACACCTGTTGTTTTTCATTCTTTTCAGACAGTAGGATCAGAAAGGCTTCCGATTTATCATACCAATGTTATGATGTGTGTTGCTGATAAATTCGTGGTAATTTGTCTAGACTGTATCGATAATGAATTGGAAAGAAGCAAAGTCATCGAAACCATTAAAAATTCTGGAAAAGAAATCATTGAAATCTCTGAAGAGCAAATGCAGCAATTTGCAGGAAATATGCTTCAGGTACAAAATAATGAAGGTGAAAAATTTTTAGTGATGAGTCAGACTGCATTTAAGTCTTTAAATGAAAATCAGGTTTCAGCAATTGAAAAATACTGTGAAATTATTTATTCAGATTTAAATACAATTGAAGTAAACGGTGGTGGAAGTGCACGTTGCATGCTTGCCGAAGTTTTCTTGCCAAAAAAATAAGGTTTAAAATATATTATTAACGGGATGAAAAAAGTGAAAAGTGCTTATGAAAACGAAAATTATGCTATTGATGGCTCTGTTGCCATTCTTTTTTATCAATGCTCAGCAGAAAACATTCTGTAATCCGATCAATATTGATTATGGATATACACCGTTCAAGAATTTTTCGAATCAGGGGAAACACCGTGCAACAGCTGATCCGGTGATCGTTAATTTTAAAAACAAATTATTCCTTTTTTCAACCAATCAGGAGGGGTATTGGTATAGCGACGATATGCTGGATTGGAAATTTGTGAAAAGAAAATTCCTTCGAGACAACAAATATACTCACGATCTTAATGCACCTGCAGTTTGGGCGATGAAAGATACTTTGTATGTCTACGGCTCAACTTGGGAACAGGATTTCCCCATCTGGAAAAGTACAAACCCAACAAAAGATGACTGGCATATTGCTGTCGATACTTTAAAAGTTGGAGCTTGGGATCCGGCTTTTCATTATGATGAGGACAAAAATAAGCTGTATTTATATTGGGGCTCAAGCAATGAATGGCCTTTGTTAGGTACAGAAGTTAAAGTTAAAAATTTGCAGTCTGAAGGTTTTGTAAAACCTATTTTAAGGTTAAAACCTGAAGATCACGGTTGGGAACGTTTCGGAGAATATAACGATAATGTTTTCTTGCAGCCTTTTGTAGAAGGTGCTTGGGTTACAAAACACAACGGTAAATATTATATGCAGTATGGCGCTCCGGCAACAGAATTCAGTGGATATTCTGATGGAGTTTATGTAAGTAAAAATCCTCTTGAAGGTTTCGAATATCAGCAACACAACCCATTTTCATATAAACCGGGAGGTTTTGCGAGAGGGGCTGGACACGGAGCAACTTTTGAGGATAATTTCAAAAATTGGTGGCATATTTCAACGATATTTATTTCAACTAAAAATAATTTTGAAAGAAGATTGGGGATTTGGCCTGCAGGATTTGATAAAGATGATGTGATGTACACGAATACAGCTTATGGAGATTATCCTACATTCCTTCCACAATATGCTCAAGGGAAAGATTTTTCTAAAGGTCTTTTTGCAGGTTGGATGTTGTTGAATTACGATAAACCCGTTCAGGTTTCATCTACTTTGGGTGGTTACCATTCAAACAATGCGGTGGATGAAGATATTAAAACGTATTGGAGTGCTAAAACAGGAAATTCAGGAGAGTGGTTTCAAACGGATCTAGGAGAAGTTTCTACGATCAATGCGATTCAGATTAATTATGCGGATCAGGATGTTGAGTTTATGGGTAAAACTTTAGGCAAAATGCATCAGTATAAAATTTACGGTTCAGACGACGGTAAAAAATGGAATGTCATTGTTGATAAAAGCAAAAATACCAAAGACGTTCCTCACGATTATGTGGAATTAGAGAAACCTGCAAAAGCGAGATTCCTGAAAATGGAAAACTTAAAAATGCCAACAGGAAAATTTGCATTAAGCGGTTTCAGAGTATTCGGAAAGGGAGCGGGAATAGCACCCGCAAAGGTTGAAAACTTTGTTCCATTAAGGGCTGATCCTAAAAAATTTGGTGAAAGAAGAAGTATCTGGATGAAGTGGCAGCAAAATCAGGATGCAGACGGATATATAATCTATTGGGGAAAATCTCCTGATAAAATGTACGGAAGCATCATGGTATACGGAAAGAATGAATATTTCTTCACCGGAGCAGACAGAGTAGATTCTTATTATTTCCAAATCGAGGCTTTCAATGCTAATGGTATTTCGGAAAGAACGGAAGTTGTAAAATCAGAATAACATTTTAAAGATATTTATTTAAGCCTCTCAGGATTTGATTCTGAGAGGTTTTGTTTTTAGTATGATAATCATATTCAATAAATTAATGAATATTTTAATCTATAATCTCCATTAGATGAAATATTTCTAAAAAAAATGCCGAAATTTACAGCATAAAATAATTAAAACTAAACCATGAAAAAACTTAAACTTCTGTCACTTTCATTATTCCTGCCTTTTATTTTAGGTTGTAGTGATAATGAGGCTGAAAAAAATTATCAAATTGAAGTGGATGCAGCTGTGAAGAATATTCATGCCAACCTTCAAAAGGATCTTAATACTGATGTTCCTTCGTTAAGCGTTTATGTCGTTTCTCCAAAAGGAACTTATTTTAGTACAATTAAAGGAACAAATGGTTCTGTTGTTACTCCAAATACATATTTTCGTTTTGCGAGCAATACAAAAAACTTTACTTCAACCGCTATTTTGAAAATGATGCAAGACGGTTGGCTTAAACTTGATGATAAAATCACAGCAAATATTCCGGGAACGACTGTTCCTTACACGCCGGATGTTGCAGATTGGGATTTTCCGAATAAGAATCTTATAACCATTCGTCAGATTTTACAGCACAATGCCGGAATTTATGATGTAACGAATGATCCTTCTCAATATGACGTGAATGGTGAAACGTATACAGATTATATGCTAGAAAATTTCCCAGATCATCAGTTTACGGCAAGTGAATATGTCAAAATTTTGAAAGATCATAACCTTACCTATGGAGTTCCAAATTCTGTTTATCATTATTCAAACACAGGATTTGCTATTTTAAGCGAGATTATTGCAAGGATCTATTCTCAAAAGACAAGTTCTTCAAAAACATATGGAGATTACATGTATGATCAAATTGTTGGCCCGGGAACAAAAAAACCTCTTGGTATCAAGTTTCCTGAGTTAGCATCTGATAAACAATTGCCTTCACCTTACGTAAAAGGTTTTATTAAATATGCCAATCATAACGAAATTACCGATCAAAAAAACGCAAGTGCCCACATCGGAGAGGGAAATGGAGTAGGAACGATGGTGATGCTTACAGATTATATCAGAAGTTTAATGAAAGGTCAAAATGTGTTATATGCTTCAAGTGCTGAACTGATGAGAACGAGCAAAGGGGCGGCTACAACTTCCGGATATGCGTTGGGATGTTCTAATTTTGCAGGCATCGGATATGGTCATAACGGAGCAACAGAAGGCTATCTATCCTTAATGACTTATGATCCAACGAATGATGTTTCTGTGATTGTATTATTACCATATTGGGATTTGAGCAGTACTGCTAATTTTACAAAATGCTTGAATACGTTAAATGTCACAGGTCTTGAAGTGAAAAAAGTACTGGGATATTAAAAATAAAGAATTGCTGAATTAAGCAGTTTTTCTCTAAACCTAACAGGTTTTTAAAACCTGTTAGGTTTGATTTTTTCAAAATTATTTCTTATCAATTTTTTTCAAAAACGCATCAATTTTATTCATTAAAAAAGAAGCATTATTTTTTTTGTCCCAATCAAGATGTCCGCCATTGAATTCGAAAGATTCATTAACGACCTTGTTTTTATTTAAAAGAGAATCTAATATTTGCTTTTGAGATAATGGGATGATCTGATCATTATTTCCATAATAGGAAAGTGTTGGAGCTGAAGTGCTGTTTATCGAATGTGTCGGACTGGCAAAATTCATCATTGATACATCAGAGGAAAGACTTTTAGGATCAATTAAATGTTTTTCAACAAAAGAATAATCCGTATATTTTTTAAAATTGGGATCAGACAAATCGGATGGGCCAACAATATTAATCACTGCTTTTACTTTTCTAGCCTGATCAAATTTATAAGCATAAAGCATGGATAAATGCCCGCCCGCGCTGTTTCCTAAAAGAATGAATTTGGGTTTATATTGTAATGTTTTTTCTAAATAAAGCATTGTATTATTGATGTCCTCGGTCTGATTTGGGATTGCAAAACGTGAAGTTGAAGCCAATCGATAATCAATATTAGCAAAAATATGATTCGGGAATTTCTGCATCATTGATAAAGTGAAGAATGATAAATGAGATTTTTCTCCACCACGCCATCCGCCGCCATGTATGATGATAAAAACGTCAGGTTTAGAATTTAAACTGTTTTTCGGAATGTAAAGATCCATTTTTTGTTCTGAATCTTTTCCATAAGAAACATTTTCCTCGCTTTCAAAAGAAATTTCCTTACCGAGATTTATAGTTTTTTTCCTACAGCTTGTAGTGAACAGCAACATAAAGAAGCACCCGAAAATTACAATTAAGTTTTTCATAGACATTAAAGATAAAAAACTCGCTGATTTCTCAACGAGTTACTGTACAAAATAATTTATATGAAGAATGATAATGATTGTTTTCTATCTTGTTCTGCTTTTGATGGCGTCAGAAGCTCCTTCGATGTCTCTTACTTTTTTCACTTTCTGGTTTCCGAAGTTATAAGTAATGCTCACAGTTACTCCTCTTCTGAACTGATCGTTTTTTACGTAATTGTAGTTTCCGTTGTCTTGGTAATCTTCAATTTCAACAACGTTTGTTCTAAATACATCGCTTACGTTTACAGCGAATGTCCAGTCGTTCCAGTTTTTCTTTAAACTTAAATCTAAGCTCATTAGATCTTTTAACATCCCCAATTCGATTTGTTGTTTGTCAACATAGAAATAATTTACGCCTAAGAACCAAGTTTTCTTTTTGTCTAAACGAATCGTGTTATTGGTTTGAATAACGATACTCGTAGAACGTATTTTATTTTCATAAGTAGGGAAAACATCTCCTGAAGTTGGGTCAACACTTAAACTTCCGTTATTAATATTATGTTGAAGTCCGATGTTGAAATTAGCTGTTAAATATTGTTTAAAGAATGTTTTCTGAATACCTAACATTGCAGACATTTCCTGCTTGTCTCCAAAATTGGTACGGATATATCTAAGTTGTTTGTGAGGATCCATGATGGGTTGATTGTTTTCATCTAAAACAGGATTTCCCATTTCATCCAGTCTTTTTTTCAAAATATCTCGCTGTAACGGAACCTGTGTAATTACATCTTTATATAATGAGTGGTTTAATATCAGGAAGTAAGAACTATTAAACATATACGTTAATTCCTGATTATAAGTTGAAGATGCTTTCACAAAAGGGTTATTTTGAGTATAATTATCTTCTGTCAGGATGTTTCTTACAGGATTTATTTCCCAGAAGCTCGGTCTTCTCATTCTGCTTGAAAAGGCATAAGAAATATTGTTTTTATCATTGATTGCATAATTAAAACTTACATAAGGCAACAAGTTATTATACTTTCTTTCAATTCTCTGAAGATCCGGAGTGGCTGCGTTGTCCGATGTTCCTACACTGTTTGTAATTTCATATCTCGCTCCCACTTTTCCTGAAAATTTATCGTTAAATTTCTTTTCAAGCGTTAAATAAACTCCGTAGATATTTTCATTATAAACAAAGTGATTGGGCGTTGGTGTATTTGTTATGCCTTGTAAATTCCCGAATTTATCGTAAGCATAATCAAGAGTATTGTTTTTTGTATCGTTATTGGTTTTTGTTTTGTTGTAATTTCCTCCTACAGATACAGTGAAATCATTTTTGAATTTTTTGTTATAATCAACGGTTCCTGAAAAGTTATTGATGATCTGTGGAAGATCCTGAAATGTCTGTCTTCCCAATCTTATGTCGTTGCCATAAACATCAGAAAGGATTGTTCTGTTGTCTGTAAACTGAAATCTTTTATAGTTTAAATAAGCGGCATTAATGTTTAATTTACTACCTAAAGAATCCGTTTTCAATTCATAGTTTAGATTGACAGAATTATTATAAGATCTTGCATCTTCTTTGTTTCTGGATCTTGTGTAGTTCATAACGTAATCGTCATTCTTTTTGTCGTAAGATCTGGTTGTATTAAACAAATCTACGGTAGAATTATAACTTTTATTCGCCCAAGTATTCCATGATAGAGCTAAATTGCTGTTGTCATTCAATTGATAATCAATGTTTAAATAACCTCCAAGATTTTTGTTAGGATCATTAATGTCACCTACAGATTCGTTTGAGGATAAATCGTTTCCGTTTCTTAGCACATAAGATTGTCCTTGGATATTTTCACCACCACTCAAATTAGCGCTGATTCCCAACTTATCTTTTCTATAGTTTGCAGAGAAACTCGCATTGCTTCCGTTGAATTTATTTTGAGAGTTAGACATTCTCATGTTTCCGCTCAAACCGTCGCTCATTTTTTTCTTTAAAACGATATTGATGATTCCGTCTGAAGATTCTACCTGAAATTCACTTCCCGGAACAGTAATTACCTCAATTTTCTGAATGTTTTCTGCTGGCGTATTTTTTAAGAATTGAACCAAAGAATCCGCATCCATATTGCTTTTTCTACCATTGATATAGATTAAAGCATTATTCTTTCCTGCAATTTTCAATGTTTTATCGTCAGTAGAAGAGAGTAGTGGAGTTTGCTTTAAGATATCGAAAGTAGTATTTCCTTTCGTAACCGGTGAAGCGGCAACATCATACACAAAACGGTCACTTTGTTTTTTGAAAACCTGTTTAGTTAAAGTAACGCCTTCTATACTTTTAGTTTTTAAAGTATCTGATTTTTTTTCTTGTGCGAAGGTCAATCCGCTGAAAAATATGGCTGCGATAAGAATTTGAGTTTTCATGATAATCGTTTTAGAGAGTTTAATAGCTTGTATCTGTTATTATTTTACATTGCAAAGATATGTAATAAATTTAGTATCTTGCAATACAAAGTAGTAAAAATATTTTAATGATTATTTTAACATGTTGATTTACAGTGGTTAAAATTTAAATAGAAATTTTGATGTACTTTGATTTTCTACATAATAAGACAACTGTAACAATGATTTTGTTACAGCGAAATATGAAATTGTTGAAAATAAATTTTATTCTCTATCGAAACGAGCTAATTTTTTATCAACCCAGATAGTCGCGAAAGGAAAGAAAGCGGATAATAATGCGAAGACAAAATCTTCATCATCCCAATTATAAATTTTTCTTGCCGGAAGACAAAGTAAAAGATAAAGGGTAAAGAAAAGTCCATGCAAACTTCCAATAACACTTATGAAAATGATGGAATATAAATTTTCATCATAACGAATCCAGATCATGGCAACTCCATATAATAAAACACAGGAAATTGCTTCTGCCACGCAGATTTGTTTAAACCATTTAATGATTTTTTCCTGAGAATATTTTGAGAATATTTTATCGATGAAGTCCATTTAAGTTATTTATAATAGATTTTGAAAGAAGTTCTTGTGCCATTATATAAAGCAGCCCTTGATGAAAGAGTAAAGTTACTCGATTCTATGAAATTTCTAATTCTTTTTTCGAAATATGGAATAAACTGTTGATTATAATTATTTACAATATGATGTTTAAACCCATTTATTTTTAAAACATTTGTATTTTCGTCTAACTCTAACCCCACCTCAGTAAATGATTCGTTTTCTTTTGAGGAAGTTTTATAATTAGTTGGATAATTGAATTTTTTGAAAAAACATTCATTAAGCAATTTATCAGCTATAGAATAATTTCCCTCATACATCCAATCTAGATGGTCATTATGTTCAAAAAGTATAGTAGGATTCTTAACTGCATAACTCAAAATAGACTGCCTCACCAATTCATCAATAAAGACTTGACCAAATTTATCTTCAGTAAACTCTGTCATATAACGATTATAGCATGAATTAGGTGAGTATCCTCCAATATCACTGCCCATCCATGTTCCACCCCAAATGATATTATATTTATTCAAAGAAATTTTAAGTTCTTCTTCTGCTGGAAATTCATCTCCACTTGGAGCTGGTGTATTTATAAAATATTTATTTTGAGTTTTTGAATCATTTACAGCTCTTATGGAATCTTTGCTACATCTTTCGTGATTATATTTTTGCTTTTCCAGAAACCATTGCTTTGCTTTTATTTCACGCTGTTTTCTTATGGAGTCTTCTTTTGAAGCTAAAGTATCTTGCCCAAATAAAGAAAGTTGGATAAAAGCAAAGAATAAAAATAGATAGAATTTCATTTCTTCTTATTTATAAAAATTACTACCGTCCAAATAATCAAAAACTTCCGGAGGCAGCATAGGTCTTACGTTTTTACCGTCTTTAATCATCGTTCGGATCTCCGTTGCAGAAAGTTCTATAACCGGAGCTTTAATTAAAGAAATATTTTCATTTTGAAGATAATCAGAATCTTTTTTCTCTCCATCAAAAACTCTTGGATAAACAATGATATGATGATTTTTGATCAACGTTTCATAGTTTTTCCATTTGTGTAAACTGCTCAGATTATCTTCACCCATAATTAAACTAAAAGAATAGTCTGGATGTTTTTCATGAAGATAAGTCAGTGTGTCAATCGTATAACTCGGCTTTGGAAGAGAAAATTCCACATTAGAAGCTCTCATATTAGGATAATTTTTAATGGAAAGTTGTACCATATCCAATCTGTTATGGTCTTTCAATAAAGATTTTTTGTCCTTGAAAGGGTTTTGTGGACTTACCACAAACCACAATTCTTCCATATCTGAATTTTCTAAAATATAATTAGCCAAAATCAGATGTCCAATATGAATTGGATTAAACGAACCGAAAAATAAACCGATCTTTTTCATATTTCATTAGGGCTTAGGAATAAGCTTTTAGGGTTTAGGGATGGTTTGTAGTTTTGAAATTATTGCATTCAACATCTTTGATATTTCCGTTAACTTTTCATCGAGAATTTGAAACTCTTCCAAATTTAAATAATTTAAATTTTTAGAAATAAGTAATTGTGTCTCCAATTCAGCAGAACTTCCACGGGCAATTTTTAAAAATTGGATATAATCTAATTGAGATCTTCTAGAATGTCCTTCAGCAATATTTGACGGAATTGAAATCGATGAACGACGAATTTGATTCGTAAGACAGTAAATTTCTTCTTTAGGAAAATTCTTTGTGCTGGAGTAAATATCTGTTACAAGCGCTACAGATTTCTGCCAAACAATTAATTCCTTATAATTTCCCATTGCTAAAACCTAAAAGCTGATTCCTAAAACCTAATCCCTGAATTTTACGTCCTTAATATTAAGATAATGTGTCACATTTCCTTTCCAGTGATTCTCTTCTAAAGTGAATACAATATCGAATTTTTTATTTTTAAAATCTTCTACAAACTGACCCAATTTGAAGCCTACACATTCAATATTGCGACCTGTAGATTCCTGTTTAATGTAAAACTTAACGTGATTATTATCTTTCCCCATCGTTTTTACATAACCTGAAAGTTTCTGGTTTTTGATCGCCAAAATAGGTTTCATGTTATGCGGACCAAATGGAGCTAATTTTCTATGGAAATTGATAAACTCTCTGTTCACATCATCAATCTGAATCTCAGAATCTATCAAAATAGAAGGTTCTTTCTGATGTTCTTTGATCTTTTCGGTAACAACTTGTTCAAATTTTATTTTGAAAGCATCAAACTTGTCTTTCTCCATTGAAAGTCCTGCCGCAGCGTGATGACCTCCAAATTTCAGGAAATATTCTGAACAGATGTCCAACGCTTCATGAACATCAAAATCTGAAACAGATCTTGCAGAAGCTACCATTTCACCATTGTTCCCATCGGTGAAAACCAGGGTAGGTTTGTAATACGTTTCAATAAGTCTTGAAGCAACAATTCCGATAACTCCTTTGTTCCATTCAGGATGGTAAACGATAGTTGTCAGTTTGCTTTGTTGTTGAGATTCAATGATTTGGTTCAATGCAGAAAGCGTAGAATTCATATCGAGTTCACGTCTTTCATCATTGAGGTTCATAATATCACCAACAATTTGGTTAGCATGTTTCAAATTATCCGAAACCATCAACTGAACAGCAGCTTTTCCATGGGAAATTCTTCCTGCAGCATTGATTTTCGGCGCAATTTCAAAAACAATATTGGAAATCTCGAAATGAGATAATTTATCTTCCGGAATTAATAATCTTAACCCTAAATTTCTCGTTTTTCTAAGAATTTTAAGTCCCATTTTAGCCAAAACTCTGTTCTCGCCGGTCATAGAAACAATATCAGCTGCAATAGAAATTGCCAGAAGATCTGTTAATTCAAATAATTCGGCATCGGGAAGTTTATAAATGGTATTTAAACCCTGACATAATTTAAAACCAACTCCACAACCAGAAAGTTCTTTGAACGGGTATCTGCAGTCGCGTCTTTTTGGATCTAAAACAGCTACCGCATTCGGAATTTCGTCTCCGGGTAAATGGTGGTCGCAAATGATAAAATCAATGTCTAAACTTTGAGCATAATTGATCATATCAAGTGCTTTGATTCCACAGTCTAAAGCAATAATTAACGAAAAACCGTTTTGCTTGGCGAAATCAATTCCTTCAGTGGAAATTCCGTAACCTTCAGAATTTCTGTCCGGAATATAAAAATCAAGGTATTTTTTCTCAACAATTTTGCTGAGGTATAGGTACATTAAAGCTACGGCAGTAGTTCCATCTACGTCGTAATCTCCGTAAACCATTATTTTTTCACCATTTTCAATAGCGTTTGCAATGCGCTCAACAGCTTTTTGCATATCAGCCATTAAAAACGGACTGTGTATATCGGTAAGATTTGGTTTGAAAAATTCTCTGGCCTTTTGATAATCGTCAATCCCTCTAAGAACGAGGAGTCTAGATTCAAAAGTTCCAAAACCAAGTGACGAACTTAATCCATCCACTATCTCCTCATCGGGTTCAGACTTGTAAATCCATTTTTGACTCATTTCACAAAAATAAGGAAAATATATTTTAAAAACGAGGAATTGTTATCATAAAAAAAATGTTGAAATATTTAATAATCTATTGTTTATCAGTGTTTTGATTGTTTTGTTGAAACTTTTTCAAATAAAATTCAATAAAATTTGAAATAATGAAAACCGAAACAGATTTGCTCTCGTAAGTAAGGTTATAACACTTAAAAAATTAATATTATGAAAAAAACGATCAGTGTTTCAAACAAAGGTGCCACTTTGGATACCGGAAGACGAAACTTTCTTAAACTTGGAGGACTTGGTATTGCTATGGCAGGCCTTGCCCTTGTAGGATGTTCAGATAATGAGTTTGATTATCAGTACATGGATCCAGCCAATAAATTTGATCTCGGTACAGGAGATGTTGGCGTTTTAAACTATGCGTATGCACTTGAACAACTTGAAGCAGATTTTTATACCAAAGTAGTAAACAATTTTTACTCAGGGATTTCTGATGCCGAAAAAACACTTTTTACAGATCTTTATCATCATGAAGTAATTCACAGAGATTTCTTTAAAGCTGCCATCAGCGGAGTAACAACCAATGTGTTGCCAACTTTGGAATTTCAATATCCAAACGTAAATTTCAGTAACAGAGCTTCAGTTTTAGCTACGGCAAAAGCTTTGGAAGACACTGGTGTAGCTGCTTATAACGGAGCAGGAAAATATATTACAAATCCAGATTATTTGGTAATTGCAGGGAAAATCGTTTCTGTTGAGGCCAGACATGCTTCTGCTATCAGAAATTTGATTAATCCGGGTTCTGCTGATTTTTCAGGAGATGATGTAATCAACGCAACCGGGTTGGATGTTGCTAAAGAGCCAACTGAAATTGTAAGTGTGGCCGGAGGATTCATCAAAACGCCATTCACTTGGAAAGAAAGAGGTATTAGCTAAATTATTCATCTTCAAAATCAACAATTATGAACATTCTTAAATTACTAGATAAGCTTTCTAACGATAAATTTTTCACTACAGAATCATCAAGATTAGAAACTCTTACGAATATATCTTCAATCGGTAAAAAAGCGGCAGTTGCTGCTGTACCATTAGGATTGGGAACTTTAATGGCAACTTCTGCGAAAGCGGAAACCACTACAACTTCAGGAACTTATTTTAAAACTCCGTTAA
The DNA here is from genome assembly GCF_001648155.1 of Chryseobacterium glaciei. NCBI lineage: Bacteria > Pseudomonadati > Bacteroidota > Flavobacteriia > Flavobacteriales > Weeksellaceae > Chryseobacterium > Chryseobacterium glaciei. Next base: position 1,481,759 of record NZ_CP015199.1, on the reverse strand, counting down.
CAGATGCTTTACAGCTGGCTTTAACGTTAGAATATCTTGAAGATGAATATTATGCAAAAGGTTTGGGTACTGCAGGTCTTATTCCGAGTGCGGATAAAGTTGTATTTATGCAGATCTCAAAACATGAAACGGCTCACGTTGCCTTTTTGAAAAGTACATTAACTTCTTTAGGCGTAACACCTGGAGCTAAACCGACTTTCGATTTTACTGTTGGTGGTAATTTTTCTCCATTTACAGATTATAATCAATTCCTTATTCTGGCTCAGGCTTTTGAAGATACCGGAGTTAGAGCATACAAAGGACAGGCTGGAAATGTGATGTCTAACAAAGCAGTTTTACAGGCAGCTTTACAGATCCATTCCGTTGAGGCAAGACACGCTTCTCAGGTGAGAAGAATGAGAGCTAATAAAGGCTGGATAGAATTGGCAGATGGTGGAAACATGCCTGCTGCAACCAATGCTGTATATGCAGGTGAAGGTAATACAAATCAAGCCGGATTCAATACGGCAAACGCTTTTGGCGCTGCTGCAGGTTCTGCTGCTTATGACGAAGTTTTAAGTGGTAGTGACGCAACGGCAATTGCATCTTTGTTTATTGTATAAGTGATTTCTTAATATTAGGTGTAAAATCCTTTTTCAGAATTTTCTGGAGAAGGATTTTTCATTTAAAAATGATATATTCGCTAAACTAAACTTAAAAATTATTACTATGAAAAAAATTATTGTTGGTGTATTTTTATTGGGCACAATTTATAGTGTCAATGCACAGAAAATTAGTCTTGGAAAAGCGGTGGATGTTGTGTCTAAAGGTTCGAAAGCACTTACTTTCACCAATGAGGATGCTATAAAATTATCAAAAGAATCGGTAGATTATATGGATAAGAATAATGCTATCGCCGGTCCTAAAGATCCTTATACAGTAAGATTGAACAAGCTTTTCGGGAAACATAAAACTCAGGATGGCCTTAATCTTAACTATAAAGTCTACAAAGTAAAAGATATTAATGCTTTTGCTTGTGCAGACGGAAGTGTACGTGTTTTCTCTTCTTTGATGGATATTATGACGGATGATGAATTGCTTGCAGTAATTGGTCATGAAATTGGTCACGTTAAAAATCAAGATACAAAAGATGCTATTAAATCTGCTTATTTAAAAGCTGCTGCGTTGGATGCGGCTTCATCGGCTTCATCTTCGGTGGCGACATTGAATGACAGCCAAGTTGGTAAAATGGCTAATGAATTTTTGGATGCTTCACACAGTAAAAAACAGGAATCGGAAGCTGATACTTATTCTTACGATTTCATGAAAGCTAATAAATATAATGTGGTAGGAGCTTATACTGCCTTCAAAAAATTAGCATTGCTTTCGGAGGGAAGTACTCAGTCTGGTTTTCAGAAAATGTTTAATTCTCACCCCGACAGCGAAAAAAGAGCTCAGGCTATTAAGAAAAAAGCAGAAAAAGACGGTTTGTGGAAAGATCCGGGAGCGGTTACTTTGCCAACAGCGAAACTTACGAAATAATCAATCTCAAATTTTTATCATAAAGCCTCAAAGTTACTTTGGGGCTTTTTTGTTGAATGTTTTTGTTAAAATATATTTTCTTTATTAATTCCTTTCATTAAATAAACTTGTTTAATGATTTAAAAAATATAAATAGTTCATTTTTAATAATTTTCAGTACTGTTTTATTTCACAATAAAAGGAAATTAAACCAGTCTTGATTGAAAATAATTTCAAAAAATGAAAATAATTTGAATCAAAGATTAATAAAATTTTATTCTTAAAAAGAGATTGATGATTTATAATAATTTCGTAATGTTGATTATTTATAATATAATTTTTATGTTTTAAAATTGATTTTAATTTGTTAAAATAAGTTAAAATATTGTTATTGTGTAATAAAAATATATATTTGCTGAACATAAAAAAACATTATGAATAAAAAAATTACAGTAGGTTTCTTTTGTTTAATGACGGCTTCGTTATTTTGCAAAATTAACGCTCAAACTTATCAGACATTAAATGTAACAAGTGGTTACAATGCAGATCTTGTTGCAAACGGATCGGGTACAGCATCATCCAGCACTACTCAAAGTGTAGATTCACCAACCAATGGTTATGTGTTTATGTCTACAGATTTTATGAATGGGGCAGGAGCAATGCCAACTTCAGGATTACCGAGCTCAGGATTAATTAATTCTGCAAACACCACAGGTTTATCATTTCAAATGGCTCCATATACCTCAAATAACTCGTTGAGGTTGGTAAATGCAAATGATTCGGGAGCTTTAAATTTCGGGTCAACGCCTAAAGCTTCAAAATTATTTATGCTGGCAACAACAGGAAGCGGAAGTTCTATTGCAAGTATAGTTGTTAATTTTACAGATGGAAGTAACCAGACTTTCACCAATCAATCTGTAAAAGACTGGTACGGAGGTACAGGATTTGCAATAAAAGGTATTGGGCGCGCAAGTAGGGTTACAGACGCTATTGAAAATAATGCTAATGATCCTAGATTATATGAGATTGCATTATCTATTAGCTCTGCTAATCAATTGAAAAGTATATCAGGTGTTTCGGTAACAAAAACATCATCTACGGCAAGTTTTCTGTGTGTATTTGGATTTTCTTACCAAGTTGCAAATACCTGTATTGCGCCGGATTCTATAACGGTAACTAATTTAACTCCAAATTCTGCTACAGTTTCTTGGACAGCAGTTTCGGGAGTTTCATCGTATGAGTTATACAGAAGTACTTCAACGGTAGCTCCTGTAAGTTCTACTACACCAACAGATACAGGAATTACGACTGCTTCAAAAAATATTACAGGATTGTCTCCTGCTACATCATATAATGTATGGGTAAGATCAAACTGTGGAGGTGGAAGTGTGAGTGATTGGAGTCTTGTAAAAGCCAGTTTTACTACACCTTGTACGTCTGTAAATGCTCCATATACAGAGAATTTTAATTCTACAACATCTGGAACTCTTCCAATGTGTACTTCGCAGCAAGTTATTAATCCAGGCGGAAATTGGAGCGTTGATGATGCTACAGGATTAGCTGGATTTTCTTCCAATGTTGTTTACGTTGCTACAACTAATGCAAATGATGCAAATACTTGGTTCTATACCAATGGCGTTAATTTACAGGCAGGAACTTCTTATACTTTTACATTTGATTATGCTAATTATGCAAGTCCTCAGAGTTTTAAAGTTGCATACGGTATGTCGCCAATAAATACTTCGATGACTAATGTAATTAATGATTATGCCAACGTAAATGTAACTAATTATGCAACCGGATCTTTTACAATTACACCTTCAGCAACCGGTGTTTATTATCTAGGATTCAATGTATATACAACTGCTGCGATGAGTGGAGGTTTTGGAATTATGATGTTTGATAATATATCATTAACTACAAGTACTTTATCCACTTCAGAGAATTTGTTATCAGAGAATCTACAGGTTTATCCAAACCCGACAAGTGATTATTTAAATATAAAGGGAACTAAGAAAGTTTCAGGAATTAAAGTTTTGGATGTTTCAGGTAGAGTCGTTTTATCTTCAAATAAGGCAGAACAAAAAATTGACGTTTCTCAGTTGGTTAAAGGAGCTTATATCCTTACCGTGAAAAACACAGACGGAACCTCTTCAACTCATAAGTTTATTAAAAAATAATAACTTAACTATTAAATTAGTAATAAAAATAGCTACTCGTTTGAGTAGCTATTTCTTTTTTATTGATGAAATTCTTAATGATTAAGAATACATTTTCTCTCTTAATTCTTTGATCTTTTTATCACCAAGATATTCGTCGTAAGTCATTTCTCTATCGATAATTCCTTGAGGAGTTAATTCGATAATTCTGTTACAGACAGTTGAAAGCATTTCGTGGTCATGAGATGACAATAAAAGGTTTCCTTTGAAGTTAGACAATGAGTTATTCAACGTCGTGATACTTTCTAGGTCTAAGTGATTCGTAGGTTCGTCAAGTAAAAGGATATTTGCTTTCTGAAGCATCATTCTACTGAACATACATCTCATTTTTTCACCTCCTGAAAGTACTTTACAAGATTTCAAAGCTTCATCACCAGAAAATAACATTCTACCTAAGAATCCTCTCATGAATTCTTCGTGACGCTCTTCATCATTTTTCGTGAATTGTCTCAACCAATCTACCAAGCTGATATCTTCCTGGAAGAATTTAGTGTTATCTAAAGGCATGTGAGACTGGTTTGTTGTAACTCCCCAAGCAACAGTTCCTTTATCTGCTTCAGCATTACCAGCTAGAATTTCGAAAAATTCTGTGATGGCTAAAGAGCTTTTAGAAAGTACAGCAACTTTATCTCCTTTTTTAAGGTTTAAGTCGATGTTTGAGAACAATAATTCTCCGTCTTTCGTTTTTTCAAGACCTTTTACATCTAAAATTTGATCTCCTGCTTCTCTTTCCATTTCGAAAATAATCGCCGGATATCTTCTTGAAGAAGGCTTAATATCATCGATGTTTAATTTATCGATCATTTTCTTTCTTGCAGTAGCCTGTTTAGCTTTTGCAACGTTTGAACTAAATCTTGCGATGAAGTCCTGAAGTTCTTTTTTCTTCTCTTCAGCTTTTTTGTTAGCCTGAGCTCTTTGTCTTGTAGCCAGTTGAGAAGCCTGATACCAGAAAGAGTAGTTACCTGTATAAAGGTTTAATTTAGCATAATCTAAATCCCCGATATTTGTACAAACCGTATCTAAGAAGTGACGGTCGTGAGATACAACAATTACTGTATTTTCGTAGTCTGCAAGGAAGTTTTCCAACCATGCAATTGTTTCAATGTCAAGATCATTCGTAGGTTCATCCAAGATCAATACATCAGGATTTCCAAAAAGAGCCTGAGCTAGAAGAACTTTTACTTTGTCCTGATTCTCAAGTTCACTCATCATCTGCCAATGCATACCATCTTTGATACCTACGTTAGAAAGCATCGTTTGTGCATCAGATTCAGAGTTCCATCCACCCATTTCATCATACACTACACCAAGCTCACCTGCTTTGATACCGTCTTCATCAGAGAAATCTTCTTTGGCGTACAAAGCGTCCATCTCTTCTTTTATTTCAAATAATTTTGTATTTCCTCTTAAAACAGTTTCCAGAACAGTATATTGATCGTATGCAAAGTGATCCTGCTCCAAAACTGACATCCTTTTCCCTGGTTCCAGAGATACATGTCCTGTCGTTGGATCCTGCTTTCCTGTTAATATTTTAAGGAATGTAGACTTTCCTGCACCATTTGCTCCGATGATTCCGTAGCAGTTTCCTTTGGTAAACATGATGTTTACATCATCAAAAAGAATTCTTTTCCCGAATTGTAAAGATAAGTTAGATACTGTTAACATATAGTTTTGTAAATTTGGCGCAAAAATACGAAAAGAAATTGGGTATTTCGTAATAATGTAATATTCAAGTTTTTAAATATGGGGTATTTTTTATATATTTCATTAATGAAATTTAAAAAAGGAAAGTCCCAAAGGGGATAACTCATTATAGGATTGGGTAAAACTCAATTTTAATGTAACTATAGGAATACTAAAATGAAGATTGAAAAAACAGTCAATATATTAAACAGAAGAGCCAGATTCGAGTATGAATTTATCGAAGAAATGGAAGCCGGTATGGTTTTAACAGGTACTGAGATCAAATCTTTACGTTCTTCGAAAGCTTCTATAACAGAATCGTTCTGTCAGTTTATTAATGGGGAATTGTACATCATTAATATGATGATTGATGAATATAAATTGGGAACTTTTTATAATCACAAAACAAAAAGGGAACGGAAATTGCTGTTGCACAAAAAAGAATTGCAAAAGCTCGAAAAGAAGTTAAAAGATGCAGGTAACACGATTATACCTTTAAAATTATATATAAATGATAGAGGCAAAGCGAAGGTGTTGATTGCCTTGGGAAGAGGAAAAAAGCTTTTTGATAAAAGGGAGAGCATAAAAGATAGAGAAAACAAACGAAATCTGGACAGAATATTAAAGAAAAGTTAAAAATCATTTGAAAAACTTTGTATATAAAGAAAAATTATATTTATTTTGCATTATCAATTATTTAATCATTTAATTCTATGAAAAATCTAAAATTAGGAATTTCAGCATTGGCACTTACTGTTGCTTCTACTGTGTTCGCTCAGACTACCAACAATCCGTGGATGATCGGAGTTGGTGCTCATGCGGAGAACCATACAGCAGTTAGAAACAATTTCAGTAATACGTTCTCTGCTAAAAATTTATCGAAGACTATGTTCAATACGAACAACTTCTCTATTACACCTCCACTATCTAAACTTACAGTTGCTAGAAACGTAGCTAAAGGTTTTGTAGTAGACTGGCAGACTACTGTTGGTAATGTTGAAAACAAAAGATTCAACATGGGTAAAGAGTTTATGCTAATGACAGGTCTTGGTTTACAAGTAAAGGCTGCAGGTCTTTTATGGAACGAAGAATCTTGGTTTGATCCATACTTAAGAGTTGGTGCTAACTACTTAAGACATGACTATACTGCTCTTACTTTCCCTAGAACTGATATTAATGGTGAGTGGGTATCTAATGGAGAAAACGGTAACGAAAACGGTAAAGCTAACTTCTTTACAGTTTCTACAGGTGCTGGTGTAAACTTCTGGTTGACTAAAAACTTCGGTTTAGGTGTTCAAGGAGATTACGTTTCAACTCCAGGTGATAAGTCTACAGTTGCTAACTTTTGGCAAGCTTCTGCTTCATTGAACTTCAGATTCGGAAACAGAGACAGAGATAAGGATGGTATCTTAGATAAAGACGATTTATGTCCAGATACACCAGGTTTACCAGAATTCCAAGGATGTCCTGATACTGACGGTGATGGAGTTCCAGATAAAGACGATCAATGTCCAGATGTTGCTGGTCCAGTTGAAAACAACGGTTGTCCTTGGCCAGATACTGACGGTGACGGTGTAATCGACAAAGATGATGCTTGTCCTACAGTTGCAGGTCCTGCTGAAAACAATGGTTGTCCTTGGCCAGATACTGACGGTGATGGTATCTTAGACAAAGATGATGCTTGTCCTACAGTTCCAGGTCTTCCAGAATACAACGGATGTCCTAAGCCTAAAACTAAAACGGCTGAAGAAATAGCGACTGAAGTTAAAAATGTTTACTTTGACTTTAATAAAGCTACAATCAAAGCTGAGTCTACAACTGCATTAGATAGAGCTGCTCAAATCATCAAGAAAGATGGAGGTAACTATTTATTAGAAGGTCAAACTGATGCTAAAGGTGCTGCTGCTTACAACTTGAAATTATCTAGAGAAAGAGCTGCTGCTGTAGTTGCTGCTTTAGATGCTAGAGGTGTAGATGCTAACTCTCTTAAATCGGTTGGTGTAGGTGCTACTAAAGCAACTGTTGACGCTAAGAAATCTGATGCTGAAAGACAAATCGACAGAAAAGTAGTTGTAACTGCTGTAGAAAATGACGCTGAGTGGAATGCAATCGCTAAGAAAGATTACGCTGACGCTCCAGTTAAGAAAGCAGTAGCTAAGAAAAAAGGTACAGCTAAGAAAAAAGTTGTAGCTAAGAAAGCTCCGGCTAAAAAGAAAAAATAATTAAATTTTTCTAAATATAAATACCTCCAGTTCTCTGGGGGTATTTTTTTTTCGTTTACTTTTAATTAATTTTGTTGAAAATTTAAAAATAAAAATGGGAAGAGCGTTTGAATATAGAAAAGCTTCTAAAATGGCTCGTTGGGATAAAATGGCCAAGACTTTCTCTAAAATAGGTAAAGACATTGCATTAGCAGTGAAGGCCGGTGGTCCTGATGTTGAAGCAAATCCTGCATTGAGAAGATGTATCCAGAATGCGAAAGGTGCAAACATGCCAAAAGATAACGTTGAAAGAGCGATCAAAAAGGCAAGTGGTGCAGATGCAGAAAACTATGAAGAGATTACTTATGAAGGATATGGCCAAGGTGGCGTTGCTTTCTTCATAGAATGTACTACAAATAATACTACTAGAACCGTAGCTAACGTAAGAGCTATTTTCAATAAGTTTGACGGTAACTTGGGTAAAAATGGTGAATTAGCATTTATCTTCGACAGAAAAGGTATTTTCAGTATCGATATTGCTCAGATCAAAATGGATTGGGATGATTTCGAAATGGAAATGATCGACGGTGGAGCAGAAGACGTAGAAAAAGATGACGAAGAAGTAATGATCACGACCGCTTTTGAAGATTTCGGTTCTTTATCTCACAAATTAGATGAGCTTAAAATCGAAGTTAAAAGTGCAGAGCTTCAAAGAATCGCCAACAATACAAAAGAAGTTACAGAAGAGCAGTTCAAGGCGAACATGAAAATGCTTGACCGTTTTGAGGAAGATGATGACGTACAAAACGTTTATCACAACATGGAAATTACAGAAGAGTTGATGAACTCTCTATAAAAATAATATAACATTCATATACAGTTAACTTTCAATTAGTTTCTTTGCATAAAACTATGAAAAGAGATATTGAGTTAGTTGTTATTTCGGATGTTCATTTGGGAACTTATGGATGTAAGGCTAAAGAATTATTAAGATATCTGAACTCTATTCAGCCTAAAACTTTAGTTTTGAATGGTGATATTATCGATATCTGGCAATTCAAAAAGTCTTACTTCCCTAAACCTCATTTAAAGGTGATCAAGAAAATTCTTTCATTGGCCACCAAAAATACGGATGTGTACTACATCACAGGGAACCACGACGAGATGTTCCGCAAGTTTACCGATTTTCAATTGGGTAAGCTTAAAGTCTGCAATAAAATCTGTTTAGATATCAACCAAAAGAAAACATGGATCTTTCATGGAGATGTTTTCGATGCATCTGTTCAGCATTCCAAATGGATCGCAAAATTGGGAGGAAAAGGCTACGATTTGTTAATTGTAATCAATAATGTTGTAAATTGGTTCTTAGAGAAAATGGGCAAAGAGAAATATTCATTTTCAAAGAAGATAAAAAACAACGTTAAAAAAGCAGTGAAATACATCGGAGATTTTGAATTAACAGCTTCTGAACTGGCCATCGACAATCATTATGATTACGTTATTTGCGGTCATATTCACCAACCTCAAATCCGTGAAGTTGTAACTAAAAAAGGTTCTTGCACTTATCTTAATTCCGGAGATTGGATTGAAAACCTTTCTGCATTGGAGTACAACGATAACGAATGGAAGATTTTTTATTACGATGAGCACAAACATTTGCTGCAAGATGATGAAGTTGAAGAAATTCAGGAGATGGATAACACTGAGCTTTTAAAAATAGTAACCAATTTTTCTTAAATGAAGATTTTATATGCATTTCAGGGCACCGGAAACGGACATGTCGCAAGAGCGCAGGAAATTATTCCTATTCTTAAAAAATATGCTTCGGTTGATACTTTGATCAGCGGTCACCAATCGCAATTAAAGGCCGATTTCGACATTAACTATCAACATAAAGGCATTTCGCTGCTTTACAATAAAACCGGAGGATTATCCTATCGAAAAACGTTTTTTGAGAATAAATTTCTTGAAGCCGTAAAAACAATAAGAGAATTAGAGTTAAAACAGTATGATTTAATTATTAATGATTACGAACCTTTGACGGGTTGGGCTTCTAAATTAAATAAGCTTCCAATGATCGAATTAAGTCATCAAGCTTCTATGAGTTTTCCTGAAACTCCTAAGCCCAAAAAGAAAGATTTTCTAGGAGAATTAATTTTGGAATACTATGTTCCGAGTGAAAGGAAAATAGGTTTTCATTTTGAAAATTACCATCCTCACATTAAAAAGCCTGTTATCAGACATAAGATCAGAAATCTTAATCCCGATAAAAAAGGGTATTACTTGGTGTATTTGCCGAGTTTTTCTGATGAAAATATCATTAAAGTTTTAGAACAAATTCCTGTTGAATGGAAAGTGTTTTCTAAACACAGTAAAATTCAATCTAAAGTAAAAAATGTTGAAGTTTTCCCGATTGATGAAATTCAATATTTAAAGTCTTTCGAAAACTGTGAAGGAATTTTATGCAACGCCGGTTTCGAAACCCCTGCCGAAGCCCTTTTTATGGATAAAAAATTATTTGTGATCCCAATTCATAATCAGTACGAGCAGGAATGCAATGCTTGTGCGCTGGATAAAATGGGAATTCCGAACTCTAAAGTTTTAGAACTAAATGAAATAAAAGATTGGGTAGCTTCCGATCATCATTTGAAAGTTGACTACCCGGATGATATTGAACAAATTTTGGTTAATGAAGTTTTAATTCTTTAAAAAAATATCATCAACATCACTCATTCTCGTCATCACAGCTCTTGCGTAAGAACAGTGCGGATAAACGTTCCATTTATTTTCTCTTGAGAATTTGATGGCTTCCTCAACCAAATATTTCCCCATTCCTCTTCCTTCAAATTCTGGATGAACCAAAACGAAAGAAATGATCAGTTTATTATCTTCAGGGAAAATAGTATAAGTAAGTCTTCCTATTTCCTTGATTTCGTTATTTAATGTAAGAACTCCGCCGTTTCCGGATTTATTGTTTTCAAATTTCATAATTAAGGCTTTGTTGATTAAATACAAAAACTGCACCGAGCTTTTGTTAAACACAAATTACACAAATTTTTTTCACAAATAAAACAATGTTGTATTTCAATAGGAATGGGCTTTAGCCCGTTTAATGTTTTATGGATTCAATTGGCTTTAGCCAAAACTTAAAGCCAGATTTTAACTATCCTTTCCCGTATAATAATTATAATCTTTAATGACAACATTAATAAACTGCCTTTCCGTCATTTTTGTCGCATCAACTTCAAGCTTTAGAATCCCTTTTATTTTATCAGAAAGTTTACTGATAATCTGTCTGTCATCAACTCTCAAAGCTTTTGTGTAATTGTCTTTAATAATTCTCATGTCATTGTCAGTCAAAGCGATAACCTGCGGAAATGACGGAATATAATCTTCTTTAATATTTTCTAAAATCGTGTGAGAAATATTAATGCTGTTTTTTAATGAAATCACGGCCGTCCCCGAAGCAATATCTCCCAAACGTTGATTGTTTTTAGAAACGATCATAGAAATTAAACCAACAACACCTGCAAAAGAAGTGTCAATCAACCTGAACATCCAGCGAATTAAATAATCGCCAAAACTTGCCTGATAACCATCAATTTTTACCACACGGATTTTCATTAATTTTTTTCCGGGAGTTTGACCTTCCATTAAACTTTCCAACACAACAGGATAAATGTAAATAGGAAATGTAATCGCAATGTAAATCGCCATTTGTGACCATTGATCGAGCCCGTTTAATAAATATCCAAGATCAAAAAAATTAAAAAATACGTAAAAAGCAATCACTGCATACGCAACCTTAATCAGAAGATCGATGATAAACGCAAGCATCCTTTCTCCAACACTGGCGATGTTGAAATTAATATTTACATTTTGTGAAGTATTAATCGCAATTTGAGACATATTTTTTATTATTTTAGCCTTACAATTATGAGAGAGGTTTATTTCATTAAACAAAATAAAGAAAAATGGTTGGGAATTGAACAGGTTATTCAAGGGAAAATTAAAAAAAATCCTGATGACCTGTCTTCGTTGTACATCAACCTTATCAATGACCTTTCTTTTGCGCAGACTTATTACCCCAAAAGTAATACAACGGTTTATTTAAATCACTTATCTTCTCAGATATTTCAAAAAATTTATAAAACTAAGAGAGTAGAGGAAAACAGGATTTTGTATTTCTTCAAAACTGAAGTTCCTTTGCTGGTCTATCAATACAGAAGATATTTGACTTATGCATTTCTGTTTTTCACTTTATTTACACTGATTGGAGTTCTTTCCGCGATTTATGATAAGGATTTTACGAATATTATTCTTGGCGAAGATTATGTCAATCAAACCATAGAAAATATTAAAAAAGGAAATGCGGTCGGAATATATCAAAGCGGTTCAACGTGGGGAAGTACAATTGGTATTATTTTCAACAATATCGGAGTCGGAGCAAAATTATACATTTACGGAATTGCAGGCGGAGTTGGAACTTTATACGCCTTACTTTCAAACAGTGTAATGTTGGGTTCTTTCCAATATTTTTTCTACGATTACGGAGCTTTGAAAGACAGCGCAAGAGGAATCTGGCTTCACGGAGTTTTTGAAATTTTCTCAATGGTCGTTGAAGCGATGTGCGGATTAATCTTGGGAGCTTCCATTTTATTTCCAAAGACTTTTTCGAGATTTAATTCTTTTAAAAACGGTTTTAAAGATTCATTTAAAATATTTTTAAGCACGATTCCATTTACGGTATGTGCAGGAATTATTGAGGGATATATCACAAGACATGCTTTAAAAATGCCTTTGATTCTTAATTTAATTATTATTTTCGGAACACTGGCGATCATAGGATTCTATTATATTATTTATCCGTCAATTGTCAATAAAAAAACTAACAACCAAATCAATGATGCAGTTTTATAAAAAAAGAGATTTCGGAACTTTTATAAGTGACAGTTTTAATTTTTTCAAATTATATGGTAAAAATTATTTTAAAAGCTATATTTTACTGAATGGTTTGCTGATGATCCTAATGGTAACTGTATTTGTTTTAGGATACAGAGAATTGTTCTCGCAAATTTTAGGTTCTAATCTAAGTGGCGAAAGCTATTATTTTCAACAATATTTTGAGGATAATCTGGGAATGCTTATCGTTGTCGGGATTCTTACCTTTCTTCTTTTCTTGCTTCTAATGATAATTAATTATTTGTTTCCTGTTTTTTACTTAAAAAGGCTGGGACAAGGACAGGAAAAGATCAAAACAGATGATATTTTGAGTGATTTTAAAAATAATGCAGGCAAAATCGTTAAGCTTTGTTTAGGCATGATGTTTATCGTTACACCGCTGTCATTCATCATAATAGGGTTTTCTTATGTGTTGGTTTTGATTGTGATAGGAATCTTTTTGATATTGCTGGTTTTTCCTACGTTATTCAATGTTGTTACATTTTTGATGTATGATTATTTCAATTCTAACCGAGGCTTTTTCGAAAGTTTAAGCTATTCCATCCGATCTCAGTTTTCTTATCCAAACGGACGAGAAAAATCGCCTTATTGGAAATATTGGGGCTCAACGATCATCGTTTCAATCATTTTATATGTTGTAACATCAATTTTTACGTTTGTTCCGATGATGTTTTTCTACGGATCACTCTTAACGTCCGCTCCGGATGGTAATTTTGAACAGAATCCGTTTGCAGGAACAGCCGGAATATTTTTCTTCATATTGTACGGAATCTCGATGCTTGTATCGTTTTTCCTTTCAAATATGCTGTACGTAAATTCAGGATTAATGTATTACGACAGCAGAACAGACCTTCATCAAAAAGTAGAATTAGCAGAAATAGACACCATCGGTAATAATGAATAAAATTCTTTTTTTCTTACTGATATTTTTCTCCTTTGAATCTTCATTTGCTCAGGATCAGACAGATCCGCCGCCTGTTGCGGAAGCATATATAGATTCATTGAACACGGGACATTACAAAAATATGTACCGTGCAGATTCTGTTTTGCTTAAAAATCCGGTTTCTGAAAACACAGTTTATCCCAAAAAGTTCAAGGAAAATATTCAGTCGAGATATAAAGGAAATGAGTTTGATTACACAACTATTAAACCTAAAGAATCTTTTTGGCAAAAGCTTTTAAGGAAGATTGATAAAATATTGCAAAGTATTTTTGGCGATACCGTTTTCACGAAATCCGGTAATATTGCAGGGATTTTAATTCGAATATTTGCCATTATTCTGGTCGGCTTTCTTTTGTATTTTATCATTAAATATTTAATTGGAAAAGACGGAAATTTCATCTTCGGAAAAAAGAATAAGAAAGTAATTATTAAAGATGAAGAGCTTCACGAAAATATTCATGAGATCAATTTTCCGGAAAGTATTGCAAAATTTGAAAGGGAGGGAGATTATCGTTCAGCGATTCGTTATCAGTTTTTATTTGTCTTGAAAAAATTAAGTGATAAAAAATCCATCAATTGGAACCCCGAAAAGACAAATAAAGATTATGTGGCAGAATTGAAAGCTCCGCATCTGAAAAATGATTTTTCTAATTTATCCTACATTTTCGAATACGTTTGGTATGGAGAATTCAGTATTGATGAACAGAATTATCAGAAATTCAAAGCCCAATATCAAGCCTTTAAACCTTAATTAAACTCTTTTTACAATGAATAAAACTTTCAAAATATATGCTGTAATTTTCATCGTCGTGATGGTGATTTTGGCGTTGCTTGAAGTGAACAAAAAAGAGGTTACAGATTGGCGTAAAAATTTTGACACGAATGAAAAATCACCTTTCGGATTGTTTATTTTTGATCATGAAGCTAAAGATCTTTTTAAAAATAAACTAAAAAAAATAGATCAAACCCCTTACAATTATTACAATACTCATAAAAAAGAATCACATAATATTCTGGTTGTAGAAACGGAAGTAGACACAGAATCCTGGAACAAAATTTTAGACCAAGTTTCCAATGGTTCAGACGCGATGTTGATTGTAAGTCAAATTCCAAAAGAGGTTTCAGACAGCATCGGATATTATGATTCAGAAATATCTTTTGCAGATGAAAATGTGTTGAAACTGACCGATAAAAAATATAAGAACGATTTTATTAAATTAGATAAATTTCCGTCGGGCAGAGGATTTTCTTATATTAAACCACAAGTTGAAATTCTTGGAAAGACGGTTGAAAAGAATAATTCGGATCAGGCTAATTTCATTAAAATTAAATTCGGAAAGGGAAATATTTATGTTCATTGCGAACCACTTTTCATGACGAATTATTACCTGCTGAAATCCGGAAACATAAAATATGCTCAAGATGTTTTTTCGTATCTTGACGATAAGGAAACGATTTGGTTTGTAGAAAGTAATGCAAAAGTTTCTCGTTTCTTTATGAGATTTATTTTGTCAAATCCGGCTTTGAAATACGCTTGGTGGGTGCTTTTGGGAGGATTGGTATTATTCGTTTTCTTTAATGCAAAAAGAAAGCAACGTATCGTTCCTGTCATTGAACCGTTGAAAAACACCTCAGTAGATTTTGTGAAAAGTATCGGAAATCTCTATCTTCAGGAAGGCGATTTTCATGATATGATGGCAAAAAAAGCCCAATATTTCTTGAATAAAGTAAGGCTTGACTTTCTCATTGATACCCAAAATTTAGATGATGAATTTGCAAAAAAGCTTCAGTTAAAAACAGGAAAAACAATCGAAATGATTAATGAAGCCATTAATCTGATCAAAAAAGCGCAAGATCCTTACGCTCATGTGATGAAAGAAGATCTGGCAAGAATGAATAAATTGCTGGACGAAATTTTAAAATAAAAACAGGGAGTCCCGAAGGGACGACATAAAACAGGGTTGGATGAAGTCCAATCAAATTAAAATAGAACTGTTACATTGTTAAATTAAAACAATATGGAAAACCTTGAAAACCAAAACATAGAAAATCAAAATTCTATAAATCTCGATAAAAAAGAAAACGATTTTCAGTCTCGAATTGATATGATTGAACTTCGTGCAAGCTTAGAAAAAGTAAAATCTGAAATTGCAAAAGTAATTGTTGGCCAAGAAAGTATGGTCGAACATCTTTTGGCAGCACTTTTATCCAACGGTCACGTTTTGATTGAAGGAGTTCCGGGAGTTGCAAAAACGATTACGGCAAAATTATTGGCGAAAACAATTGATGTTGGCTTCAGCAGAATTCAGTTTACGCCGGATTTGATGCCCTCCGATATTTTGGGAACATCAATTTTCAATGTCAAAAACTCCGAGTTTGAATTTAAAAAAGGGCCTATTTTCTCTAACTTTATTCTGATCGATGAGATCAACAGATCACCTGCAAAAACTCAGGCTGCAATGTTTGAAGTAATGGAAGAAAGACAAATTACGATGGACGGAATCCGTTACATAATGGAAGAACCGTTTTTAGTAGTTGCCACACAAAACCCAATTGAACATGAAGGAACGTACAGGCTTCCGGAAGCGCAATTAGATCGTTTTCTATTTAAAATTAATGTTGGTTACCCTAATCTTGAACAGGAAATTACCATTATTAAAAATCAGCACGAAAGCAAAAGAGAAGACAAAACAGAAGCTGTAAACCGAGTGGTTAGTGCAGAACAGTTGAAAAGTTATCAACAATTGGTTAAAGAAGTTATCGTTGAAACTCATTTGATAGAATACATTGCGAAGATCATTATTAATACCAGAGAAAATCAGTTCTTGTATTTGGGAGCTTCACCAAGAGCGAGTTTGGCTTTATTAACGGCTTCAAAATCTTTCGCAGCTTTGAGAGGAAGAGATTTTGTAACACCGGAAGACATCAAAGAAGCAAGTTACGCTGTTTTAAGGCACAGAGTAATCGTTTCTCCCGAAAGAGAAATGGAAGGTTTAACCGCAGATGAAATCATCCGACAAATATTAGAAGGAATAGAGATTCCTAGATAAAATGCTTAAAAACCTTTACATAAATACTCGCTTTTTCGTCGCGCTCATTGGAGTGGGGATTCTTTATGTCTTGGCATTTTTCTTTCCTGTTTTAATGGTGGTGGCTCATGTTGTTTTATTGATTTGTTTTCTTGCGGCAATGGTTGATTATCTCTTGCTTTTTAACCAAAAAGAAGGAGTTTTAGCCCAAAGAATTTTACCTGAAAAATTATCCAATGGCGATGAAAATCCTGTAAAAATTGATGTCAAAAATAATTACGGTTTTAAGATCGAGACTAAAATTATTGATGAAATACCATTCCAGTTTCAGAAGAGGGATTTCTTGATCAGAAAACAGATCGAGTCGGGAAGAAATACTTATTTTCAATATACTTTAGAGCCAAAGGAAAGAGGCGAATATAATTTTGGAAGTTTAAATATTTATGCATCATCTCCGATAGGATTTATTTCAAAAAGATTTAGATTTCAGAAAGATGCTAATTTAGCTTCGTATCCGTCATTTGTACATCTCAGGAAGTATGAATTGATGGCACTTCAAAGCGAATTCTTGATGGGTGGAATTAAAAAGATCAGAAAGCTCGGTCACACGATGGAGTTTGAACAGATCAAAGAATATGTTCCCGGCGATGATATCAGAACGATCAACTGGAAAGCGACTTCTAAAACGAATCGTTTGATGGTTAATCAATTTCAGGATGAAAAATCGCAACGTATTTTTATGTTGATTGATACCGGAAGAACGATGAAAATGCCTTTCAACGGATTGAGTCTTTTGGATTATTCAATCAATGCAACGATGGCTTTGTCTCATATTATTTTGAAGAAAGGAGATCGTGCGGGAATGATGACATTCTCAAAGAAAACCGAAAATAAAATTGCGGCAGAAAATAAATCGGGTCAGCTTAAAAAGATTTCGGAAGCACTTTATAATATCAATACCAACTTTTTTGAAAGTGATTTTAACAGATTATATCAGGACGTAAAATATTCCATCAACCAGAGAAGCTTAATTTTATTATTTACAAATTTTGAAACATTGGACGGCCTAAACCGCCAGTTAAAATACCTCCGAGGAATTGCTAAAAACCATTTGTTGGTTGTTGTATTTTTCAAAAATGCAGAACTTCATACATTGATCAATAAAAATCCTGAAAGTATGCAGGAAATTTATGATGAAATTATCGCTGAAAAATTTGAGTTTGAAAAGAAATTAATCATTCAGGAGCTTCGTAAATACGGAATTTATACAGTTTATACACTTCCTGAAAATTTAAATATCGATGTTATCAATAAATATTTAGAGATAAAAGCGAGAGGAATTTTATAATTTTGCTTTACTGAAATTTTAAATTATAGATTTTAAATTTTGAATGATAATTCTGCGGATTAATCATTTAACATTTATCAATAATCATTTATAAATGAATCACATGAAAATAACACTCAACAGAATAAACGACGATTTTTTATTTGAATGTACCAATTCTCAAGGGAATTCCATTCTTTTGGATAATACAACACAGCCCGGAGCAAAAGGAGTTTCGCCAATGGAAAGTGTTTTAATGGCGGTTGCAGGATGCAGCGGAATAGATGTAGTTTCTATTTTGAAAAAACAAAGACAGGAAATTACAGATTTCAAAGCAGAAGTAGAAGGAGAAAGAGTTCAGATTGATGATGCAAAACCTTTTAAAGCTATTATGGTTAAATTTTTACTGGAAGGAAATATCGATCCTAAAAAAGCACAAAAGGCAGCGGAATTATCTTTTGAAAAATATTGTTCAGTTTCTAAAACCTTAGAACCGAATGTAGAAATTGGGTATGAAGTTTATGTAAACGGAGAGAAAGTTTAATCTCTTCTTTTACCTCATCAATAATAAAAAACCGGACACTGCGTCCGGTTTTTTGTTTATCAATAAAGTTTTTATTGTATTACTTTTTAATGATTTTTGTCCTTTTTAGAGTACCATCTTTCATTGTTAATGTCAAAATATAAACTCCTGTTTTTAAACTTTCCAAATGCAATCCAGAAGATGGATTATCAAAAGTTGTTACTATAATTCCAGAAAGATCCGTTACCACAGCACGTTTTACGTTGTCTGATTTCTCAATATTTAAAACATCTGTGAAAGGATTAGGATAAACAGTTAATTGCTTTTCAGCTTTCACTTCATTTGTTGCTAAAACCAATGGCTCTAAGGTTACGTTTACTTTCCATGTGTTAGCGTCAACTTGGTTATAATCTGCATTACAATCAGATCCTCCGTATGTTCTCCACGCTCTCAGCTCGAAATTTACATTTCCTGTAAGATTATTCGCTAAAGTTAAACCAGATCTTTCATATGAGAAAGTTCCTGTATTTCCACCTGAACCCGTTGTTATAGATGGCTCTGAAGTATTGTTGGTAGTACAAACCAGCAAACTGTTTTGTTCAGACATCCATCCGTTTCCTTGCGTGGTCATGGTGTAAGATACGCTGGTAGATTTTATTTTGTAACCCGCCGGAACTACAACTGTAAGTAAACCAGGACAGTTTGTTGTCGCTGTTACGCTTGGTGTACCGCTGCTGTACATTGTGTTGATATTTCCTGCTGTATATGTTGTAGATACCTGCCCGGTTGTGAATTCTTTCATTTTCCAGAAACCTTGTGATGATCCACAGTTTGATCTTACCCAGAAATAATAAGTTTGACCTGTTATTAAATTGTTTAAGGTTACAGAAGTATTTCCTGCTGCTACACTTCCTGTTGGTGTCGTTGTTGCTGTTGGAGCAGTAGGAGAGGTGCTTACATAATATTGATATCCTGCCGAAGGTGCACTGGCAGAAGGTGTCCAGCTTAAAGTGGCATTCGTCATTGTAGAAGTGTAAGTAATATTTGAAGGAGACGAACATGCAGTATAAAGATCCGCTGAAAAAGCAAAAATATTAGGAACTCCGCCTGATGCTTTGGTTACCATAATACTTTGTACATTTTTAGATTGATTTCCTGCGTCTATAGCTAACGGAATTTGATATAATCTAGGATCTGTTCCGCCTCCGGCTTCCAAATTGTCATTATTTATATTAATTCTTCCAATCCCCTGAATGGCAAAGTTTGATCCGTAATACCAATCTGAGATCGCAATTCCGCTAAAAGTTTGAGTGGTAGTATCTGAAAAATTAACAGTAACATTCACTGTACAATCTCCACTTCCGCCGGTAGCCAGCATGTATAGACTTAGAACGGGAGTAGGCGTTGAAAGTGTCAATGTTCCAGCATCGTTTACGTTTTGTAGCCTTAAAGAATTGTTGGAGCTATAAGGTGCAAGCTGATAACTCAACCCTGAAGTAGAACCAACTGCCGAATTAATAATTCTGTTAATTGGTAGCCCGTAAGTAAGCGGTGTACTTGAGGATGTCAGTTGGAAATCTCTGGATATAAAGGCATAACTTACTCCATCTACATCGTTGTTGGTGGATGAAGCAGAAGGGCCAACTCCGTTTGCGATAACGTCGGCATTGAATCCGCTTTGAATTGAGATTGGTTGATATTCTTGTGCTTTGATTTGATTAATGAACATGCTTGATATTACCAAGCCCGTGATAGGTAGTAGTTTTGTTTTCATAAAAGTTGTAATGGTTTTTGTTATGCTAATATATGTAATATGTTGTAAATAATTTAATAAAAAGTAAAAATTAATATTAATTTTTAATTAAAATAGTTTTTAAGGTAGCTTTATTCCATTTCCTAATATTCAGATGGTCGACAGTTATAAAAAAATACCCTTCCATTGAATGAAAGGGTAGGATATTGAAAATGATTTTTTTAGTTTTTGATGATCTTTTTCGTAATTGTTTCTTTTTCTGTAATTATTTTAAAAATATACATTCCCGAAGTATTACTGTGAATAGAAACTTTCGTGCTTTGAGAATTAACTCCTATTTGTTTCTGAATAATTCTTCCCTGCGCATCATAGATCTCAATTGAATTGATTTTAGAATCAGCATTGATGTTTACATCTCCTTTTGTTGGGTTTGGATAAACATTTACCGAAGTTTTATCTTTACTGCTATCTACAGCAGATAATGACGTTGATGCTTCAATATTTGTAACTGCTTCATTGGTTTCTACAGGGAAATTATAATCGAAATAAATGTTGGCTTTATTATTTACACTGTCACCTGAAACCAAATTATTTTTAGATTTAATCTTCAATGCAATATTTCCGTGGGCTGATGCTGCAAGGTTAATATCCTTCATCATAAATTCTACTTTATTGCCTGTAATTTTAGTGTAAGAATTATGAGATGTATTTTGTAACTGTAATGAAGAAATATCAAAATCATCAGGATTAATCTCCATTTCCACAACAATATTGGTTGCCGGAGCCGTTCCTGTATTTTCAAAATTTACAATATAATGAAGGTATTTTCCGACCATTGCTAATGGAATTGTATTTCCTTCAAGACAAGTGATATCATTCGGATCATACGAACCTACAACAGTTTGTTTATACACAAATTGATTATCATCCTGATTTGCATCTCCAGAAAGCGGGGTGATATTCGCTGAGAAATTAAGAATATCTCCAATATTCACAGGATTTGTAGGGTGAGTTGGAGGGTTTACATTAAATGTAATTTCAGAAGCCGTATTCTGATAAGGTTTTAAATTTGTAAAATTAAATGTCACCTGATTTCCTGAAACTGAAGAAGGTAATGAAGAAGACAGGAAGTTTATTTTCGAATTATTAAAATTAACTGTTACGCTTCCGGAAAGCGTAGTATTTCCTTTATTTCTCCAGATCACTTTGTAAACGGCATCAAAACCAGGTCTTGCATCAGTAACAGGAGCAAAGACAACTTCCAGATCTTTTACATTTCCATTTTTGGTAACACAGATGTTTTGAGTTGAAATATTGTTGTTATCTGCAAAATTTACGGTGAAAATAGATGGAGTTACAGTGTACAAAGATGGATTTTCAGGTTCTGCAGTTAGAGTAAAGTCACCTTCTTTTGTAAAGAAATTATAAGTCCCGTTGGCGGTAACAAAAGTTTCTCCAGTACTTGTTCCGTTATCAATTTTTATCTTTAAATGTTCAAAAACCTCATCAGTAGTGTCACAACCATTGTTATTTTCATCAAATCTTACGACTCCTTTAATGGTATTATAATTTCCGCCAGGTGTGAAAGAACAATAAGAATTAATATTTGGAAACATATTTTCAGAAGCCAATTGATCTTTTATATAATTTACTTCATTATAATTATCATTAGGATCATATGGATTGATTGAAAAATCATCAGCACATATATAATTTATATTAGGATTGTTTGCAAGACCTAGAAGCTCATTCCATACTCCGTTTTTTGCAAATACATTGATGATATTATTATCATTTGCATTTACAACATCGGCCTTTGTCTTCGTGATGTCTAGCAATGTTAATAGATTATTACTACAGTCTATTGATTGCGCTGATGCGGGACTTACCAAAAGATCATCGTCTATTTTTGGTAATACTGGGCTTACAAATGTTGTAAGTTGATTATTGCTTAGATTTAAATTATTTATTTGACAAGTATCACTAATATTTACCGTAGAAATTTGGTTATTACTACAGTTAAATTCAACAGCTATAATTTTATTAATATTTAATGAAGTTAAATTATTGTAGCTACAGTCAAATTTTTGAAGAACAAAATTATCATGAGTTGTAATTGAAGTTATTTGATTATGGCTGCAATCTAAATAAACAGTTAATGGTAAAGTTAGTAAATACAGCATTATATTAGGAATTCTTACAAGAGTTAGTTGGGTTGTATCTAGATTTGTAAGGTTGTTGTAGCTGCAGTTTAAAAAATTTGTGGATAAATTTGTAATGTTTAGATCTGAGATATTATTATGACTACAGTTTACACCTCCTCGAGGAAATATAAAATATCCTCCACCATACTGATATTCAATTTCAGATGTAATGTTAAGGTTTTGTAGGTCTAATGAAGTTAGCTGATTGTAACTACAATCTAATGAACGAAGATTTGTACATCCATTTAAGAGTAAAGCAGATAAATTTGAATTATTCGCTTTTAATTCAATAATATTAGTATTGTTTTTTAAATTCAAATATGCTAATTTACTTTTATAGCTTACGTCAAGAGCGCTTAGCATGGTTGATTGTAAATTCAAATATCCAATATTATCTGCCACAGAAAGACCTCCGTTTCCTGAAAAATAATTAAGAGGATTATAAGAGGCATTGATCCATTTTAAGTTCGAATTGTTACTTACCCATAGTTTGCCAAGATTGTTATGGTTACAGTCTAAAGTTTCAATATTGATGAAACCATTTATCCCGTCTAATGAAGCTATACTCGAATTATTTACATCTAAAACCATAACTTGGTTCGCCTCACTCTGCTGTATTTGTCCATCACCGTTAGCGTCAATTTTAAAATAATTTCCACTTAAATCCTTAGCAACAGTATTACTTGCCGAAGAAGATAGAAGCCTTGCTTTAAAATTTACATCAGGAATGCTGACATTTTGAGCTTTTAATCCCAACATGAACATTGAGAAAGAAAGCAAAAGAAATAATTTTGTTTTCATTATGTAATTGTATTGTGTGTTTTAATTTTAGCTGATTTTTACTCTTTTGATATAAAATAATAATGCTTGATAAAAAATATTATCAAGAAGATATTAGCGGATCTATTGAGTAATTAATTGCTTTAAATGTAATTTTCTTGTGTTAAAAAGTAAATCAAGTTTAAAAAGCAAGATAGAACCAGAGTTGTTCTGTTTCAGTTTTCCCAATAAGAATATTAGGAAAGCAAAAGGGAATTTTGTTTTCATTTGTGTTTTTGTGATGCAAATATAAATAAATTATTGATATCTCGCGACTGTATGATTTAGATATAAATCTATAGATTCAATCCATAAAAAAAGCCCCTTAAAAAGAGGCTTAGAATTATATTGTCATTCTAGGTTTCATCAATTTTGCAACGGTGGCCGTCCATCCTGTTTGATGCGATGCACCGACTCCACGACCATTATCTCCATGGAAATATTCAAAGAAAGTAATGTAATCTTTAAAGTTGATGTCGTAATTAAACTTAGCATTTCCGCCGTTAAAAGCTCGTTCTCCGTTTTCATCTTTTAGGAAAATAGAACACAATCTTCCGCTGATATTTTGAGCAACTTCATCAAGATTTCTTTTGTCTCCACTTCCGGTTGGTAATTCAACTTTTAAGCTATTTCCATAATAAAAATGAAAACGCTGTAAACTTTCAACAATCAAAAAGTTGATAGGAAACCAAATCGGACCTCTCCAGTTACTGTTTCCTCCAAACATTCTGCTGTCGCTTTCTGCGGGAGTATAATACACCATATTTTCTCTTCCATGAACTGAAAATACAAAAGGATTTTCTTCATATACTTTAGACATCGCTCGGATTCCGTAAGAACTTAAAAACTCCTTTTCATCAAGCATTCTTGTCAATACTTTTGAGAGTCTGTTTTTACGCAGAATACTCATCAAATGCTTTCTTCCGTGTCCTTCCTCTTCCCAATGGGAAACTAATTTGGTTAGTTCAGGTTTATTTTTTAAAATCCATTCCATTCTTGTGGTGAAATTGGGCATTTTATCCAATAAATGATGATCAATAACCTCTACCGCAAATAATGGAATTAATCCAACAATACTTCTCAGACGTAAAGAAACACTTTCGCCGTTTCCTAATTGTAAAACATCATAGAAAAATCCGTCTTCTTCGTTCCACAATCCTTCTTTGCCGTCTCCCATATTTTCCATGGCTTCAGCGATGTAAAGATAATGTTCAAAGAATTTGATGGCCATATCTTCATAAACTTGATAATATTGAGCCAATTCCATCGCCATTCTCATCATGTTCAGAGCATACATTGCCATCCAACTTGTTCCGTCGGCTTGTTCGAGGTGTTGACCGTCTTTCAACTCCATATTTCGATCAAAAGCACCGATGTTATCAAGTCCTAAGAATCCTCCACCGAAAATATTATTCCCGCTTTTATCTTTTCTATTCACCCACCAGGTGAAATTAAGAAGCAGTTTTTGAAAAACTTTTTCTAAAAATAAAAGATCAGGTTTTCCATTTGTTTTCTCATCGATTTTAAAAACCCTGAAACACGACCATGCATGAACAGGCGGATTTACATCACTCAAATTCCATTCATATGCAGGAAGTTGCCCGTTTGGGTGCATATACCATTCTTTGGTTAATAAAAGAAGTTGGTTTTTGGCAAATTCAGCATCAATTATAGCAAAAGGAACACAGTGAAAAGCCAGATCCCAAGTTGCATACCAAGGATATTCCCACTTATCGGGCATGGAAATAATGTCTTTGTTGTGCATGTGATTCCACTCCGTGTTTCTTACATAATTGTTGAAATCTCTCGGAGCTTCAAAATTGGGATCACCTTTTAACCATTTTCCAACATTGTAATGATAAAACTGTTTGTTCCAAAGTAACCCTGCGAAGGCTTGTCTCTGCACATTTTTTTCATCTTCACTGTTTACATCATGTTGAATTTCATGATAATATTCATCAGCTTCTGAAATTCTTGCATTAAAAATTTCATCAAAATGATTAAATGGTTCATCAGTTTCATTCGGAGAAAGTCGGAAATCAAAAATTTTTGATTCTCCTGCTCCAATCATTTCATCAATTAAAAAAGAAGCTTTTGTTCCTCTTTTTTCTGGATTTACAGTATTACTTCCATAAATGATATGATCATTAATTCCGTCTTTAAAATAGGTATTTCCGGAATAAAGTGTTCCGTATAATTTGGGAGAATTTGTTTCATTTTCACAAAAAACGCTATTTGAATTATTCTTTCTCGAATAGAATTTTTTAATCGAAATACTGTCGTGGTTAATATCGATACAGCTTTCCGAGGAAGCATTCAATTGACCTTTGTAGATATTGTAACCCCATTTCCAGTTATTTCTGAACCAAACAGTCGGAGCAACCAATATCGGAGCCTCTTTTTGGCTTCTGTTGGCTACTGTTACCCTTACTAAAATATCATTGTGGTCAGCTTTACAGTATTCAATGAAAATATCGAAATACTCGTCATTATCAAAAATTCCAGTATCAAAAAGCTCGTATTCCGGTTCTTTTTTGCTTCGTCTTCCATTCTCGGCAATAATTTGGTTGTAAGGAAATTCGTTAATTGGATATTTGTACACCATCTTCATATAGCTATGAGTAGGCGTGTTATCTAAGTAATAAAAGAGTTCTTTGATGTCTTCGCCATGATTTCCCTGATGATTGCTCAACCCGAAAAATCGCTCTTTTACCATTTTATCTTTTTTGTTCCAGAAAGAAAGGGCAAAACATAAAAGCTGCTTCGGATCAGAGATTCCGGCGATGCCTTCTTCGGCCCATCTGTAAGCATAACTTTCGGCTTTATCATGACTTGTAGATCCCCACGCGTTACCGTCCGGACTGTAGTCTTCACGCACATTTCCCCATTGTCGGTTGCTTACATAAGGCCCCCAGTTTTTCCAGTCTTTATCTTGTAGTCTTTGTTTTTCAACACTCATATTTCATCACTTTTCATTACGAAGGTAAGTTTTTTGAAAAATAATTCCAACATTTTGAATCTGAATAAAACGTAACATATCCCTGAAGCTCTTTTGCTTAAAGGCTTTTCGAGATTAAATTAAATTTTTATAAATTTTTAAAATAAATGTTTTATCTTTGCAGCATTCGATCATTCACATATTGAAAATGTTATCAAGAAAGGTTGAGGGATAGACCCTATGAAACCTTAGCAACCCTTCGTGCAAGCGAAGAAGGTGCTACGTTCTACCAAATATAATTTTGGACAGATAACTTACTGAAGTTCTTTCAGCCATTTCTAGTGGCATTTTCAAATTGTATTATCAAAAAGTATAATAGAATTGAAAACAGAACTAAACTATATTAATCTTTCGTATCAGACAAATTCCAAAAAGGAATATAATATCCCGTTGAGCTACCAGCTTTTCGGGAAAGACCTGTTTTCAGCACCTATCATTTTAGTTAATCATGCCTTAACCGGAAATTCAGATGTTTCCGGAGAAAAAGGGTGGTGGAAAAAGCTGATTGGTGAAAATCAGGTTATTGATACAAATAAATACACAGTTCTGTGTTTCAACATTCCCGGAAACGGCTATGATCATTTTTTAATTGATGAATATGAAGATTTCACGCCTTCAGATATTGCGAATATCTTTTTAAAAGGCCTTGAAAAGCTTAATATAAAAAACTTGTACGCCATTATTGGAGGTTCTCTTGGAGGTGGAATCGGCTGGGAAATGTTGGTGAAAAACCCACAGCTTGCCGAAATTTTCATTCCTATTGCCTGCGATTACAAAACTCATGATTGGCTTCATGCACAATGCTTGGTTCAGAAATTTTTATTAAATGGAAATGATAAACCACTGCAAAAAGCCAGAATTCATGCGATGTTGTGTTATAGAACACCTCAATCTTTAAACGATAGATTTCAAAACAAATACAATCAGGAAAAACACCTTTTAGAATCGGAAGATTGGCTTTTTTATCACGGAAATTCATTAAACGAAAGGTTTAGTTTAAAATCTTATAAGCTAATGAATCATTTATTAATGAACATTAACGCAGAAGAAACTCAACTGGAAAAAATCGAGGCGCGAATGCACATGATCTCCGTTGATACAGACTTATTCTTTCCTGCTTCTGAAATCCGAATGTGCTTTGAAAAGCTTAAAGAAAAAAAGGAAAATGTTTTCTATCACGAGATCAAATCAATTCATGGGCACGACGCCTTCTTAATGGAATACGAACAATTAAATAACATCATTAAAAATATTTTATAGACGATGAAAAATGCTAACGAAATAAAATTTTTAAAAAACAGATCAATCATCAAATTTGAAGGGGAAGATTTCTTAGGTGAAATCGGGATTGACGGAAGAATTTTTAAAGCGCTTACTTTAGCGAGAATAAGTGTTGGAGTAATTTCTCAACAGGCAATTGAAAACGGATTATCAATTTTGGTTCAGGAAGCTGATTCCGAAAAAGCGGTAAATTGTCTGATTGACGAATTTGAAGCAGAAAGAAAATCGGGAAAAGTTTCTCAGATTTACAGTATAAATAATGTTTCTGTAATAGGTTTTGTTGCAGAAGATTTAAATAAAGTGTTGGCTGAATTAGCTAGAAACAACGTTTTTCCATTGCTTTTAAATCAAGTAGGAAGCGAAAAGCGTATCAATATTGTGGTAACTTCTTCACAAGACGAAAAAGCAAAAAATATCATCGAATCTGAAACGTCTAAAAAACCAAAAACGGTTCATTTAGCAATTATCGGACACGGAAACGTTGGAAAGACTTTGATAGAACAGGTTTTACAGTCATCGGAAGAAATCAGAAGACGTAAAAAAATCGATCTTAAAGTGGTAGCAGTTGCCAATTCAAGAAAAATTGCGTTCAATAAAACAGGGTTTGATAGCAACTGGAGCGATGAGGTTTTAGCTGCAGAAAGTCCATCTGATGTCCAGGAATTAATCAAGTTCTCAAAAGAAAATCAATTGGAAAACCTGATTGTTGTTGATAACACCGCTAGTAAAGATTTTGTTCATAATTATCATGCTTTAGCAGAAAACGGATTCGACTTGGTTTCTTCCAATAAAATTTTCAATACCCTTCCAATCGAAGAATACCGTAAACTAAGATATACGTTGAACAAAAATAACAGACGTTATCTATACGAAACCAATGTTGGGGCGGGATTACCATTAATTGATACTATAAAACTTTTACACCTTTCAGGAGAAAATATCACAAGAATTAAAGGAGTATTCTCCGGAACATTGAGTTATGTTTTCAACAATTTTTCTTTAAGAGATGATAAATTTTCAACAATCATCAATGAAGCGCTAGAAAAAGGCTATACAGAACCGGATCCAAGAGAAGACTTGTCAGGAAATGATGTTGCTAGAAAATTATTGATTTTGGCTAGAGAACTAGACTTAATTAATGAATTTGATGATATCAATATTCAAAATCTTGTTCCTGAAAGTTTATCATCTATTTCTAAACCGGAATTTCTTACAAGACTTGGAGACTTGGATGATGAATATCAAAAAATCAAGGAAAACCAAGAGCCTGGTCATGTATTGAGATATGTTGGAGACTTGCATGGTGATTTACAAAAAGACAAAGGTGAATTGGATGTAAAATTAATCTCTGTTCCCGCAACTTCCGCATTAGGACAATTAAAAGGTTCAGATTCAATTTTTGAAATTTATACTGAAAGTTATGGTGAAAATCCAATCGTAATTATGGGAGCCGGAGCTGGAGCTCAGGTTACTGCAAGAGGTGTTTTCGGAGATATTTTAAGAGTAAGTGAAACTAAATAATCAGCGAACCCGAAGGGTTCAATATCAATAGCCGTAGGTGAAACCTAGGGAACGAAATAATAACAAACAACCGTAAATAAAACCTACGGAAAATATAGAAATGGAAAACGAAAATTTTGAAACCTTCGCAATAAGAACACAAACTGAAAGAACCCAGTTTGATGAGCATTCTACACCTTTATATCTTACATCCAGCTTTATTTTTCAGGATGCGGAAGATATGAGAGCTAGTTTTGCAGAAGAAAAACCAAAGAATTTATACAGCCGATTTTCAAATCCCAACGTTACGGAATTCACAGATAAAATTGTGAAAATGGAAGGTGCAGAAGCAGGATATGCTTTCGCAACAGGAATGGCAGCGATCTATTCAACATTTGCGACTTTGTTAAATGCTGGAGATCATATCGTAAGTTGTCAGTCGGTTTTCGGATCTACGCATACGTTGTTCACAAAATATTTCCCGAAATGGAATATCGAAACAACTTATTTCAAAGCAGAAGATGCAGAAAACGTAGAAAAATATATTCAACCAAATACCAAGATTTTATATCTTGAAACACCTACAAATCCTGCAATTGAAGTATTAGATTTAGAGTTTTTTGGAAAAATAGCGAAAAAACATAATCTTATTTTCATTGTAGATAATTGTTTTGCAACACCTTATCTTCAACAGCCGATTAAATATGGTGCAGATGTTGTTGTTCATTCAGCAACGAAATTGATTGACGGTCAGGGTCGTGTTTTAGGTGGAGTAGCGGTTGGTAGAGAAGATTTGATTCGTGAAATTTATCTTTTCGCAAGAAATACTGGACCTGCAATGTCACCTTTCAACGCTTGGGTTCTATCAAAAAGTTTGGAAACATTAGCAATTCGTGTAGAAAAGCACTGCGAAAATGCCTTAAAAGTAGCCGAGTTTTTAGAAAGTCATCCGAATGTAGAATTGACAAAATATCCATTCTTGCCTTCTCATCCAAGTTATGAAGTGGCAAAAAAACAGATGAAGTTGGGTGGAAATATCGTTGCATTCGAGATCAAAGGCGGAATTGAAGGCGGAAGAAACTTTTTAGATAAAATAAAAATGTGTTCTCTTTCTGCAAACTTGGGTGATACCAGAACAATTGTTACGCATCCGGCTTCTACCACGCACTCGAAATTGTCAGATGAAGAAAGAAATGAAGTGGGAATTACGGCTGGTTTAGTTCGTTGTTCGGTAGGGTTGGAAAATGTAGACGATATCATCGCAGATCTGAAACAGGCATTGGATTAATTATTTGGGCAGCTGTATCCGCCTTCCGCTCCCAATCTTTTTTCCATCGCTTTGGCCTGATAAAAAAGGATTTCCGCTCAAGTCGGGCTGCAAAAGAACCCGAAGGGTTCAACAAAAATAGCCATAGGTGAAACCTGTGGAAAAATATCAATCAACGGATTAATTCACCAATGAAAAATAAATAAAATGAAAAATTCAGAACAATTATATAAAGCGTTATCAGAAAGAATTTTAATTCTTGACGGAGCAATGGGAACAATGCTTCAGCGGTATAAATTCGAGGAAGAAGATTACCGTGGCGAAAGGTTCAAGGATTATGAGCACCCTGTAAAAGGAAATAATGATTTACTTTCATTAACGCAACCTCATGCGATCGAGGAAGTTCATAAAAAGTACTTGGAAGCCGGAGCTGATATTTTGGAAACCAACACCTTTTCAGGAACAACCATTGCAATGGCAGATTATCATATGGAAGAGTTGGTGTACGAACTGAACTATGAATCTGCAAAAATTGCAAGAAAAGTTTGTGATGAATTTACCGCTCAAAATCCTGATAAACCAAGATTTGTAGCAGGTTCAATCGGGCCAACCAACAGAACGGCAAGTTTAAGCCCTGATGTAAACGATCCAGGATACAGAGCAATCACTTTTGATGAATTAAGAATTGCCTACAAACAACAGTCTGAAGCTTTATTAGATGGAGGTTCAGATATTTTATTGGTAGAAACTATTTTCGATACATTGAATGCAAAAGCTGCTCTTTTCGCTATTGATGAAATCAGCGAAGAAAGAGGAATTAAAATTCCAATCATGGTTTCAGGAACAATTACCGATGCATCAGGAAGAACGTTAAGCGGACAAACTGCAGAAGCATTTTTGATCTCAGTTTCACATTTAAATTTATTGAGCGTTGGTTTCAATTGTGCTTTAGGAGCAAATCAATTAACGCCCTATTTGGAAACGTTGGCACATAATTCAGATTTCTTTGTTTCAGCGTATCCCAATGCTGGTCTGCCAAATGCGTTCGGAAAATATGATGAAACGCCAGAATTTATGGCAGAACAAATCAGAGAATACGTAGAAAAAGGACTCATCAATATCATCGGAGGTTGCTGTGGTACAACACCAGATCATATCAAAGCAATTGCAGATTTGGTTGATAAATATGAGCCAAGAAAAGTGAGAGAAATTGTATAAATTTTTCAACACTTATTGCATTAGAATTAACGCTACTAATTTATTTTAGAAGAATACACAATTAATGAAATATTTAAGACTATCGGGCCTTGAGCCTCTTATTATAACTCCGGAAAGTAATTTTATCAACGTTGGTGAAAGGACGAATGTTGCCGGTTCCAAAAAGTTTTTAAGATTAATTAAAGAAGAGAAATTTTCTGAAGCTTTGGATATTGCCCGTCATCAGGTTGAAGGCGGCGCACAGATCCTTGACGTTAATTTTGATGACGGATTGATCGATGGAAAAGCATCCATGATAAAATTCCTGAACTTAGTAGGTTCAGAACCGGATATTTCCAGAATTCCGATCATGATTGACTCCTCGAAATGGGAGATTTTAGAAGCTGGATTACAGGTTGTTCAAGGAAAATCTGTAGTAAATTCTATCAGTTTAAAAGGTGGTAAAGAGGAATTTGTAAAACAGGCTAAAGCCATAAAGAGATACGGTGCAGCGGTTATTGTCATGGCTTTTGATGAAGACGGACAAGCTGATACCTACGATCGTAGGCTTGAAATCACTAAAAGGTCTTATGATATTTTAGTTGATGAGGTGAAGTTTCCGGCTGAGGATATTATTTTCGATTTAAATATTTTCCCTGTTGCAACTGGAATGGATGAACATAGAAGAAATGCAATCGACTTCATCGAAGCGACAAGATGGGTTCGTCAAAATCTTCCGTATGCGTCTGTAAGTGGAGGTGTAAGCAATGTTTCGTTCTCTTTCCGAGGAAATGATACGGTGAGAGAAGCGATGCACTCGGTTTTCCTTTATCACGCGATTCAGGCAGGAATGAATATTGGAATTGTAAACCCAGCAATGTTGGAAGTTTATGATGAAATTAATAAAGAATTATTAGGTCTTGTAGAAGACGTGATTCTCGACAAAAGAGAAGATGCAACAGAAAGGTTGTTGGATTATTCTGAAAAGAATAAATCTGTCAAAAAAGAAGTCGTTGAAGAACTAGAATGGCGTACCAGACCTTTACAGGAAAGAATTACACACTCTTTAGTAAAAGGGATCGACCGTTTTATTGAAGAAGATGTAGAAGAAGCAAGGTTACAATCTGCCAAACCGTTACATGTTATTGAAGTTAATTTAATGACAGGAATGGGTGTTGTTGGTGACTTATTCGGAAGCGGAAAAATGTTCCTTCCACAAGTTGTAAAATCGGCAAGGGTAATGAAAAAGGCGGTGGCCTATTTACAACCATTTATTGAAGCTGAAAAAGACGGTGAAAGACCTGCCAACGGTAAAATCTTAATGGCAACGGTAAAAGGTGACGTTCATGATATTGGTAAAAATATTGTGAGCGTTGTGTTGGGTTGTAACAATTATGAGATTGTAGATCTTGGAGTAATGGTTCCTGCCGAGAAAATTATTCAGGCTGCAATTGAACATAATGTAGATGTTATTGGTCTGAGTGGTTTGATCACGCCAAGTTTAGATGAAATGGTGTACATCGCATCAGAATTAGAACGTCAGAATCTTAATTTCCCATTATTGATCGGTGGTGCAACGACTTCAAAAGCACATACTGCGGTAAAAATAGATTTAAAATATAAAAATGCAGTTGTTCACGTTAACGATGCTTCCAGAGCGGTAAACGTGGTGAGTTCTTTATTAGGAGATAGAAATAAAGAATATGTAAACGATTTAAAGAGTGACTATTCAGATTTCCGTGAAAAATTCCTGAACAGACAAATTGATAAGGAATATGTTTCGATTGAAGATGCAAGAAAAGATAAATTTAAAATCGACTGGGAAAACGAAGAAATTTTCACACCGAATAATTTAGGGGTACAGGTTTTTGAAGGTCAGGATTTGAATGAATTGGTTCCGTTTATCGACTGGTCACCATTTTTCAGAAGTTGGGATCTTCATGGGAAGTACCCGAATATTTTTGATGATGAGGTGGTAGGAGAGCAGGCCAAAGAATTATTTAAAGATGCTCAGGTTATTTTAAAGAAAATTTTAGATGAAAAAGCATTGACAGCCAAAGCGATCTTCGGAATTTTCAAGGCAAATTCAACTGAAGATGATGATATTTTAATTTTTGATGAAAATGATCAGCAGCAATCTAAATTTATCACATTAAGACAGCAGCTTCAAAAATCTAAAGGCAAAGAATATTTAGCATTAAGCGATTTTATTGCTCCTCAAAGTTCAGGAAAAACTGATTATGTAGGAGCTTTCTGTGTGACTACAGGTTTTGGAACTGATGAATTGTCAGATGAATATGAAAAAGCCAATGACGATTATAATGCAATCATGGTAAAAGCTTTGGCTGACCGTTTTGCAGAAGCTTATGCTGAATTTTTACATAAAAAAGTAAGAACAGAATATTGGGGATATGCCAATCAGGAAAATTTAAGCAATGATGATTTAATTGCTGAAAAATATAAAGGAGTTCGTCCTGCACCGGGCTATCCGGCTTGTCCAGATCATTTGGAAAAACATGCCATTTGGGATCTTTTAAAAGTAGAAGAAAATATCGGAGTTTATCTTACAGAAAGCTTAGCAATGTTTCCGACAGCTGCCGTTTCCGGATATTATTTCGGAAGTCCGCATGCAAAATATTTTGGGCTCGGAAAAATTACAGAAGATCAGTTGAAAGACTATTCTAAGAGGAAAGGAATTTCTTTACAGGAAGCCAGAAAATGGTTGTCACCTAATTTAGCAGATTAAAATTTAAACATGAAGATTACAGAACACATAAAAAATGCAAACGGAAAAACTTTGTTCTCCTTAGAAGTTGTTCCGCCTCAGAAAGGAATCGGAATTGAAGATTTGTATGGAAATATAGACCCTTTGATGGAATTTAAACCTCCTTTTATTGATGTGACGACTTCTCGCGAAGAATATATTTACATTGATAAAGGCAACGGTCTGATGGAACGTAAAATTACCAGAATGCGTCCCGGAACATTGGGGATTTGTTCGGCAATTCAGCATAAATATAATGTAGATACCGTTCCGCATTTGCTTTGTGGAGGGTTTACAAAAGAAGAAACAGAATATCTTTTAGTAGACTGTATGTATCTTGGGATTGATAATGTAATGGCGCTTCGTGGTGATGCAATGAAAGGACACCAGTATTTTGAACCTACAAAAGGAGGTCACGCGAGTGCGATGGATTTGGTTCATCAAATTAATGATTTAGGAAGAGGAAAATACCTTCATGACGAGCAGGCTTGTGAAGAAAATAACAAGTTTTGCATTGGAGTAGCCGGCTATCCTGAAAAACATATGGAAGCACCTTCCATGAACTACGACTTAAAATGGCTGAAACAAAAAGTGGATGCCGGAGCAGACTATATCGTAACTCAAATGTTTTTTGATAATAAAAGGTTTATCGAGTTTGTGACAAAGGCGAGAGAAATGGGAATTACAGTTCCAATTATCCCTGGAATTAAACCAATTGCAACAAAAAGACATTTGAAATTATTACCACAGGTTTTCAAAATCGATTTACCGGAAGATTTAATTAATGAAGTGGAAAGTGCTAAAAACAATGAAGCCGTAAAGCAAATCGGGGTAGAATGGGCAATCAATCAATGCAAAGAACTTCTTGATTTTGGAGTTCCTGTTTTACATTTCTACTCAATGGGGAAAAGTGACAATATTAAAAAAGTAGCAGGAGAGCTATTTTAAAATATTTGATTTTAAAAGTTTCGGCGCAGCCAAAGGCTGCGCCGAAACTTTATCTTATAACATAGGGTGTCTTTCAAAAACCTTCTCCCTATCAAACAAGTACCGATAAGTCGCCAATTTTCTAGTCACCTCTGTATCCAGATTTTCTGCAATTTTTATCATTTTAGGATTAAAATCCCCGATCCATTGAAGCTCGGTAACTTTAAAATCAGTGTGCTTTCTTAGATGTTGTGTACCTTCCCAAATCATATAACCTTCAAGTCCTTTTTTCTGCCATTCAGGGACAACGCCGAAAACAAGACCGACCATTTTTTCATTCTTTTTGAATTTCTTTATCCATAGAAATTTTAGTTTCTCAATAAATCCAAATTTCCCATTCATATATTTAAACCATTGATTCAGATCCGGAATATTCATCCACATGGCAATTGGTTTTTCATTTTCGTAAACGAACCATGAAATATGTTCATTGATGATCGGTTTCATCGTTTTAAACATTTTTAAGGTCTTTGCTTCCTCAAGTTGTTTCCCTTCTCCATGCGCTGCCCAGGCTTTGTTATAAATTTCAGTAAAGTCTTTAGCAAATTTTTCAAGATTATTCTTTTTCAATGGTCTTGCTGAAATTGCAGGATTTTTACTGTGTTTTGCATGCATAACTGTAAAGACTCTCGAAACTTCCGCGAAAATAGGTCTTGAAAAACAAAGCTGTTCAAAATAAATTTGAAAACCATAATTCTCAAGAAGCTCTTTATAATAAGGGAAGTTATAATTCATTCCATATAAAGGTTCTATGAATCCTTCAATAAGTAATCCCCAGAATTTGTCTCTCTCACCGAAGTTTATAGGTCCGTCCATAGCTTTAATTCCTCTTTCCTGAAGCCATTTTTTGCAATAATCAAAAATAAAATTAGCCGTTTCCTGATCATTAATGCAATCAAAGAATCCAATTCCTCCTGTGGGTTGATTTTGTTCGTATAATTGATTGACGAAAACTGCGATTTTTCCAACAGTTTTATTTTCTTTATTTTTAAATATGAATCTTTTGCATTCTCCGGTTTTGAAGAATTTATTTTTTTGAGGATCAAAAATAGCTTCAATATCTTTATCTAAAGGTCTGATGTAGTTTTTGTCATGTTGATAAAGTCTGACAGGGAATTCTAGAAATTCCTTTTTCTGATTTTCATGGTGTACTTCTTCAGCAATAATCATAACTTTTATACGAATGAGGAGATGAGGTAATATTTTTGGGTTAAATTGAAATATACGAACAGATATTATCCGTATTTTTGTTGCAAATTAAATAAAAAATGGTTGATTTTACTGATAACGACGATGATATTTTCACAGGAAAAGAACATACGCCTATACGGGAAGATGCTTTTGATAAATCGCCACAGGAAAAAATAGAAAAGATCACTGAACTTTTCGGTGAGATTATGGAAACGCTGGGATTGGATATGACAGATGATTCTTTGAAAGATTCCCCAACGCGTGTTGCCAAAATGTATGTAAATGAAATTTTTGGAGGACTATTACCGGAAAACAAACCGGGAATTTCTACATTTTCCAATAAATATAAATACAGCCAAATGTTGGTTGAGAAAGATATCACGGTATATTCTTTTTGCGAACACCACTTTTTACCAATTATTGGGAGAGCGCATGTTGCCTACATTTCAAATGGCGAAGTAATTGGACTTTCAAAAATTAACAGGATTGTAGATTATTATGCGAAGCGGCCACAGGTTCAGGAAAGATTGACAATGCAGATTGTGAACGCGTTAAAAGAAGCTTTAGGTACAAAAAATGTTGCCTGTATCATCGATGCTAAACATCTTTGTGTAAATTGCAGAGGAATTAAAGATACTGCAAGTTCTACCATCACAGCAGAATTAAGCGGAATTTTCAAAACAAATCCTATTACAAGACAGGAATTCTTACATTACGTAGGAAGTCATGCTAAATTGGATTAATAATAAATTAATAATGATAAAATTTAAAAAAGTTTCAGACCAGATTTTTATAGCTACAATTATTTGTTGTTGCTGTGAATGCTGTTATTAAAAGATTTCGGCCTTTTAATATATCTAAACTTTAAACTAAATTTTAAAATCATTAAATCAAAAACAACACAATGCAATTAAAAATATACAGCTCGCTTACAGCGGAAAAAGAAATATTTAACCCCATTTTAGAAGGAAACGTCGGAATGTACGTCTGTGGACCTACCGTTTACAGCAATGTGCATTTGGGAAATGTGAGAACTTTCCTTTCTTTCGACTTTATTTACAGAAGCTTAACGCATTTGGGATATAAAGTAAGATACGTAAGAAATATCACCGATGCAGGGCACCTTACAGACGATGGAGACGTAAACAACGACAGATTTGTAAAGCAAACCCGTCTTGAAAAACTGGAGCCAATGGAAATTGTACAGAAATATACGGTTGATTTTCATAAGGTTTTGGAAATGTTTAATTTACTTCCTCCAAACATAGAACCTACAGCAACAGGTCATATTGTTGAGCAAATTGAATTAACTCAGAAATTAATTGAAAAAGGTTTCGCTTACGAAAGCAATGGATCTGTATATTTTGACGTTCTTGAATACAATAAAAGAGGTCTTAATTACGGTGAGCTTTCAAAACGTAATATTGAAGAACTTTTCGCTAATACCCGCGATTTAGACGGACAAGGTGAAAAGAAAAATCCACAGGATTTTGCTCTTTGGAAAAAAGCTTCACCTGCACACATCATGAGATGGAATTCGCCTTGGGGAGAAGGTTTCCCAGGATGGCATCTTGAATGTACTGCAATGAGCACTAAATATTTAGGTGAGAAATTTGATATTCACGGAGGTGGAATGGATTTAAAATTCCCACATCACGAATGTGAAATTGCTCAAGGAAAAGCTTGCAATGATACCGCTCCGGTAAATTACTGGATGCATGCTAATATGTTGACAATGAATACGCAACGTATGAGTAAGTCGACAGGGAATTACATTTTACCGATGCAGTTGGTTACGGGAGATAATGATTTCTTTGAAAAGCCTTTCCATCCGTCGATTGTACGTTTTTGTTTCCTACAGGCTCATTACAGAAGTGTTTTAGATATTTCTAATGATGCTATGATCGCGAGTGAAAAAGGTTTCATCAGATTAATGGAAGCGGTAAAAGTGTTGAATTCAATCACTCCAAATGATGAAAAACAATCAGGTTTTAATCTGGAAGAGTGGAAAAATAAAGCTTACGATGCTTTAAATGATGATTTCAATTCTCCGGTTCTTATCGCTCATTTATTTGAAGCTGTGAAATTTATTTTTGCTTTAAATGATGAAAAAGAAACTATTTCAATGAAAGATTTAGAGGATTTGAAATCAACTTTAAATGCTTTAATATTTGATGTTCTGGGACTTCAGGCGGTCGAAGAAAATAACAATGAAAAGTTAGATCAAACATTACAGGTTTTAATCGAATTGAGAAATCAGGCAAGAAAATCGAAGAACTTTGACCTTTCAGATCAAATCCGCGATAAACTTCTTGCTGAAGGGATTGAATTAAAAGACGGAAGAGACGGAACAACTTACGTTTTGAACTAAAATTAAAAGAATTATATACTTAAACTCTCACAAATTTGTGGGAGTTTTTTTATGCATATTTTTGTCATTTCGACGAAGGAGAAATCTATATCTTAATAATCTTAACAGCTTAAACAAAATCTTAATGGTTAAAATTTAAATATAAAAAGATATCAGGCTTAAAATATTCTCCAAATTATCATAATCACATCATTAAAATTAAATTATTGTAAATGTTATTCAATTAATAGAGATTTTTTGTCATCCAATTTGAAAATTATGTAACTTAGTAATAGTAAAATCATTACGAATCTAAATCCAACTTATTATGAAAAAACATTTATTCCCTTTATTTTTGGTATTATTAGGAGCAAACGCTCATGCCCAGCAAGATTTTTTTGCATTGACGGGAAAAGATACTCCAGGTATTGTTTTTAATGACTTTCGTGCCATTGATGCGGTAAATGGAACTTCTGGAGAAGCTGTCTTCACGGCAGATTCTTCTGCAAAAATATTTTCGCAGACAAGAAATGGTTCTGTAACCGAGGATAAAAATTCTTACAACAATTCTCAGGCGACGACAATGGCAACTTTAGCATATGATTCTAGGAATAATAATCTGGTGTATATGCCGATGTTTTCATCAAATATCTATGTTTTAAATTCTAAAACGAAAGAAATCACTTTGGTTGAAAACAATGTTGCGAGAGTAACTTCTTGCGATATTAATTCTCACATAACGAGAATGGCAACTGGATATGACGGTAATATTTACGCGATGAATAATTCCGGAACACAGTTTTTACAGATCAGTAAAAAGAACAATCAATATGTTGTAAATGATCTTGGGATTGTTAAAGATGATTCTTCAAACGGGAAAAATTCTTTCACAACAATTGAAACAGGCTTTGGAGGTGATATGATCGCCGATGCAGATAATAATTTCTATGTTTTTGCAACTTCCGGAAATGTTTTCAAAGTTTCAACTAAAGAATTAAAGTCCAAATTTGTAGGAAAAATAATAGGAATTCCCGAAGGTTATTCTGTAAACGGAGCTGCGGTAAATTCTAACGGAAAAGTTGTGATTGCAAGTGCAAAAGGAGCGCCTTTATATGAAGTTAATTTGAATGATTTACAGGCAAAACAACTTCCGGGAAATTTAAATTTACATATTTATGATTTGGCGAGTAAATATTTCGCTAATGATAAAGCAATTTCAAATAATGTTTTGGCAAATTTAGATATCTATCCGACCAGAGTTGATGAGCAATTGATCAACGTAAATGTGAATGATAAATCGGTAAAAGGAAATCTTAAACTTACTATTTTTGATATCTCGGGTAAAAATGTAATGCAACAGAATTTATCCGTAAAAGACGGTTCATTAAATCAACAGGTTTATTTGAAAAATCTCATCAATGGAGCTTATATTGTGAGTATCGCTAATGAGTCCGGAAAAATATTATTAAGCAAGAAAATTATTGTAACAGAATAATCTTTTAGCTTTCTTAAAAATTATAGCCTTTTCAAATATCTGAGAAGGCTTTTTTAATGAATATTTGATATTCAATAAGTTTTGTTTTTCGAGATTAAAATGTATTTTTATAAAAAAATATAGATGAAATTATACTTTAATATAGGTTACAGCGCAAAAACAGGGGAATCTTTGCAGTTGATCATCAATGAAGAAGGAGCTGTACCCAAAACTCATAAAATGTTTTGCACCGAGAACGGTTTGTGGAAATGTGAAGTAGACTATTTTTCAAAATCCATATCTTATAAATATCAGCTTACAGGTGAAAAAGAAAGTATTTTTAGAGAAGAATTTGTTTTGCATTATCTTAATTTCCCTCACAACTATAAAGAATTTTCTATTTTCGATGAATGGAACAATAAAAATTTCCCCGAAAATTATTTAAACAATAAAATCCTTTACAATAAGCTGAATCAGTTTGTTCCTGAAAAGATTTCGGTTTTAAAAAAACATACCCATTTATTCAGATTAGAGGCTCCGGTGTACAATCCGAATTGGAAGATTGTATTGTTCGGAAGCACGGCTTCTCTGGGAAATTGGGACTATGAGAAAGTAATTCATTTATCTCAGACGGATTTCGGTATTTGGGAGACTTCGGTTGAAATTCCTGAAAACGAATTTATCCAATTTAAATATTGCCTTTATGACAAAAAAGAAGGTAAAGTAATTGATGTAGAAGCCGGAGAAAATAGGTTTGCGGTTCCCAATAAGCAGAAAGATATTTTGCAGATCGTTTCGAGTCATTATTTTAAATTCAAACTATATCAAATGTATCATGATGCAGGAGTTGCGGTTCCTGTGTTCTCTTTGAGAAGTGAAAATGGTTTCGGTGTCGGAGAATTTTCTGATATGAGAGAACTTGCAGACTGGACAAAAGAGACTGGATTGGGCATTATCCAGATTCTTCCAATCAATGATACAACGGCCAACTATACTTGGACGGATTCTTATCCTTACGCAGCGGTTTCTGTGTATGCTTTACACCCTCAATATATTTCTTTGGAGAATCTTGATTTTAATTTGCCGAAAGATTTAGTTGAAGAATACAATACCGAAAAATTAAAATTAAATTCTTTAGAATTAATTGATTACGAAGAAATGATTTCCGGAAAATGGAAATTTTTGAAAGCCGTTTTCAATACAGAAAAAGAGAAGATCTATAAAGACAGAAACTTTAAGAAATTTATAAAAGATAATGAAGATTGGCTGATTCCATATTCTGCATTTTGTGTGTTGAGAGATAAATATAAAACTCCAAACTTCAATGATTGGAAGACGCATAAAAAATATATTGCAGGAAAAATTTCACCATTCTTTTCAGCAAAAAATAAAGAATATGATGCCTCAATGCTTCATGCCTGGGTGCAATATCAACTCCATAAGCAGTTAAAAGAGGCGATTGAATATATCCATAGTTTAGGCGTTTCCATAAAAGGAGATTTGCCGATCGGGATTTACCGACATTCTGTGGAAGCGTGGACGGAGCCTGAATTATTCGGTATGGATTTCCAAGCCGGAGCACCGCCGGATCAGTTTACGGAATTGGGTCAAAACTGGGAATTTCCAACCTATAATTGGGAAGCGATGAAAGCTGACGATTATACATGGTGGAAAAACAGATTCAAGGCATTGGAACAGTATTTTGATGCGATGAGAATTGATCATATTTTAGGATTTTTCAGAATCTGGAGAATGCCGATTTCTGCTACTCAAGGGATTTTGGGATATTTTTATCCTGCAGTTCCTATTACGGAAGAAGAATTTAAGGCTTGGCATATTCCTTTTGATTTTAACAGGTATTGCAAACCGTTTATTAATGATCAGATTCTTTGGAATTATTTCGGAGAAGATCACGGAAAAGCGCTTGAATTCATCAATAATAATTCTAACGGAACGTATTCTTTCAAAGAAGAATTTGATACTCAGAGAAAATTATCAGATTTCTTTAAGAAAAATCCAAGAGGTTCGGTTGAAGAACAATTGATTGCCCTTTGCGCGAATGTTTTGTTTTTAACTGAAGAAAGAGAAGGCGAAATTGTTTATCATCCAAGATTTAATGTTTATAACACGGAGTCTTATAAATATCTGTCGGATTGGGAAAAGAAATCTATTTACGATCTGTATCATGATTATTTCTTCAAGAGACAGGATAAACTCTGGAGCGAAAAGGCAATGGAAAAGCTTCCAATGATCTTAAATGCAACCGAAATGCTGATCTGTGGTGAAGATTTAGGAATGGTTCCTGATTGCGTACCTGCTGTAATGGATGAATTGGCGATTATAGCCTTGAAAGTTCAGCGTATGCCTTCGGATAATATTCCTTTTTATAATCCTAAAAATGCGAGTTATTTGAATGTAATTACTGCTTCTTCGCACGACAGTTCAACGTTAAGACAATGGTGGAAAGAAGATCCGGCTTTGACACAGAAATATTTTAATCAACAATTAATTCAATACGGAAAAGCTCCACAAGAATTAGATGCTCATTTGGCAGAAATCATTATGAAGCAACATCTTTACACGAATGCGATGCTAGCTATTTTCCCGATTCAGGAGTTTTTTGCAACAGATAAAGAACTTACCAATCCGAAAATGGACAATGAAAGGATCAATAATCCGGCAGTATTTCCGCATTATTGGTGTTACAGAATGCATTTAAATTTAGAAGATTTAAAAAACAGTACAGATTTTAACCAAAAAATAAAATATTGGGTTAAAGACAGTGGAAGATTGTAAATTTAACAATTGATTATCAATTAGTTAATAATAAATTAAAAGAAGTTGTATCGAAAGATTTAACTTCTTTTTTTTATTTATATCCAAAAGATAGATTAGAGATAGTCTACTATATATTAACCAATTAACGACAATAAGAATGAAAAAAATATTTTTGGGATTTGCTTTGAGTTTGGCGACTTTGTCGTTTGCTCAGCAATATCCAAACAACGGTTACGGTAATGGTAACGACGGATACAATAACGGTTACGGAAATAATGGTTATGAAAATAACAACTATGGAAGTAATGACGGATATTATTCTAACGAAGATGATCAGAATTATTTCCCTGATGATTATTACTACAACTATCCTCAGGATTATTATCCAACAGACTATTATCAGAATAACTATAACGATTACAGAAGCAGTATCGTAAATGTCAACTGGAATGTGTTCTTCAATCAAAATAGATTGAACCGTTGGCAGATTGATCAAATCTTAAGATTGAATAATCTGTATGTAAGCTTTTCAACATGGGATAACTATTACAGATACAATCCGGACAGATGGTATTATGATAGATTCTATGCGTTACAAAGAATTATGGGACCGCAGATTTTTGTTAGTTTTCAAAACAATTATTACAGAGGAGCTAGCCCGGTTGTATATTTTCAAACTTACAGAAGAACTCATTATGCTTCCATTTGCAGGCCGATGCCTCGCTACAGAAACGTAAATATCAATATTTATAGAGTAGACAGAGCCAAATTTAGAGGAAATAATAATCCTTCCTTTAATATTGCAAGAACGAGCCAAAGAGAAAATAACGGATTTAGAGGAGGATCTGGAAGAGATAATAATAACTCAGGATTCCATAATCGGCCTAATAATAATTCAGGAGGTTTCCGCGGTTCTGGAAATAACGGAACAAGAAATAACGGAGGTTTTAGAGCAGGAACTGAAAACACTGGTGGAACCAGAAATACGGGAGGATTCAGAAATGATGTGAGAACAGAACCTTCTGCTCCTAGAGAAAATACCGGGGGGTTTAGAGGAAATGCAGGCAACAGCGGTGGAAACAGAAGCTCTGGCGGATTCAGAACTGAAACAAGAAGAGAATCTTCTGCACCAAGAGAAAGCAACGGAGGTTTCAGACAGCAAAGATCTGAGAGTTCTGCTCCAAGACAAGGTAATAATGGAGGAGGGAATAGAAGTGCTTCCGGAGGCTTCAGATTAACGAGTAATTAATTTTCATATATTATATTTAAGTGGTGTGAAGGGCAGATTTTATAATCTGTCCTTTTTATTTTATGTTTTATTATTTTGATGGTAAAATTTAACATTTTTTATGAATATTCTGCTTTAACTTCTGTTTTAATTAAGTATCAAAAAGATGTATAACAATTAATTAATAATTAAATATTTAAAAAGATGAAAAAATTAGTATTAGCAATAGCATTTATCGGAATGGGAAGTTTTGCAATGGCACAACAAACTACTCCTCAGGACAAACAAGCTAAAAGAGCAGAAATGCAACAGAAAATGCAACAAAAGGAGCAAGAGCATTTAGATAAA
This sequence comes from Chryseobacterium glaciei, assembly GCF_001648155.1. Taxonomy (NCBI): domain Bacteria; kingdom Pseudomonadati; phylum Bacteroidota; class Flavobacteriia; order Flavobacteriales; family Weeksellaceae; genus Chryseobacterium; species Chryseobacterium glaciei. The sequence goes on along the minus strand of NZ_CP015199.1, from coordinate 1,437,233 downwards.
ATGCAGAAAGATTTAAACTTAAATCAATCACAGGTAGCTCAGATAAAAGGTCTTCATGAAAAGAGAAAAGCTGAAATGAAAGCTGATTTTGATAAAAACAAAGGAGAAAGACAAGCTAAAATGGAGCAGATGAAAGGGAAGAGAGAGCAAATGGATGCAGATATGAAAAAAATCTTAACTCCTGAGCAGTACGGTAAATGGCAAGCTGACAGACAGGCTAAAATGGAGCAAAGAAAAGCAGCAATGAAAGACAGAGGAATGAAGGGTGGAAAAATGAAGAGATCAATGGATACGGCCGCTCCTGCTGTGAATTAAGAGTTTTCAATTTTGATTTTTTAATGTGTTAAGGACGGATATATTTCTGTCCTTTTTGTATTAAATTTGATTAAATCTTTTGATTTCGGGGTTTTATTCCATAATTTTACTGTAAAATTTATTATTATGGTAAGCGATAAAATTGCACAACTAATTAACGAACAAATAGCTCACGAACAATACGCCGCACAATATTATCTTTCAATGTCTGCTTGGTTTTCTAGCAAAGACCTTGATGGGATCGCCAATTATTTCAGAGTACAAAGCAAAGAAGAATTGATGCATGCTGATAAAATGTTTGATTATCTAAACGATGTTGGAGGACAAATCATCATCGGAGAAATTGCAAAACCACCACACGAATTTGCAAATGCCATCGACATTTTTGAAAAAGCATTGGAACACGAGAAAAAAGTAACGAAAAGTATTTTCAACATCGTAAAAAATGCGAACGACGAAGGAGATTTCGCTACAACTTCTTTCTTACAGTGGTTCATCAATGAGCAGGTAGAAGAGGAGGCTAGTGCTTCTCAGTATGTAACAAAAATCAAAATGGTTTCTGATAATCCATCTGCATTGTATCTTTTTGATCAGGAATTGTCTCAAAGAGTTTTTGTTGCGAATGCAACGGCTTAGGATTTAGCTTTAAATAAAATTTAAGATAAAGTTTCGGCGGCACCTTTGGTGCCGCCGAAACTGTTTTATAAGTAAATAAGCTGAGTTCTTAAAACCTTTCTTCCTAAATGTTCCAAAACATTTTTATATCGTTCAATCTGTCTGTCATTCTTTGCTGTTTCTTCACCGGTTTTGAAATCCACAATAATATAACCCTCACTACCTTTTAAAATTCGGTCGGGTCTGTAGATTCGGCTTTCTCCATTTTCTGAGACCATAATATCCTGTTCATTGATCACTTCCCATTTTTCATCAAAAAATTCAGAATGAGTATTGACGATCTCTTGTAGTGTTTCCTGAATATCATTTTTCTCTTCTAAGGTAATTTGTCCTTCCAAAAGATAACTTTCAAGAACTTTTGCAATATCCTTTTCGGTATTGATTTTTGATAATAATTCGTGAACGAAAAGACCAATTCTCACTTTCTCATTTCGAACCTGATAATTTTTTGATGGAGTAGCAATTTTTACTGAATTACTTTTTTCATTGATATTTTTAAGATTCTCAATATTTTTTGTTTTGAAAGAAGACGTTTTGTCTTTCGAATACTTTTTCAGCATTTCGGGCTTTACTTCATACAAATCAAATTCGTCACTTTCATTGACATTTTTAGTTTGAAGAAATTCTAAAAGCTCAAGATTATTTGAGGTTTTGTTTGCTTTTTGAAGATAAAAAAATAATTGTTCCACAGGTCGGGTGGTCGCAACATATTGCAGACAGAGCCTGTCGACAAGGTTTTTATAAGAATTTTGTTTGTTGAATTTCTCAATTTCCTGATCGTAAACTTCAAGATTTTTACTGAACTGATTGATATTAACAGATTTCAACGCTTCATCGCTGCTCGTTTCAAACCAATTGGTAAATTCGCTGTCACGATTTTTATTCATCATCGGAATAAAAACAATAGGGAATTCCAGTCCTTTAGATTTGTGAATCGTCATGATCTGAATGGCGTCAATGTTTTCCGAAGCTTGAATCGTGTAGGTAGAAGCTTCTTCATCCCAATATTTCAAAAATTCTTTGGTGCTTGCCCCTGCATTTTGTGTGAAGTTGAAAAGCATTTCCAAAAAGTTCAAAAGAAAATCAGTTTCTTTATTTTCAAGCGAAAATTCGTTAACGTAATATTCTACAAAGTTGTATAAATTAAATCTCGGGAAATTCTCCTGTTTTAATTGTAAAGCATATTTTAGTTGAAGAAATTGTAAAATCTCCTCATGCGTTTCAATATCTAGAATTTCCTTCATTTCCAAAGTGAAATCCGGCATATTTACTCTTCCTAATGTATTCAGATGATACATCATCATGATCAGATTAGGTTTGTTTTTCGGATTGGTTTCCCACTTCAAAAACTCGATAACAGCCTGTAGAGTGTTGGATAATTCTAAGGTCAATCCTTTATCAGAAATGGTTTTAATATTCGTTTCTTCCCCACGATAATTGACTTTCAGATTTCCCAGTTTTTGAGAATAACTGAAAATGTCAAAATTCCCACGACAAAGAATCGTAATATCAGAAAACTTAAAACCATTATTCAGACATTCCTGAATATTTGTTTTCATCCTTTCGGAAGTATCGTTGTAAAAATCTTCGTTGGTAAGATTTTCAATGAGATTTACTTTTACGCGACCTTCATGTGCGGATTTTGCGTTTTGTTCGGCATCAGTACCGAAAATATTTTTATGTTCTTCTTCAAGATCTATAGAATGATATTCGTACAATTCATTATTGAACTGAACAATATTTTTTGCACTTCGCCAGTTGTCTTTTAAAACAAGTAACTCTGCTTCTTTGGGTGAAATTTCTTTTTTATTGATAATATCGAGCATCAATTTACTTTCTCCACCACGGAATCTGTAGATACTTTGCTTCGGATCACCAACCAACGTAAAAGATGTATTGTCCGTTGAAACACTGTGATCTCTTAACGGAACAAAATTCTGCCATTGAAGCTCAGAAGTATCTTGAAATTCATCAAAGAAATAATGCTGGAACTGTGAGCCTACTTTTTCATAAATAAACGCTGACGGCTCGTTTTTAAGGTTTTCGTTAATTAAAATATTAAACTTTGAAAGTAAAACAAGATCATTTTCATCCTCAATTTTTTTCAATTCATCCTGAATATCTTTATTAACTTTCAAAGGAAGAAGTGCGGATAAAATTTTCTCTTTTTTTTGAGTTTCGATGAATAAAAGGATGAGCTGCATTCTGTTTTCTAGCAATTGTTCTAAAATCTCAAAAATTTCAGATTCTTTACTTTTTGATTTTGCAGAAGCTCCTTTTCTGTAATTATTAACAACCGATTCCTCCTGAGTAGTCGGAAAAGGAAATCCTGGTCTTTTTTGATTGTAAAAATCTAAAACCTTGGTGAAAAAACCGCCAATTCCATTTTTTCCCTGAGCAAAATCTTCAATCTCAATATTTCTTGATTTAAATAATTCAATTGATTTTGTCCCAACTTCTAAAGAATGCTTTTTATTGAAAATGATCTCTTTTCGGAGCGTATTCTTTATACTTTCATAATTCGTGTCATCAAAACTTTTATTGTTTTTCAGTTGCTCATAATGAATGTCTTTTACAAACTCTTTTGCGGAGTCGTAAAGGTTTTTATTAAGGTTGATTCTTTCGTTATTTTCAAGGCTGTAATCTACGTAATCCATGAAAGAATTGGAAATAGACTCATTTTCGCCGATCTGATCAAGCATTTTATCTACCGCCTCAATTAAAAAAGGTTCTGCATCAATTTCAAGATTAAAATTTTTAGCTAAACCTAATTCATAAGAAAAACTTCTCACCAACCGGGCGTTGAAACGGTCAATCGTACCAATATTTAATGTAGAATAATTGTGAAGAACATAATCTAACAGTTTTTTAGAACGAACATGCAACTCATCAATCGTTATTCTTAAACCCTGTTCTTCAAATTCTTTCTGAATATTTTTTAAATCTGCATTTTCAGCAAAAGTATCTGCTGCGAAATTATTTAGCCAAGATAAAATCCTTTCTTTCATTTCATTGGCTGCTTTATTCGTAAAGGTCAAAGCCAAGATGTTTCTTATTGCGTGTTGCTGATTAGGATAACGAAGACAGATCATCAAAAGTCTCTGAACCAAGGCGTAAGTTTTCCCCGAGCCCGCAGAAGCGTTGATAACTGTATAAGAATTTTGCATTTTTTTGAAAGAATTGAGAGTGCAAGTTAGCTAATTTTTAAGTGAAATTTTAACAATTTGAATTCACTATTTAACAATTTGGAAACAGAAAATTCACAAAAATTTCCTAAAACGCGTTAACTGTGGTTAAACTTATTAAATACAGTGAAAATAGCTTTAGTTTTGCGTTATAAAAAACTTTCCGTGAAATTTAAACTACTCTTTTTCTTATTTACCATATTTTTCATCAATATCAATGCTCAAGATTATATTTTTGGGAAGATATCTTCTGAAGAAAATATTGAAATGCCGGATGTTACTGTTATCAATATCCGAACTGATGAAAGAGTATCCACAAACCGAGACGGACATTTTATGATTTTTGGAAGACAAGGTGATGAACTTCGTTTTGTAAAATCCGGTTATGAAAGACTCAATAAAAAGGTAACTTCAGAAAATATCAGTTCTGCGATCAATATTACTTTGATAAGATCTGCGGCATTAATTGCTGAGGTTGAAATAAAAAAAGGACTCACCGGAGATTTAAAAATTGATTCTAAAAATCTTAATCAACCAAAAAAAGTTGAGAAACTAAAAAGCGATCTGGCAGTTTATATGTCTCAAAAATCCGATCCAAGACTTCTGGCTGCGAGAGCGGGAGAATTTGTTCAACCGAAAGGACAGGGTTTTTCTATTGGTAAAATTAAAAATAAATGGGATGATGTTGATTTGATGGATTATCTTACTAAAGCATTAGGAGAACAGTATTTTACAGATCTAAAGATTGATAAAGCACTGACCCAGAATTTCATTTATTATGTTTTTGCAGGCGGTTTTGAGAGAAAGAATATCTTAAAATATGGTTATTGTAGCGATGCGGATTTGTATAGATTCCAACGATTTGTTTTAACGAGAATTTCGTCTTATCGTGCTCCTCAAACTCAAAAATAAATCCTTTTAACAGATGAAAAAGACACTTTTTCTAATCTTGATGTTTTTATTTGAATCTATATTTTCTCAGCAGACAGTTACAGGAAAAATTACTGATGATAATGATATTAATCTTGGCTCCGTTACGGTAATTAATATTTCGACAGATCAAAAAGTATTCACTAATTCTCAAGGAGAATTTTCTATTGAAGCCTTTAATAATAATGAATTGAGATTTGTCAGAGCCGGTTATGAAAGAGTTTCCAAAAGAGTAATGACGGACGGGATAAATTCTCAATTATTTATAACATTAATTAAAATTCCTGAAGAGATAGAAGAGGTTAAAGTCGCCAAAAGATTGACAGGCGATTTGGCTGATGATTCCAGAGCTGTCGCAAAAGTAGACAAAGGTGAAATCGTTCAACAGGCGGTCGGACTTCCGCAACCTATCGGTAAAATGAGAGAAACGCCTGCCGAAGTAAAAAGTGTATTACTTCCGATTCTTTTGGGAAATCTTAATGTACAGGGTGTTTATGACCTTGTAAGTGGAAAAGCGAGAAGGCAAAAACGTCAATATCGATATGATGATTTGCAGGAACATATTTTGTGGATTCGTAAAAGAGTAGATGATGACTATTTTACAAAAGCAGGAATTCCTGCTGAAAGAATTTCTGAGTTTATAGAATTTTCTTTTCTCACAAAACCTCACACGAGAACTTACGTTAAAGCCAAAAACCTGTCCGGAGTATTATTAAGCCTCGAAGAAACAATCCCTCTTTACGTTGAAAGATTAAAGCAGATTAAGCAATAATTTAAATGTTAATAAAATCTTAAAATTTCGGAATAGAAATTGATATACTCTTAGAATTAAAATCAATCAAATTCACGAATTTTTATGAATAAAAACATTATTGCAATCGCGGTTGCCTCTTTAGGCTTCATTATTGGTCTTGGACTTTTAGGAAGCGCTATTAAAAACAGAAATAAATCTGAAAACACCATTTCTATTACCGGTTTGGGAACGAAACAATTTACTTCCGATTTAATTACCTGGTCGGGGAGTTTTTCTAAAAACAACGCCGATTTGAAATCTGCTTACGATGAATTGGCGATGGACAGAAAAGTTATTAATGATTATCTTATTTCAAAAGGAATCAAACAGAATGAAATCGTTTTTTCTTCGGTAGATATTCAGAAGCAGTTTAGAAATTATACGGATTCAAATGGAAATAATGTACAGGGAGAATTTTCGGGATATAGTCTAACGCAAAAAGTTTCTATTGAAAGCAAAGAGGTGGCAAAAATCGAAAATCTTTCTAGAAATATTACGGAAATTATCAATCGTGGAATAGAATTTACTTCTTCTTCACCCTCTTATTTTTATACAAAATTGGCGACTGTAAAGCAGGAAATGATTGCTTCTGCAACGAAAGATGCCAAAGAAAGAGCAGAAAAAATTGCTGAGAATTCTGGAAGTAAATTAGGCAATCTTAAAAAAGCAACGATGGGAGTTATCCAAATTACAGCTCCAAATTCTAATGAAGATTATTCTTACGGCGGAACTTTTAATACTTCTTCTAAAGAAAAAGAAGCGAGTATTACAATTAAGTTGGAATATGAAGTGAATTAAATTTTCTTTTAATTATGAGCGATGAGCCTTGTCAAGGCTCAATTTAAAAAAATAAAAAATCCGAAGTTTTTATACTTCGGATTTATATTTTAATGATAAACAATATCATAAATTTCATCTTTAACTTCTTTCAAATTTTCGGGAGTATAATTTGATAGCAACCAAAGGTCTAGCGGTTTTTTGCCTTCACCATAACTTGGTTGTACATACATTTCATCAAGAAGTTTAAAACCATTTCTCTGATAAAAAGAATAGCGTCTTTTCGCGTCTTCACCTAAATGTTCAGGTTCTATTTCTAAAATAATTCGTGGATAATTTTCGAATAAATACCCCGTGATATGCGATCCGAATTTCTGACTTCTAAATTCCTCAAAAACCTCGAAATGCTCCACAAAAACATAATTGCTCAATTCCCAAAGGATGAGATAACCAACCGTTTTTGATTCGTGTAAAACAGAAATTATTTTAACGTTCGAATTTGAAAAAAGGTTTTTAAATTTATTCCAATCTCTTCTTTCGTCTTCAGGAAAAGTTGAACAATATGAATTGAAAATTTCCTGAACTCTGTAATCTTCAGGAGAAGTAATTTGTAAAAATTCCATGATTAAAGATCAAATACGTTAGGACGCCTTGTAATGAACATATCTTTGATCCACAAAGTAAACGCCAATCCAAGGTAAATTAAAAAGAAAAAACCTGCTGTTGCAAAAGTTGAGTAGATAAAGAAAACTCTCAGTTTTGATACAGGAATTCCAAGTTTAGCGCCGGTTCTCGTAAGAACGCCAAACCATTCTCTTTCCATTTTGTGGCGAATATTATCGAACATTTTAGGTTTCTTTTAAAAGTTTAAATCCAATACTGCAATTTAAGCAATTTTTTTCTTCACAGGAATTTTTATAGTGATAAATCAGACTCTGACTTTCCAGAGCATTTTTAGTTTTTAAACCAAGACTTTTCCATTGATCAATAATTGAATTTTTTTCTGATGAAATGTTCGTGTAAAATTCTAAAATTTCATCGGTAATTTCTTCATTGTGATATTTATGATAGGTGTATTTTAAAGGAAGAATTGCATTTAAAATTATTAATTCAATGAAATCTTTAGTCAAAACTTTAGGTTGATCGACTGTTGATATTTTACCGAAATTAAAATGATTATCCCAGTATTCTGAAGCTTTTACGTCTTTGAAAATTTCGAATAATTCAGCTGAGTTTTTTGCGAAAATTACCTTTGAAAATAAATTGTGATGTTGGTAATAAAGATTCGCCAACTGCGACAAACGAATGGTTGGGAAATTCGGAGGTCTTAATCTTAAAAATTTTGGACGAAATTTTAATTCTGAAATATTGAATTTAGCCTTAATAAAATCAAATTCTCGTTTCCAAACTTGCATTTGGTCGTCTTCTGGAACATCTAACCAACCAGAAATTCCGAAAAATAAAGCTTCAAGCTGAGTTTCATTTTGTTTTATTTTATTGATGGTAGTGAAGTTGATGCTTTCTGCAATTTGTTTAAAGATAAAAGCGTTCACTTTTAAGCCAAAAGAGTAGGCGAGGTTGTGAAAAAGAACGGCTTCAAAATTATTTTTATACAGTTCTAAACTTTTCTCTATTTCTAAAGATTTTTGATGAAGCTTTTTAAGAACGTTTTCTTCATGAAAATTGACAGGGATTTTATTTGTATCAAAAATATTTTCACAAGGAATAAATTGATTTTCACTGACCAATTTTTCATATTTCCAAAGAATATTTTCATCGATGAAACTTTTCAATTCCAACGTTGGAATATTTTTATTTTTCAGTTCATCAATATCAGCATCGTTTTGGAAAACAACGTGAAGAATAATGTTTTGGTAATTGGGATCTATAGAATGATTGTGAAATATCCAGTCGGAGGATTTTACGTGAAGTTCGATGTTTCCTGCAAAAATTACATTGTTGATTTTAATTTTCGCCAATAAAAAATCGGGTCCGGAATCGGTATTCCATTTGCCGAAATCTAATATTTCAACGGAATTTTCTTCAATATCCTTGAAGTCAAAATTTTTGAAAATCTTAAAGTTCCAAAGATATTGAAGTAGTTTTTCCGTCATGAGTGTCTTACAAATATAGCAGACTGCTATACTTTAGACAACTCTTTTTTAAAATTTTCTATCGTTGTTCTATACATTTCTTCATATATAGGAAGAATGTTTTTCAAATCGAATTTTATCGCTTGTTCTTTCGCGTTTTTCTTCATTTGGGTTAAAAGTTCCTCGTTGCTCAATAATTTGATCGTGTAGTTGCTCATTGCCTCAACATTTCCAATTTCGGCCAAGAAACCTGTCTCTCCCTGAATGTTAACTTCCGGAATTCCACCTGCATTTGAACTGATAACCGGAGTGTTTGCTGCCATCGCTTCCAATGCTGCCAAACCGAAACTTTCCTGCTCAGATGGCAATAAAAATACGTCTGAAAGCTGAAGAATTCTATACAAATCATTTACTTTTCCTAAAAGACGAATTTTCGAGATCAAATCAGGATTTTCTTCTAAAAACTGATTAACTTTTTCCATATCCGGACCTTCTCCGATGATGATAAGTTTAGATTTTACTTTTTTCTGAACATTTTTAAAGATCTGAAGAACCTCTTCTACACGTTTTACAGGACGTAAATTGGATACGTGAATCAATATTTTTTCGTCAGGATTTGCAAATTGCGTTCTCTGACAATCACTTGGTTCATCAAATTCAGAATTATCAATAAAATTGGTAATCACCTGAATCTCTTTTTTAATCTTGAAAAACTGCAACGTATCTCTTTTTAAACTTTCAGAAACAGAAGTGATCGCATCTGATTGATTAATAGAGAATTCTACCGCATGTTTGTAACTTGGATGTTGTCCAACAAGCGTAATGTCCGTCCCGTGAAGCGTTGTTACCAACGGAACGTCGTTGTTGTCCTCCTGTAACATTTGCTTAGCTGTAAAAGCCGCATAAGCGTAAGGAATCGCATAATGAGCGTGAAGCAAATCCAGTTTGTAAAGATTCACGACACGGTAAATCATCGAACTTAACGCGATATCATAAGGCTGATATTGGAAAAGCGGGTAAGTCTGAACATTCACTCTGTGAAAGAAAATATTCGGATTGGTGATATCTAGTCTTGCGGGAAGCGCGGAGCTGATGAAATGTACTTCATAGCCTTTATTGGCCAGCGACATTCCCAGTTCGGTAGCTACGATTCCGCTTCCGCCGTATGTTGGATAGCAAAGTATGCCTATTTTCATTAGTTTATTGTTGTTTTTTGGATGTTGTAAACACTGTTGAACTTACTTTTGTATTGGAAGCGGAAGTTGGGTTTAAATCAATTCCCATTCCTGCTTTCAAATTATCATTTACCGAAACAGGAAGTCTGCCCCAGATTTTTGTTTTTCCGTTGAATGCGTTTGCTGTTGCAGTCATTGAATCATCATTGTTTTCGTAAGAAACGAGAACGGTTGAAACTTTTGAAATATCAATGTCTTTCAAAGCGTAAGCACTTCCGAAAACATTTAAAATTACTTTTTGATTTTTCGTTAAATCAGATAAAACTTTTTTAGAAGCATCTGATATTTTATAAGGTTTGTAAGCTGTAGAATTATCTTTATGAAAACCAACAATTACAGTAGAATTTTTTGGAATTGAATTAATTTCTCCAGCTTTTTTAATAATGACATTTGAACCCAATTGAGTTGCAAATGTCTGATAAGGCGCTTCTTCCAATGGAACATAATACACTTGTTTTCCGTTCAATGGTAGCAGCTTTTTATCGTCTTTTAGTAATGTTAAAGCGTTTGAATATAAATTTTGAACTAAATTTTTATGAGAATCATTATTAAGATCTTGATTAACATTTTCAGGATTTTTTGGAGTGTATTGAGTCAATCCTAAATAATATTTTGTCAATAAAATTTTCTTTACACTTTCTTCAACTCTAGCTTGAGGAATTTCTCCGTTGTCAATTGCCTTTTGGATTAATTTTTTACCGTTAGCCACACCTTGAGAAAACAGCATAATATCGTTTCCAGCTTTGAAAGCCATTGCATCTAGTTCTCCTGGATTGTATTTGTTGGCTACAGCACCCATATTTAGAGCATCAGTGATAATTAAACCTTTGTAGCCTAATTTTTCTTTCAATAAACCTGTAATAATATTTTTAGAAACCGAAGCCGGAATTCCTTTTCCTGATTCTAAACTTGGAACGTACAAGTGCGCCACCATAACACCTCCAATTCCTTTATTCATCAATGCTTTGAATGGTGCTAATTCAATACTGTTTAATCTTTCTAAACTATGAGAAACAACAGGGAGGTCAAGATGTGAATCTGTACTCGTGTCCCCATGTCCCGGAAAATGCTTTATTGCAGCAAGAATATTGTTATTTTGAAGTCCGTTGGAATAAGACAATGCCGAATTAATTACATTATCAACCTCAGAACCGAAACTTCTGTTTCCAATAATCGGATTATTAGGATTTGTATTCACGTCAACAACTGGCGCAAAGTCCCAATTGATGCCCATTCTGTGGCAGTCTTCGGCTATTTTGGCAGACATTTGCTCAATTAAATTTTTATCCTGAATAGCTCCCAAAGTCATTGCCCAAGGGAATTTATGTGCAGCTGCAATTCTTTGATATAAACCCCATTCTGCATCCATCCCGATCATTAATGGGATTTTAGATTTTTGCTGGAATTCATTAACCAGATTAATTTCTCTCGCTGCATCATCCTGCATCAGAATTAAACCACCGATTTTATCGTTTAAAACAATGTTTCTGACCTGACTGATGTGGTTTTCGTCTTTATTGGTGTATAAAGCAACAATGAAAAGCTGACCTAATTTTTCGTCCTGAGAAAGAGATTTATATGTAGTGTCAACCCATTGGTTGGCTTTGTTTATGTCTGCTTGGGAAATGTTTTTCGGTTGGTATTGCGCTGTAATTTTTGTGCCAATACATAAGAATACAAAGAGGGAAATATAAACTGCTTTCTTCATGACTTTTTGAATATGAACAAAAATACAATTAAAAAAATGATGAAAACAAAGTTTTTGAGTTTTTTGGTATATGTTTTGAATAAGCCATATCAATAATAAATTAAACTTTTATAAAATGAAAAAATTTCTTCCAATTTTGCTATTAGCTTTTGTGAGCTTATTCATATTTAGCTGTGATAATAAAGATGATGTTGACAGCGATACTGTTGCTATAATGAAAGATGCTACAGGAACATTTTCAAGTGGAAATAATTTTACACTTGGATTAGATATTAATATTGAAGGTACAGATGTAGTTTTAGTATATAGAAGAGTAGGGAATGTTTGGCAAATTATACCTAAGACATATTATTTAGATGATGTTCAAAACTTGCCAACAGGCAGAGAATTAGATTATAATTTCGATTTTACATCTCAGGATGTTGAAATTAGAACTACTGCTAACTTTAATCAGGCAACACAGATGACAGGGACAGAAACAAATCAATATTTAACAAACCAGACATTTAGAATTGTACTTGTTCCTGCTAATGCTGCTGGAAAAGCTTCTAAATCAGCAAGTGTAGATTATAACGATTACAATGCTGTAGTTAAATATTATAATCTTAATGATTCTAATGTTACTAACACTAAAGTAAATTAAGAATATATCTTTTCAATTTTTTATAATTAAAAAGGCTCCGGAAGAATTTCTTTCGGAGCCTTTGCTTTGACAATTATATAATTTGTTTAATTAGCATCCTCCTCTAAATCCACATGGATTAGTGTTAGGTCGAGTATCAGGGACAACGTAAATAGGATCAAAAGGTTTTTGTATTACTTTTACATTTCTAATATCCATTCTAAAGTAACTCTCAGGTACATGTTGGGCAGGTCTTTGCCCAGAAACTTCAGGTAAAAAATATATTACTAGTCCATTTTTCTCCTCTTTTGTTGAAAAATTAAATACAAAGGTTTTGTTTTCTTTTGCCCACTGACTTGTTTTTTCAACTGTTTGTTTCTTATAATTATTTGCTTGAGTTAGACCATTTCCTACATTAGGTCTTGCTGCACAAGGATCAGTTCCAGAGATTTCTGGTGTGTCTTTAAGTTCTATTGCAAGCGTAGGAAATGCTTCACTTTTATCTATACTGTAAGTATTAGAGCTATATTGGCTATGTTTAGATGTGTATATTTGATCTTCAATAATTGTAGACAGAGTTATTTCATATGTTTGATTTGCTTGAAAATGTTGTTGTATTGAAATTGCATTTGAAAGCGGATTATCTACTAATACAGATTGTCCTTGTAAATTTGTCATTTTACCTTCGTTTTTAGATATAAGCATAACTCCAAACCAATCATCATAATTAAAAGCAGACCTGCGAGGCTTTCCATATCCCCTAACTAAATAGCCATTTTGAGATATTGGGTTTGGACCAAAACATTGTGTTGAAGTATGAGTGTTTTCATGTCCTGGAGGACCTAATATATATTCAAAAGAGCAACCTCCATTTTCACTTCTAACCCCTGTATCAAAGGATAAATTCATTAAAACTGTTTCAGTCTTATTTGTAATGGAACTTGTTTTAGATTGAATTAAAGAATTTTTATCTAAAACTTTGGGAGTTTGAACTTCTTCTTGTGAATTAAGGAAATCACTACCACCACAGCTAATTAGTAGAAGTGACGATAATACTAATAATTGTTTTTTCATAAAATAGTATATATGTTTTTTAAGGGTGCAAAGATAATGATTTTAATTAAATACACTTATTGGTGAAATATTAATCAAAGAACAAAATAGTCTTGTAAATTTTAAATAAAAAAAGGCTCCGGAAGAATTTCTTTCGGAGCCTTTGCTTTTATTAAGTTTTAATTATCGTTGTCATCAAGGAGATGTCCAAAATAATCTTTCTTTGTTTGTAAGTATTCTTTACTATTCTCGTTGGCCGGAATCTGTAAAGGTATCCTTGAGGTGAGATGAATATTACTTTTCTCTACATGTTTCACCTTTTCAGGATTGTTTGTAAGTAAGTTGATATCTTTTACATCTAATATATTAAGGATGTCAATGGCTACTTCAAAGTTTCTGTCATCTGCCGGAAGTCCTAGTTTTAGGTTGGCTTCTACGGTGTCAAAACCTTTTTCCTGAAGAGAGTAAGCTTTAAGCTTATTGATGATTCCTATATTTCTCCCTTCCTGTCGAAGGTAAATTATCATTCCTCCATTTTCATGGGTATATTTCATTGCGGCATCAAGTTGCTGCCCGCATTCACATTTTTTTGAATGGAAAACTTCTCCGGTAATACATTCTGAGTGGAAACGTACATTTACAGGCTTAGAAAAGTCTGTGTTTTCGGCAATAATAGCCATGTGAGGCATCCAATCATTTTCATTTTCAGAGAAAGCAATCATTCGGAAACTGCCGTGTTCTGTAGGAACGTTGGCCTCCGCCTGAATTTTAATCATTAAAGCTCAATTGTTGTTTGTTGTTTTAATTTCCTTTTAAGGAATCTTCGATAACGGTGATATTGGTTTTTAATCTTACCAAATATCTGTTAAGTACTTCGTCATCATCTTTGTTAAGACTCTGTCTCAGTTTCTGAATTTTTTTATAAGATTTTTCGAAGCTTTTAATTGCTCTATTTTTTCCTGAAAGATTGTTGGCGTCAATTGCATACAGGTAATTCTGTAAACTATATTTCAAATTTAATACTTCCTCATTTAAATTCACATTTTTGAATTTAGGAAAAGTTGAAATAAGGTTAGAGATCTCAGATGCATTTACATTTTCTTTAATGTTGATGTCAATGCTTTTCTTTACTCCTCTATCAGAATCCGAACCTTTGGCTTCGCTATAAAAATTATTAGACAGCGGAGAAAAATTTAATTTTTCCGTTGCGCAGGAAGTTGTTAGAATTATTAGTACTCCGAAAAAAAATAGTCGTTTCATTTTTGCCCCTTTTGATAAAGGATTGGGTTAAGACTATCATCATTGTACATTTTCATTTGTTTGTACACTTTCATCTTAACGTTACCGTTCTCAATATCAGTAAGCAACTGATTAATAGAAGTAAACAGATCTTGTTTCTGATCAAGAAGCACATCTAGTTTTGCCTGGCAATTCTGGCGGTGCTCTTCAGAAGCGGATTCTCTGTTGGCTTCTAATGACATGTGATAAACCTTTAATGCAAGAATCGATAATCTGTCTACAGCCCAAGCGGGAGTTTCAGTATTGATCTTTGCATCAGATTTAGGAGTTATATTTTCATACTTTGTAAGAAACCAACTGTCTATAAATTCCACTAAATCAGTTCTTTTCTGATTAGAAGCATCGATAGTTCTCTTTAATTGAAGAGCTTCGGTCGGGTCTATATTCTCATCTCTAATAATATCTTCCAAATGCCATTGAACGGTATCAATCCAGTTCTTTGCATACAAAATTCGTTCCAAACTATCTTTTTCGAACGGGTTATTAACTAGAGTGTTAACGTCATCAAGCACGTGATAATCTTCAATAGAAGTATTAAAGACTTGCCATGCAATCTCTGTAAAGTTCATTAATTGTGTAGAATTTTAGTTGCTGGTAGGGTTATTATCAGTAGAAGATTTCTTTTCAGAACCTGGTTTGTCTTCTTCTTTTACAGCATCTTTAAATTCTTTGATACCCGAACCAACACCTCTCATTAGTTCCGGAATTTTTTTACCTCCAAAAAGTAACACAAGAAGTACAGCTACGATAAGGATATGTTGCCAAGATAAGGCTAATATTGTTAGTGTTTGCATTGCTTAATTTTTTACAAAGTTAATCTATTTTTTAATAGGAAACCCAACCTAATGGATCAACTGGATTAGTTCCGCTCCATACTTGGAAATCAAGGGTATAAGACCCGTCAAAATCCTGACCTACAACACCTACAGGAGTACCTGCTGAAACCTGTTGTCCTTTAGAAACATTTACTGCCCCTAAGTTAGAATAGATTGTAAAGTAGGTTCCGTGTTTGATCATAACGGTTTTAGTACCGTCACTGTTGGCCAACACCGAAGAAACTGTTCCCGGGAACACAGATTTTGCGCGTGTACCTGAAGGCACAGAAATCTTGATCCCATTATTTTCTTCAACAATATTTTTGAAAACCGGGTGAGGCTGTCTTCCGAATCGGTGGGTAATTTGTCCTTTATCTACCGGGAATCCTAATCTTCCTTTGTTTTCTGCGAAGTTACTTCCTGCAACTGTAGAATTTACCCCGAAGTTGGTCATTACTTTGGTTTCTGCAGCTTTTTTCTCGTCGTCTTTTTTCTTTGTTAATGCGGCTTCTGCGGCTCTTGCAGCAATCAATTTGTTTGATGCTTCTCTTGCTCTTGCATTAGCTTCTTCGGATGCTTTAGTAGCAGCTATTTTTCTTTCAGCATCTTTTGCATTAGATTCTGCTCTTGCAGCTTCCTCTGTACGTTTCTTTTCCTCAGCAGCTCTTTTTGCAGCTAATTCTGTTGCTCTTTTAGATTCTGCCTCGGCTAATAACCTTTCTTTTTCCAGCGCTTCTGCTCTGGCTCTGTTTTCAGCTTCAATTCTTGCTTTTTCTCTTTCTGCAGCGATTTTAGCTAAACGTATTTTTTCGGCGTCTGCTTTTCTTCTTGCTTCTTCTTCAGCTTTTGCGATTCTGATTTCTTCAGCAATAATAGATCTGATCTGTCCTTCAAGAGCTTTAGACTGAGTTTGTTTTTGCTTAAGCTCAACCGTTAATTGAGATTCATTTTTCTTGAATTCTGCAACAAGTTGTTCTTTCTGCGCTCTTTCAGCATTGATTGTGGTTAAATCTTTTTGTTGATTAACCAAAAGATGTTCTTTATCTTTAATTGATTTTTGTCGCTGAGTAATAGTATTTTTTATCTGAGTCGCAGCATTTGTAATTTCAGCAGCTTTTTTGTCCTGATAATCAGAATATTCTTTTAAATATTGAACTCTTCTTATCGCTTCACCCATATTTTTAGCGGAAAGAATAAAAGTTACTTTATTCTGCACACCTTTATTTTTATAGGCATTTACCAAAACTTCAGCATAGTTCTTTCTGAGAACTGCTAATTCTTTGTTCTGACGGTTGATTTCCAACTGACGAAGATAGATATCATCCTCAATAAAACGTTTTTCTTTTTGAGTATTAGTATAAACCTTTTCTCTTAAAGCTAATTTTTTATTAACGTTGGTAAGGTAGGATATAGAAAGTTTAGACTCGCTTCTGGTCTTAGCTAAATCTGTATTTATTTGTGCAATTTGTTTTTTAAGGTCAGCATTCTGCTTTTGTAATTGCTCTTTTTTTTGCCCATATTGCAATGAGAACAGCAAAATACCTATTAAAAAGCTAATTTTTTTAATCATTTAATCTCGATTTTCTTATAACTGGATGGTACTGAATACGGTGTTTCCATCGGGGAAAAGTCAAATTTCGTATTTTCTAGTAAAATCTGACTGCTTTTTGACCCTTTTATAATTATTTTAACATTTTTAGGTAAACGAATTCCATTATATTCATCCCAATTGCTGTAAGATATTTCTAATTCGTCGGGAGATAAAACATCTTTTAAATTTACATTCAATAAATCATAATTCGTGTCATATTGCAAGGTAATTTTATATTCCCTAGTTTTTTCATCAGTAACGATTTTTTGATTTCCATTGGATGTCATTTTAAATCCCTGAGCGTTTTTGGTAAGGGTAAATTGAGAGTCACTGATTTTTACAAACGTTCTTCCCATTAAAATTTTCTCCAAAGATTTATAATCAATGAAGTTGACATTCAATAAGTTGTTAAGATATTCAAAATCTGAATCAATGTAAGTTTTGCTGGTCTTATCTTGCCCTTTTACGCCATCAGGTGTTGCAATTCCTCGTGCAACAGTAAATAAAAATGCAGTTAAATTCATCCACACTTTTTTATTATTTTCAATATAAATAGTAGCGTCAAGAGTTGGGATGAAACTTCCTGTTTCAACATTTACCTTACTACTGATCTTTATCTGATCAAATTTTGGTGGAATAATTACATGTTCGAAGAATGTAATTTTATCTCTTACAGGTTCATTGGCGTCTTTAGGATTTCCATCGTCTTTTACTACGATAGTGCTGTCTTGTGAGTTGCTGTTGTTCTTTTTAGCGGCATTTCTTGTCTTACAGGACGACAAAACGAGAAGTAATAAAATTAATGGTATCCAGTTTTTCATGTATTTATCTTTTCGATTAAAAATAATACTTTGCAATATTAACGCCAAACCACACAAAACATTTTGTGTGGTTTGAAGATATGTTATTTAAATATAATAAATTCTGACCTTATCTAGATAAAAAATCTAAAACAGAATAATCTCCTAAAGAAATCTCTCTTGAAACTCCAAAATACTGAGCCGAATTTCCGATCATCGAATTAGAAAGGTTTCCGTGGTTGATTCTTGTATTCTCCTGAATCAGCGAGTTCTCAATATTTGAATTTACAATAATTGTATTGTTTCCTAAAGAAACTCCAGGACCCACTTTTGAGTTTGAAATTTTCACATTTTCACCAATAAAACAAGGTTGAATAATCAAAGAGTTTTCGATAACTGCAGAAGCCGGATAGGTTGACATTTCCTCAATCTCGTAGGCAAGAATTTTACTGTTTGTTTCTACGGTTGCGTTTTTATTTCCACAATCCATCCAGTCGTTTACCTTTCCTAGAGAGAATTTCGCACCTTTTGCTCTAAGGTTTTCTAATGCTGTTGTTAATTGATATTCTCCACCATTTTTAATATCATTATCCATGATATAGTTGATTTCGCTCATCAATTTTTCAGCACTGTTAAAGTAATAAATACCAATAATTGCAAGGTCTGAAACGAATGTCGTTGGTTTTTCAACAAAATCGGTAATGAAACCGTAGTTGTCTAATTTTACAACACCAAAAGCAGAAGGATCTTCCACACTTTTTACCCAAATTACACCATCTGAGTTTTTATCTAAAACAAAATCTGCACGGAAAAGCGTATCTGCGAATGCAATCACAACATCTCCTGTCATGGAAGCTTCTGCACATTTGATAGCGTGAGCCGTTCCAAGAGGATCATTCTGATAATAAATGCTTCCTTTTGCTCCTAATTTTTCAGCGATATGAAGTAATGATTTTTCGATTTCAGGACCAAAATCTCCGATGATAAAAGCAACTTCTTCAATTTCTTCTCCTGCAACTTTAGCAATATCTTCTACCAATCTTTGAACAATCGGTTTTCCGGCAATCGGAATAAGAGGTTTTGGAACAGTTAATGTATGTGGACGTAATCTGGAACCGCGTCCAGCCATAGGTACTATAATTTTCATTTATATAATTCTAAGTGTTTTATAATTTAAGTATTTTTTATTTGTCGGCTAAAGATAATAATTAAAACTATTGTTATTCGTAATATTTATCAGCTTTAGTGAGTTTGTTTAATTTTTAAAAACAGAATTGATTACTATCAAAAGAGAGACCAATTTTTAGCTTTTTTTGATTCGGGAGAGGATCATATCTTTTTCGGAGTAAAATAAAATTCCAATGAAAATTAAGAATAAAACATTACTCATTAAGATATTATAGTTAAGATATTTCACAATGATAAAACTGAAAACGCCAAGTAATATCAAGAAAAATGACATTTTTTTCATTCTATAAGGTATAGGATAATATTTCTGACCTAATAGATAAGAAACGATCATCATAATGACATAAGCTCCGAAAGTAGCCCATGCAGAACCAATCATACTGCGGAAATATTTTAATGCTAAAAGATTCAATGCAATATTGATCCCCGCTCCAAGCCAAGAAATAATCGTTCCAACGCTCGTTCTATCTGTTACTTTATACCAAGTCGAAAAGTTATAGTAAATTCCGAAGCAAAGATTGGCTAGGACAATAATTGGTATAATATCTATTGCAATCCAATACGATTTGTTAGGAATAAAAACGCTTTTTAACCAAGAAATATTCGCAATAATTCCTAATGCAACGGCACAGGCAAAAAATGCAAAATATTCAGCGACTTTTGCATACGTTTTTTTAGAATCGCCTTTGTCCATTTGTTTAAAGAAGAAAGGCTCAATACCCATTCTGTAAGCGGTAACAAATAGTGTCATCAAAACGGCTAACTTATAACAACCGCCATAAGCACCGGCCTCCTCATCTGATATAAGACCTTTTTGAATAGATTTATCGAAGTTCTCATTAACCATAAATGCCAAACCAGCTAACATCAATGGGAATGAATATTTAATCATTCGTCTAAACAATGAAGTAATGAATTGAAATCTTACCTTTACTATAATCGGAAGCAATAATAAAAAGCCTAATGCACTTCCCGCAAGATTACTAAAGAACGGATAATCTACATTTTGGTCTAGTCCAAAGCTTCTTGAAATACTTTGTGGAATCCAGAAAAATAACGCAGCCGTAAAAACCGCCTGAAATATAGCTTGAACGATCCTTACTACTGAATATTTGATTGGTTTATTATGAAAACGTAACCAAGCAAAAGGTATCACCAATAAGTTGTCAAAAAAAGCAATCATTGCAAACCATTTAATGTATTCAGGATTATCATGGTATCCGGCATAATCTGCTAACTGCTGATTGAATAAGTAGCACAATGCGAGGAAAACAGTAGAGGTTGAAAATAAAAACCAAAAAGAAGTATTGAAAGTCTTTTTCTCATTTCCTTCTTCTGCAGAAAATCTAAAATAAGCCGTTTCAAAACCAAAAGAAAGTATGATGTTCACAAACGAAATCCATGCGTAAAGCTGTGTGAAAGTAGCAAAACCTTCATTGGGAATTTTATAGATCAAAAGCGGATTAAGAATAAATAAAATAATTCTTGGCGCAATTGCACCTACTCCGTATATGATTGTCTGCCCTAATAGTTTCTTATACAATGTCGAAATTTTTTCTGCAAATGTAAATATTTAGAAATAGATTTTTGTGAACGATCTTAAAATTCATTCATAAACCTTAATTTTGCTTTTATACTTGAAATATAACAATTAGTATTTTAAATATAATTCCTTAAATCTAATATCTAAAAAATAAATGAAGACCTTAATCAAAAATGTAAAAATCGTTAACGAAGGCCAGATCTTTGAAGGTGATATTTTAATTGAAAATGATTTAATATCTAAAATAGATTCCAATATCTCGGAAGAAGCAGATCAAATTATTGAGGGTGAAGGAAAATATCTTTTGCCGGGAGTTATTGATGATCAGGTGCATTTCCGTGATCCGGGACTGACTCACAAAGGCGATATTGAAACCGAATCTCGTGCTGCCATCGCAGGCGGAATTACAAGTTTTATTGATCAGCCAAACACAGTTCCGAATGCTGTTACGCAGGAATTATTGGCGAATAAATATGAAATAGGTTCTCAAAAAGCATATGCGAATTATGGCTTTATGATGGGCGGAACCAATGATAATTTGGAAGAAGTTTTGAAAACAAATCCAAGAAATGTTCCCGGAATTAAGTTGTTTTTAGGATCTTCTACAGGAAATATGTTGGTCGATAATCCTGAAACATTGGAAAATATTTTCAGCAATACAAAAATGCTGATCGCTGTTCATTGTGAAGATGAAGCGACGATAAGAGCAAATACTCAGAAATATATGGATGAGTATGGTGAAGATATTCCCGTGAAATTCCATCATTTGATCAGAAGTGAGGAAGCTTGTTATAAATCTTCATCAAAAGCAATTGAATTAGCACAAAAAACAGGAGCAAGACTTCACGTTTTCCATCTTTCAACTGCAAAAGAAATGGAACTTTTCAGAAATGATATTCCTTTAAAAGATAAAAAAATAACGGCAGAAGTTTGTGTACATCACTTGACGTTCACCAATGAAGATTACGATACAAAAGGCGGATTAATCAAATGGAATCCTGCCGTAAAAATGCAAAAAGACAAAGATGCACTTTGGGAAGCTTTGCTGGACGACAGGATTGATGTGATCGCAACAGACCACGCTCCTCACACTTGGGAAGAAAAGCAAAATGTCTACACAAAATGTCCTTCGGGAGCGCCTTTAGTTCAACATTCTCTGGTTGTGATGCTGGAAAACTATATCAACGGAAAAATTTCTTTAGAAAAAATCGTTGAAAAAATGTCTCACAATCCTGCGATTCTTTTCAGAGTTGAGAAAAGAGGTTTCGTAAGAGAAGGGTATAAAGCTGATTTAGTTTTGGTTGATTTAAATGAAAACTGGACAGTTGCCAAAGAAAATATCCTTTACAAATGCGGTTGGAGCCCGCTGGAAGGAACGAATTTCCATTCTAAAGTTACCCACACTTTTGTTAACGGAAATCTGGTTTACGATAACGGAAAAATTAATGACCAAAAATTCGGGGAGCGTTTGCTTTTTGAAGTTCAGGAATAAAATATAACAAACTAATTATATCAATAGGAGTGGGCTTTAGTCCACTTTTTTATTTAATATTCAAAATTGGCTTTAGCCAAAACATAATTTTTCTCTCACAGATTTTGCAGATAACGCAGATATTTAAACGCAATCATCTGAGAAATCTGTGGGAGACTTAATTAAAAGACTGCCTAAATTCCAAAGGCGACATATTCGTTTTCTTTTTAAATAAAGTAGAAAAAGACTGCGAATGCTCAAATCCCAATTCATAAGCAATTTCGCTTACCGAAAGTTCAGTAGTCGAAAGCTTTTCCTTTGCTTTACTAATCAGCTTTTCGTGAATATGCTGTTGTGTATTTTGTCCCGTATGAACCCGCAAAAGATCACTTAAATAATTCGCAGAAAGATTCATTGCCTCGGCAATTTGATGAACAGTTAAAAGTCCTTTATCAGAAGATTCTTTATCAAAATAATCATTCAAAAAAGATTCAAATTTAGTTAGAAGCTGATGACTTCCACTTTTTCGGGTGATGAATTGTCTTTCGTAAAATCGTTTCGAATAATTCAGTAATAATTCAATTTGTGATAAGATAATTTCCTGCGTATGATGGTCGATATGCAGACATTCTTTATCAATTTTATTCATGATTTCAAGCAAATCATTCTCTTCATCTTCAGATAAATGAAGGGCTTCATTCACTGCATACGAGAAAAATCCATAAGAAGAAATAGTCTTTGCTAACGAATGTTTCAACAAAAAATCTTCGTGAAAAATCAGCAGATAACCGGTGTTTTCACAATCCATCGTCTGCAAATCCAAATACTGAACCTGATTGGGTGCCGTAAAACTCAAAACACCCTTATCATAATCATAATGTTGCTGACCGTATTTTATCTTTCCTTTCGCATTTCGTTTCAGGGCAACACAATAATATCTGCTTACAAAGCCTTTCCAGACATCGTCTTCAATAAAAACGCTTTCATGAAGGTTAATGACACTTACCATCGGATGCTTAGGTTCGGGAAGTGAAAGCAACCTGTGAAATGCCGAAATAGATTGTATAGTGTTCATAATTTTTAAACTTTTTTAATAATAATTTGGGCAGCTTTATCCGCCTTCCACTCCCAATCTTTTGTTCGTTCCTCACAAAAGGATTTCCGTTCAAGTCGGGCTGAGATCGTATTGTGTCATAAAACCTAACAGGTTTCAAAAACCTGTTAGGTTTGAGTTTCTAACCTATCAAAATTACAAATTAATAATCCAAAAGTCCCATTCCGAATTCGTCATACGTTGCTCCGGTATCTGTCCCCAACGGTACAATACTTTCCAGTTTTTGTAGATCAACTTCACTTAGCACAATTTTACTTGCTTCAATATTTTGTTCTACATATTTTCTACGTTTCGTTCCCGGAATTGGAATAATTCCTTTGCTAATAATCCAAACTAATGCTAATTGGGAAGAGGTAATTTCGTTTTCCTTTGCCAGATTTTCAATCGCTTCTACCAATTCAATATTTTTATGAAAATGTTCCCCTTGAAAACGCGGAATTCCTCTTCGGAAATCATTTTCAGGCAAATCATCAATAGAACGAATCTGTCCGGATAAAAATCCTCTTCCCAAAGGTGAATAGGCAACGAAACCAATTCCCAATTCATTCAACGTTTTGATTACTCCTTTTTCTTCTACTGTTCTTTCAAAAAGAGAAAATTCACTTTGCACTGCCGAAATTGGATGAACGGCATGCGCTTTTTTCACAGTCTCAGAAGAGACTTCAGATAAACCAATATATCCGATTTTTCCCTCTTTCACCAATTCAGCCATTGCTTCTACTGTTTCTTCAATTGGGGTGTTTTTATCGAGACGGTGCATATAATACAAATCGATGTAATCCGTTTTTAGATTTTTAAGAGACCGTTCTACAGATTTTTTCACATAATCTTTCGTTCCGTTGATTTTCCAAGTAATTTGTTCATTATCATCAATTTCCCATCCGAATTTTGTTGCGATAATATATTGATCTCGATTACCTTCAATAGCTTTTGCAATTAATTGTTCATTTTTGAAAGGGCCATACAAATCCGCGGTGTCCAGAAAATTACCTCCCAATTCTAAAGAACGGTGAATTGTTGCGATAGCTTCTTTTTCATCGGTTTTACCATACATATCGGCATCACCAAAACCTGTCATTCCCATGCATCCCAAACCTATATTGGGGATTATTAATCCTTGATTTCCTAATTTTACTTTGTCCATATTCTTGTTGTTGATTTTATAATACAAAATTGAACAGAAATTAAGAATCTGATGTATGCAAAACCATGATTGTCGTATTCAAATTACGGATGAATGAATTTTAATCTAATTTCGTTCCGAATGACAGTATTACGAGTTTTATTTGTGAAAATTAGTGCAAAACATTAGAGTAATTTGTGTTTAAGTATTATTTCCTAGCTTTAGAATTCATATAAAAACTCAATTTCCCACCATTCATAATATCAGAATGTTTCAATGTAAAGTTTTTTATTTCTTTTCCATTGAGAAGAATTTTTTCAACATATACATTTTTCGGACTTTGATTGATCGCTTCAATTTCAAAAGTTTTTTCATTTTCTAAATTTAAAATAGCATTATCAATCGCTGGACTTCCAATCGCATAATCTTCCGAACCCGGAGCGACAGGATAAAAACCAAGCGAACTCAAAATATACCAAGCACTCATTTGTCCGGTATCATCATTTCCGCCCAATCCATCGGGAGTGGCTTTGTATTGCATTTCTAAAATTCTTCTAATCTGAGCCTGAGTTTTCCAAGGTTGCCCTGCCCAATTGTAAAAATAGGCAACATGATGAGCCGGTTCATTTCCGTGAACGTATCCGCCAATAATTCCTTCTCTTGTAATATCTTCTGTGTCTGCAAAAAACTCGTCAGGCAAATGCATTGTGAATAACTCATCTAATTTTGAAGCGAATTTTTTCTTTCCGCCCATCATTTTAATTAATTCATCCGGATTTTGAGGAACAAAGAAACTGTAATTCCACGAATTTCCTTCAATAAAACCTTGTCCGTGAGTGCTTAATGCATTAAAATCTTTCTTGAAACTTCCATCTGCTAAACGGGGCCGCATAAATCCGATGGTTTTATCAAAATTGTTTTTCCAGTTTTCAGAACGTTTAATGAATTGGTTGTAGATTTCTGTTTCCCCTAAATGTTTCGCCAATTGAGCAATCGCCCAATCATCATAAGCATATTCTAACGTATTGGAAACGGAAGTTCCACTTTTTTCTGCAGGAATATATCCCAAATCAATATATTGCCCGATGCCTTCGTAATCCCTTTTGTTGGCTGTTTCAACGCAAGCCATTAAGGCAGCTTTTGCATCACCGTTATAATTTCCTTTAATAATGGCATCGGCAACCACGCTCACGCTGTGATAACCACTCATACACCAATTATCATTCGCATAATGAGACCAAATCGGCAACATTTTCATTGAAAATTGATCGTAATGAGCCATCATCGACTTTACCATATCTCCATTTCTTTTAGGTTGAATAATGTTAAAAAATGGATGAAGCGCACGATACGTATCCCAAATCGAGAAGGTAGTATAATTAGTAAAACCTTCCGCTTTATGAATGTTTTGGTCTAAACCTTTGTACTCTCCGTTAACATCTGTATAGGTTGTCGGGTTGATAAACGTATGGTACATCGCGGTATAGAAATTTATCTTTTCGTTTTCAGAACCTTTGATGATAATTTTATTTAATTCTTTATTCCAATTTTCCTGAGTTTTTGCTTTTATCTCATCAAAAGATAAATTACCAACTTCCTTTTCTAAATTTTCTAATGCATTCACTTGACTTACAGGTGAAATAGCTAATTTAACTTCAATGGCTTCATTTTCATTCGTATCAAAATCAAAATACATTTTCAGATTCTTTCCAGCGATCTCCGGAAAGTTTTTAGTTTGGTCAAATTTTCTCCAAAAACCATTGTAAACCTGTTTTCCATCATAATTTTTCTGGCCATAAGATTTAAATGGTTTTGAAAATTTCATGGCAAAATAAACGGTTCTTGTTCTTGCCCAACCATTGGTTTGTCGGTAACCTGTAATGGTATTTCCGTTTTCTACTCGAACATATGTCCAGACATTTTTACCCTCATAATTGTAAATTCCAGCCATCAAGTCTAAAATAATATAAGCTTGGTCAGACTTAGGGAATGTGTAGCGATGAACTCCAACTCTGGTTGTAGCTGTTAATTCAGCTAAAATATTATGATCGTCAAGTTTTACTTTATAATATCCTGCTTCTGCTTTCTCGTTTTGATGGGAGAATCTACTTCGGTATCCACTTTCAGGATTTGAAGCAGTTCCGGGATTCAATTGTAATTTCCCAACCGTTGGCATGATAAGAAAATCTCCTAAATCAGAATGTCCCGTTCCACTAAAATGGGTTGAACTGAAACCAACAATTGTTTTGTCTTCGTAACGATATCCGGCACAATATTTATAGACATCACCGTTGTATTTTCCGTTGAGTTCATAAGAAATTGTATCTGTTTCAGGGCTTAATTGGATTGCTCCAAAAGGTGCGGTTGCTCCGGGATAGGTATGCCCCATTTTTTCAGTTCCAATTAATGGATTGACATATTGATAGAGCTTTTCGAATTGTTGAGCTTTAAGATTTAAACTAAATAATAAAAATAATAGAAAAACAGAAGTTCCCGAATTTTTCATGGATAAGTAAATTTTCGAATGATAAAAGTAATCAAAATCAAAGAATAATTATTTATTTAAAAAAAGTGTTTATTTTAACCACAAAAGAGACAAAAGATTAACACTTTAGTGTTTTAAGTAAATTATTAAACTGCTAATAAGAGTACATAAGTTTAAAAAAAATCTTTGATTTTTATTCTTTTGAGTGGCTTTTGCTTTATAATGATAAAACAATGGTTAAATCTGCAGAGAGCTTTTGTCTCTTTTACGGTTAAATTTTAATAGTTTCAAAGTTTATAGATAAAACGAAAATGTAGTAAATTATTGAAAGACTATTTTTCAGAAAACCTAAAACCTATTCCATGCAAATTTTCAATGATTACATTTTGTTCATCAGCCAATAATTTTCGCAATCTTGAAATAAATACATCAAGACTTCGTCCCATAAAGTAATCGTCATCTCCCCAAATAGCTTTAAGGATGTCTTGTCTTTTTACAACACTATTCTTATGGTTGATGAAATATAATAACAGTTCAGACTCTCTTTGGGTAAGAGTAATCGTGCTTAATGAATCTTGTAAAGTATAGTTTTTAGGATCAAAGTCATATTTTCCGACTTTGTATTTTGATGTAGTGGTACTTGTTTTCTTTGAACGTTTTAAGAAAACTTCAATTTTTAGAATGAGTTCTTCAATACTGAAAGGCTTTACCAAATAATCGTCTGCGCCAATTTTCAAACCTTTAATCCTGTCTTCTTTTAAAGCTTTTGCAGAAATAAAAATAATGGGGATTTCAGAGTTTTTATCGCGGATGAATTGTGCTAATTCAAACCCGTTGAGTTCGGGCATCATAATATCTAAAAGACAAATGTCAAAACTTTTGCTATTGAATGCTTCAAGCGCTGATTTTCCATCAGGATAACAATCTATATCATAATAACTCTCCAAGCTATCCTGAATCAGGAAAGCGATTGTATTGTCATCTTCTGCATATAAAATTTTAGATTTTTCCATGGTTTGCACTGATATTTTTAAGACGGTAAAAATAGAGTTATCGTAATCCCTTCATCCTTATTGTTTTCAACTGAAATTTTCCAGTTATGTTGCTGAACGATTTTTTTTACGTAAAATAAACCTAATCCAAAACCGTTTACCTCATCACTTTTTTTTGTATTTACTCTGTAAAATTTATCAAAAATATGAGGAATATTTTTAGGCGGAATTCCCATTCCATTATCTTTAAATTTTAAATATAAACCTTTTGAATCTTTAAAGGAAGAAATTCTAATAGTAGGTTTCGTTTCGCAGTACTTGATTGAATTATCTAAAATATTATAAATGATATTTGTAAAGTGAAATTCATCGGCAATGATTGACGTATTGCTATCAATTTCTATTTCAACAGAAAGATTTTCATTCTTTTGTTTTATCGTGTCTGCAATTTCCTGAATAAACGGCAATAAAACGATTTTCTGAGGTTTTAATGACAGTCCGGAAGCATCATTTTTAGCAATATTTAATATTTTTTCAATATGATTATTAAGCTTATAGCCTTGATCGGTGATGATAGAGGTGTAGGTCTGTAGCTTAGGGTTTTCTTTTATGAGTTGTTGCTTCGTGAGTGCTTCTGAAGCCAAAAGTATAGAAGAAAGAGGAGTTTTAAACTCATGGGTCATATTATTGATAAAATCTCGCTGCAGTTCAGAGAATTTTTTTTGCTGAATAATGGTATATATAGAATAAACATACACCAAAAGAATGATAATAAGAGCAAAGGTGAGCACGTACCAAAAACGTAATGAACTGATCAGATACGTAGTTTTATCCGGAAAGCGTATAGAAAAATAATAGACTAAATTTTTATGTTTTGGAAATTTAATAGCCATATTCGGACTTTCCTGATGCTTAGAAACATATTTTCCATACATCATTCTATCACTTTGGCAATTGTATAATGCGTAAACATAATCTGTATTTATCTGTAAACGTGTGAATTCTGTTTTCAGATAATATTCCAATACTTCGGGATGAAATTCATTATTGATATTAACCACATAATAGTCGTTGGAAATATTTTGAACCGGATTTTCACTAAAAGAAGTTTTTCCTCCCGACAATTTTTCCACAACTTCGAGTAAAGCAATATTTACGGTTTGGTTAAATTTTTCATCTTCAATATTATAGGCTTGTCTTGTCCATAGAAGTTGGGCTATCAAAATTCCGATAATAGCGACAAAGCCGAGGGTAATAATAATATTGAGTTTCTTTATTTCCATTTAGTGAAGCAATATTATCCAAAAATATCTATTAATCTTTTATCATTAACAACTTATTAACAAATGTTTGATAGCGGTTAACATGTTGGAGTAACAATCAGCTTTACATTTGTTATATCAAAAAATAATAATTGTTTTTTATATTTAACTATTAATAAAATTTATACTCATGAAAAATTTAAAAATTACAGCTCTTTTAGCAGTGTTAGCATGTTCTCCATTTTACGCAAATGTATTTCCCGCTGAAGGAACTCCTGTTGTGAGAACAATTAAAGCTGATATCACATGGAAATCAGAATCTATTGACGTTGGAAATATTCCTCAGGGAAAACCAAAATTGATCAGATTCGAATTTACAAACACATCTAAAAAGCCAATTGTTATCGAAAATGTAGCACCGTCTTGTGGATGTACTACAGCAGATTATACTAAAACTCCAATTCTTCCTGGTAAAAAAGGATTTGTAGAAGCTAGTTTTAATGCTGCAGCTGCAGGTCCATTCATGAAAACGGTTAACGTTACAACAAGCGAAAGCAAAACTCCTAAAACACTTTCGTTTAAAGGAACTGTTACTGCATAATTAATTTAATCTTGTTCAATATAAAAGCAGCCTGATAATTTATTGTCAGGCTGCTTTTTATTTTTTATTTGAAGCTATTCCCGCTTTCCGCACTCGCTATTTTTCAGGATTTGGGTTTCGGGGGCGAAGCCGCCGAAACCCAAATCCTGAAAAATGAGCTCAAACAAAGCTGCAATCGGGGCTAGGGTTGCAGTCTCCTATTTAAACATTTGGAAAAAATCGCCAATTTTTTGGGTAAATTTAAAAGAAAAAAGTAAAAAATAGTTAAAGTAAAATTGTCATTTCTTTTACAATTAAGACTATAAAATTTAAAACAGTTATTTATAGCATCATTTCTTGATTTATTTTAAAGCATTGCATTTTAATATTTGTTATTTTTAGGAAAAATTAAAACAATATGAATCTATATACACAACCGATGTTGCGTGAAGATGCACTGAAAGATAAAGTAGCCATCGTTACAGGTGGCGGAAGCGGTCTAGGAAAAGCAATGACCAAATATTTTCTTCAATTAGGCGCAAAAGTAGTGATCACTTCCAGAAATTTGGAAAAATTACAAGGAACAGCGAAAGAATTGGAAGAAGAAACGGGCGGAAAAGTTCTTTGCGTTGCGTGTGACGTAAGAAATTGGGATGAGGTAGAAGCAATGAAAGAAGCTGCTTTGAAAGAATTCGGAAGAATTGATATTCTATTAAATAACGCAGCAGGAAATTTCATCTCTCCAACAGAAAGATTAACACATTCTGCTTTTGATTCTATTTTAGATATTGTATTAAAAGGAACAAAAAACTGTACACTTTCCGTTGGAAAACATTGGATTGATTCAAAAACGCCGGGAACGGTTTTAAATATCGTAACAACTTACGCATGGACAGGTTCTGCTTACGTTGTTCCATCCGCTTGTGCAAAAGCTGGAGTGTTGGCAATGACAAGATCTCTTGCCGTGGAGTGGGGGAAATATAATATTCGATTCAATGCCATCGCGCCGGGGCCATTTCCAACGAAAGGAGCTTGGGACAGGTTGCTTCCGGGAGATATGAAAGATCAATTTGATTTAGCGAAAAAAAATCCGTTGAAAAGAGTAGGGGAACATCAGGAATTGGCGAATCTTGCTGCTTATTTAGTTTCTGATTTTTCATCTTTTGTGAATGGAGAAGTTGTAACAATCGATGGTGGTGAATGGCTACAAGGCGCAGGCGAATTTAATATGCTGGAAGATATTCCACAGGAAATGTGGGATGCATTGGAAGCAATGATCAAAGCAAAAAAGTCAAACTAAAGGAAACGATAAGTTAATTTTGCTTATTGCTTATTGCAAGAATTAACATAATAATTATACATCTAAAACTTCTCTGTCACGGAGAAGTTTTATTTTTGTGACTTATTAATTTAAAACAGATGAATATGAATCTCAGATTTTCAATGGTATTCCTGATGTTTTTTGCATTGGGATTTTCGCAGGATCTAAAAGTGATGAGTTTCAACATTAGACTTCAGGTAGAATCGGATAAGGAAAATGCATGGACAGAGAGAAAACAAGATGCAGTGGATTTATTAAATTATTATCACCCGGATTATTTCGGAGTTCAGGAAGCGCTTCCCGAGCAGATGAAAGATATCAAAAACGGATTGAAAAATTACGATTATGTAGGCGTCGGAAGAGATGACGGTAAAGAAAAAGGAGAGTTTTCGGCTATATTTTATGATACAAACAGGCTTCAGGTTGTAAATTCTGGAACGTTTTGGCTTTCTGAAACGCCTGAAAAACCGTCAAAAGGATGGGATGCTGCTTTGAACAGAATTTGCACGTATGCTGTTTTTAAAGATAAAAAATCAAAGAAAGAATTTTTAGCAATGAATCTTCACTTCGATCATATCGGAAATGTTGCAAGAGTGAAGTCTGCAGATTTAATTCTAAAGAAAATCAAGGAAATCAACCCTAAAAATTTACCGGTAACATTGACTGGCGATTTTAATTTGACAGATGATTCTGAGCCCATTAAAATTCTTTCTCAAAATATGAAAGACAGTTTTTATAATTCAGAATCAAAACATTATGGTCCAATTGGCACTTTTACAGCTTTCAACGTTAATGAAGTTCCGAAAAACAGAATCGACTATATTTTTGTAAAAGGTTTGAAAATAAAATCTCACAGACACATCAATGACAGAAGAGAAAACTTATTGTATCCTTCCGATCATTTTCCGGTCTTGGTAGATGTACAGTTTTAATAAAATATTAAAATAAAAATGAGCTTTATTCTATGGATGAAGCTTATTTTTTTCTGATTTCTAACTCTCGCATTGTTGATACATCACCTTGATATTCTAATAGTTGCTGATTGATCAACATGTGAATTCTATACAGAAGATAATAATCTCCAATCGTAGATTTTTGCTTCCCCATTGTTTCGCCAATCACTCTCGCAACTTTTTGATAGTCTGAAGTACAGTTATCTAAAATACTTTGATCATAATAATCCTCGTTTACAGAAATTAGACGGTCATCTTGCAATATTCTATTTGTTTTTTGATCTTTTTTCAGCCTTTCCCATTCATTTGCGTAAGATGATTTCGTATTTTCGTTAATCTCGTTTAAAATGTTGAAAATTCCATCAAGATCTTCCGGGTTTTGTATGGCTAAACAATTGGTTCTATAATCGTTCTTTAACGTTGTTGGCCAATCATCCAGATTGATTTCATGCAAATCCCTGTTCTTTAAAAGACTACAATAACGATATAACATGAGTTTTTCGCCAGCATCGCTTCCATGCCAGATAATTAAGGTTTTCTCTTTTGGGAAATCAATACTAAATTCAGTTGATAAATCATTGAAATTTATGCTGTTTTCCTCATTGTTTTCAATTGTATCGGGTGAGTAGACAGCATCGATGGCTTTCCAGTATGAACTGAATTTCTCAAAGTCAGGAGCAGACGTGAAATCGCTCAAAGGTCCCGTCGTTAAGTCATTATAAATACAGTGAATTTGTATTTTATCCTCCGGAAAATGAGTTTTGAAATAAGATTCCAAACTTCCTCTTCCAGGGTTGCTGTATACTAAATGGATTGCTTTTTTGAAATCAATCATCATTCTATTTTTTTAGTTAATTAATTAAAGGCTATAACAATGAATATTAGTTTTCATTGTTATAAAATTAGCAATTCTTTTTTACAAAACTTATTTTTCAGGAAAATCAATTTCAAAACCTATTCCTCTCAGCGATTGAATTTTAATTGTGGGATCTTCAATAAAGTATTTTCTCAATCGACTGATGAATACATCGAGGCTTCTTCCGGTAAAATAATCGTTGGTTTCCCAAAGAGTGTCTAGAATATCATCGCGTTTTATCATTTGATGATTGTGTTTTAAAAGGTACAAAAGAAGGTCTTTTTCACGGATCGTTAAGCGAATATCTCCTCTTGGATGAGATAACAACAGCTTTTCTGAATCCAAATTATAGTCTCCGATTTTCACATGCATTTGCAATGTAGAATGGGATGTTCTTTTTAAAATATTTTTAATTCTGAGAATTAATTCTTCTGGGTCGCAGGGTTTTGCAATATAATCGTCGGCTCCAATTTTAAGTCCTGTCAGACGATCTATTTTTTGATTTTTTGCGGTTAAAAAAAGGATAGGGAACTGTGGTTTTTCTTTTAAAATTATTTTAGAAAGAGAAAATCCATCAATATTAGGCATCATAATATCTAAGATACCGATTTGAAAATTGAAATCTGAGGTTAAAATCGTTACAACATCTTCAGGATTTTGAAACCATGTTACGTCGAAGTCTTCCAGCTCGAGATACTGTTTAAGAATCATTCCAAAATCAGTATCGTCTTCCACCAATAGAATTTTAATTTTCATAAGGAATGGTTATTTTAAAAGTTGTTCCTTCTTTAATCGTACTTTCTGCTTCTATTTTTCCGTTGTATTTTTCAATGATCTTTTTAACGAAATAAAGACCCAATCCTAATCCTTTTGTATTATGGATGTTGTTGGATTGTATTCTGTAAAACTTTTCAAAAACATTTTTAAATTCTTTTTTTTCGATGCCTTGTCCATTATCTGAAACGGTGATTTCCAATTTTTTTTGAGGGTTAGAAATTTTTATCTCAACAATTAATGAACCATATTTTACACTGTTTTCGCAGAGATTTTTAATGACAGTTTCCATGAGGTTTTTATCAAAAGGAAGTTGCTGCGAAATTTTATTTTTTAAAATAAATTGAATCTGAGGATAGGTAAAAGCAAGATCTTGAATGAAGAAATTCCAATCTTCAGGTTGTATTTCTGGAATTTCATTTTCTGTTTCGTCTTTATGAAGCTGTTGCATGAGACTTTCAAGACGGCTGATCTGTCGTTCTACTAATGGAAGCGTGTCCGGGTTCCAATCTTTCTTCAATGCTTTGGAGGCTATTTTTAAAGTGGCAATAGGCGTTTTAAACTCATGAGAGATATTATCTACTACGGTATGTAAGATTTCAACTTGTTTCTGTTGTTTAATTAAATTTTTAAAGGTAAAAATATAAAGTACTAATACACTTGTCAGGAGCGCAATACAACATAGAAAAAGCAGGGTCAATTCCCTGAAAACGATACTTTTAATATTTAATATTTCGAAGTCTGTCTGGCTTTTTACACGGAAGCTGTTATTCTTAATTATTTTCTTATCATCGTCTGATGTTGATTTAGATGAGGTTTGCCAATTTCCCGTATTTGAAATTCCTGGTTTTACAATTTTATTTCTTGTTTCAAATAAGATGATAGGTTTTTCAAGCAAATTGGTATTGCTAGGGAGAAAGATAATTGATAAATATTCTATTCTCACCGCAACTTTATAGCCTTCTTTTTCAAACTGTTTATCTACATAATTACTGAGCTGATCTTTGGTGCTTTTTCTATTTTGTTCAAACAGATCTAAAAAGTCTTTTTTGTCGATTTTTTTATCGGTATACTCAATGAAAATATGCTGTAAAGATTCGTCAGACGCTTTTTTTAAACCTCTTCTATCTTCAAGATTATCGGTGTATTGAGTAAGTTTATTGTGTACACTTCTGTAAATTTCCCGCTCTTTAACCTGATAGGTTTTATACATGAAATAAGCCTGAATCCCCAAAAGAAGCAGAAATAAGGCCGCAAAGAGTGCAATAAGATTTTTACTTTTCAAAATCATGATAACAAATATAAAACTTTAGTACTTCTCCAATAACCGTTAACTCATCATTAACCTTTCATTAACCGAAATTCTCTCGGGTAAACTAGACTTTTGTATCAGAATATTTGTCGACTGTTTTTTTTCTGTTTGTAAAAATCAGTTTACGTTAAAAAATTAATCATGTATAAATTTTTTCTTTTTTTATGTTTTCCAATTTTTATGTTTTCACAAAAACAAAAGATTGAAGGCACAGTTTCGAATGCTCAGAATGAAAAACTTTCTTTGGTCTCTATTGAAGTTTATAATTCTCAAAATATATTGCTAAAAACATTGATGACCAATGAAAATGGCGTTTTTATGCTGGAAGGCATTCCCGAAAATTCTGTGAAGTTGGTTATTAAAGATTTAGAATATTCCAAATTTGAAAAAGACCTGGATCTGGAAAAACAGAATCAGCCTTTACTGATTGTTTTGAAGAAAGACATTCAGGATATCCAAGAGGTTGTGATGACCAAGCAAAAGCCTTTAGTAAAAAGAAAAATTGACCGTTTAGAATTTAATGTAGAAAATAGTAATATTTCCTCGCTCAACGCATGGGAAATTCTTAAAAAGACACCAGGCGTAACCTCAAGTAATGATGTATTAGCGATCAAAGGAAGTCAAAGTATTCTCGTAACCATTAACGATAAAAAAATAATGCTGACGGGTGATGAGTTGAAAAATCTATTGGAAAACACGCAAGGTAGCGATATGAAATCGGTGGAAGTAATTACCAATCCACCTGCAAAATATGAAGCATCGGGAAGCGCCGTATTGAACATTGTGTTAAAGAAAAATAAGATAGAAGGTTATCGTGGGATTCTTTCTTCTAAATATGTACAAAGTCAGTATGCAAAAGGGGTAGCGGGAATTTCTCAATATTATAAGAAAGATAAACTTTCTGTAATGGGAAGCTATTACCGTGGAACCGGAACGTATTACAGAGAAGGGACGGATTATGTAAATTATATAGAAGATCAGCAAAGATGGGTCAGCACAATGAACCGTAAAGACCAAAATAAAAGCCAGAATACTTTGAATTTTAATGTAGAATATGAAATAGACAGTCTTACGAATGTAAGTCTTAATTATTCAGGTTCTTTTAATCCGAAATCTTTTGGGACGTATAATGTGCCCACTTTAATTTATAACAGTCAGGATGTTGTAGAGTCTAATTATACAACAATTAATGATCATCATTCTCGCACCATCAATAATACGGTGAGTTTTCAGGCAGATAGAAAACTGAATAAGAAAAGTAAGTTGACATGGACGAATTATTTTGCAGGAAACAACAATCAGAAATATCAAAATGTATTGACGTATCTTGATTTTGTAAATCAATCTCCAAAAGAAAATAACTTTGTGACCAATAATAAAAGTGATGTCCAGTTGTATTCTACTCAATTTGATTATCAATGGAAAAACGACAAATGGGAATTAGAATCCGGGTCCAAATATAGTTTTGTAAAAACCAGTAGCCAATTAGATTTTTCAGATAATGAAAATGAACAATTGCAATACAGAGCCGACAAAAGCAATGTTTTTGATTACAAAGAACACAATTTTGCTCTTTATTCATCGCTTTCTTACAATCCCGGAAAATGGAATTTTAAAGCAGGACTTCGTGCGGAAAAAACTGATTTAGAAGGAGTTGTTTCAGAACCTTATGAGGTGAATAAAAATAACTATTGGAAATTATTTCCCACTTTATACGCCCAATATACCACAGAAGGAAATCATCAATTTGGTTTGTCTTACGGAAAAAGAATCAGCAGACCGTCTTATTCTTGGTTGAATCCAGCAAAATCATACTACAATCTATTTTCTTATTTTCAGGGAGATCCAAAATTGAAAGCAACGATTATTCATAATCTTAATTTCACGTATACTTGGAAAGAATGGAACCTTGATTTTTATTACCGTAAAGAAATTGCGCCATCAATGGAAATCTCTTATCAGGAACCGAGTAATAATAATTTAATTTATCATTACACAAATATTGAAAAAGGGCAGGCGTATGGATTGAGTGTTTATAAAAATTTCCAAATCAAGCCTTGGTGGAGCTTGAGTGTTTCTGAAAATATTGAACATAATGAAAATTATTTTATTGGCATTGATGATCTTCTATACAAAAACAAAGTTTGGAATTTTGCGTCTGATGTTTCTACAAGTTTCACTTTGCAGAAAAGCAGTGATTGGAAATTGGAAGTAGGGCATCGTTATAATTCGCCTGCTATACAAGGAACTTTCAGAATATCGAGTTCTTCGGCTACATATCTGGTGATGAACAAAAAGTTTTTCAACAAAAAACTGGAAGGAAGTCTGATGTTTAATGATATTTTTAAAACTTCCAAAGAAAAGGTGAGTACAAAATACGGAAATCAGGATAACTATTTTCTGGATTATAGAGATACTCAGAATTTTATTATTTCGTTAAAATTTAATTTTGGAAATCAAGCAGTGAAAAATGTTAAGGCAATTAAAAAAGCGGATGAACAAGATCGAATGTAAAGTGTTTTTAATTAAAATTTATAATGATAGGACGAAGAATTGATGGCTGTCTGTTACAATTTCCTTAATTTTGAGACCTATCTTTTAAATGTAGAGAAATGAACAAATTACTTTTCGGATTAATAATGATCACTTCATGGCAGATTTCTTCTGCGCAGGAACTGTATATGCCGAGAAATATTAAGAAAGCGTATGAAAATGGAACAAGAGATATTTCTGGAGCTCCCGGGAAAAATTATTGGCAAAATAAAGGGATTTATACAGTTGATGTAAAGGTTGATGCCAATACTAAAATAGTTTCCGGAAAAGAGACAATTATTTATACCAACAACAGCCCAAAAGATTTGGATGAATTAGCGATAAGATTTGTTAATAATTTACATAAACCACAGTCGCCGAGGTCAGGATCTGTTTCCAAAGACTTTTTGTCTTCAGGTTTACACATCAAATTGTTTATCGTAAATGGTGAAAAATATGAAGTGAATAGTGAAGATTGGGGAACAGTCGAAAAAGTAAAATTAAATTCAGTTTTAAAATCTAAAGCCAAAGCTGAGGTTAAAA
Source organism: Chryseobacterium glaciei (assembly GCF_001648155.1). Taxonomy (NCBI): domain Bacteria; kingdom Pseudomonadati; phylum Bacteroidota; class Flavobacteriia; order Flavobacteriales; family Weeksellaceae; genus Chryseobacterium; species Chryseobacterium glaciei. The sequence goes on along the minus strand of NZ_CP015199.1, from coordinate 1,399,293 downwards.
TTGAATGGGAATATCCGTTATCTGTGCAAAGTGGAAGAGAAGGGCAAATTGACCCCGAAACTTTTTATGTAGCCTATTCTTTCCCAAGAATTTCTGTGTACGACGATTACAATGGTTGGGATATGCTTCCGCACTCGGACAGACAGGAGTTTTATAACGATTTTAATGATTATAGTTTCGCGATCACGGCTCCGAAAAACTATGTGGTTTGGTCAACGGGAGATTTTTTAAATCCTGATGCAGTTCTTCAACCGGAATATTTAAAAAGATATAAATCTTCATTAAAAAGTGACAAAGTAATACACGTTGCTACCGAGCAGGAGATGAAATCGGGGAAAGTAACCAAACCTAATAAATGGAATATTTGGAAATTTAAGGCCAATAATATCACCGATTTTTGTTTTGCATTAAGCAATCATTATGTTTGGGATGCGGCAAGTGTTCAGTTAAAAACAAAAAGAGCAAGTGTTCAGGCCGGATACAAAGCAGGAACAAAAGATTTTGAACATTATGTAGACTGGATGCGTTATAATCTGGATTGGTTCTCAAAAAACTGGCCGGGTGTAGAATATCCGTACAATGTAATGACGGCAATTCAAGGGTATGCTGATATGGAATATCCAATGATGATCAATGATTCAACGGTTCCGGATAATTTTCAGGATGCGAGATTAACGGCAGATCACGAAATTGCGCACACGTATTTCCCTTTCTACATGGGCATCAACGAAACGCGTTACGCTTTTATGGATGAAGGTTGGGCAACAACTTTGGAATATCTAATCGGAATTGATGAAAACGGAGAAGCTGCAGCCAAAGAATTCTATCAAAATTTTAGGGTTAAAAAATGGATCAACGATCCTTCTGCAGAGCAAGACCAACCGATTATTTCTATGAGTACGCAGGTAAGTGGAGCAGGTTATGGAAATAATTCTTATGTAAAAGCATCTCTCTCTTATTTGGCTTTGAAAGATTATTTAGGTGATGAGGTTTTCAAAAAAGCGTTACATCATTACATGGATAACTGGAATGGGAAACACCCAATTCCGTGGGATTATTTTTACTCAATGAATTCAGGTTCAGGGAAAAACTTAAATTGGTTTTTCAATAACTGGTTTTACACCAATAATTATATTGATTTAAAAATCGCCAACGTTTCTCAGCTAAATGATCTTTTAACCGTTAATATTGATAATGTGGGAGGTTTTGCCATTCCTTTTGAAGCGATATTGACCTATGAAGACGGAACTGTGGAAAAACTTCATTTCCCGCCATCACTTTGGGAGAAAGATCAAAAACAGGCTGTTTTAACGATTCCTATTAAAAAGAAAGTGAAATCTGTGAATTTAGACGGCGGTCTTTTTATGGATTATACACCGGCAGATAATTCTAAGAATTTATAGAAATAATTAAATAAAAAACAAAATCCTTTTCGGTCTGAAAAGGATTTTTTATGTTTAAATGTTTATTTGAAAATATGTAAATTATGATTCCGCAAAACCATTTTTAATAGCAAAAACCGCCAAGCCAACACGCGTTTTTAGGTCTAATTTATCACAAAGCTGATCTCTGTAACTTTCAACTGTTCTCGGACTGCAGCACATTTTATCGGCAATTTCTTTATAGCTGAGTTCGGTTACAGTGTATCGTAAAAACTCTCTTTCACGGTCAGAAATTCTTACTCCGTTTTCAGTGCCTTTATCATTATTCATGTTGGAGAAAATGATCTTTGAAGCCCATTCCGGATAGAAAAAACCGTCTGAATTTAATTTAATAAGAGCATTCTCAAGTTCTTTTGGATGGGTATTTTTCAGTAAATATCCTTTTGCTCCGTTTTTGATCATTTTAATGACACTTTTATCGTCACCCTGCATGCTCAGCGCCATTACTTTGATGTTCGGATGATTTTCTTTGAGCCAAAATACAGTTTCAAAACCATCCATAATCGGCATACTGATGTCTAAAAGAATGATATCCGGAATTTTGCTGTTGTTTTCAAATTTTTGAATGAGATCTTTACCGTTTTCAGCAACATAAATTACTTCAAAATCTTTAAAATTATCAATAATTCCTTCTAAAGCTTTTGCGATAAGTACATGATCATCAACAATAACTATAGTTTTTTTCATGGCTGTTTTTTTAAAATAATATTGAGTGTAGTTCCGAGGTTTTTCTGGCTTTCAAGGCTGAAATCTGCCCCGATGATCTCGGCTCTGTTTTTCATGTTGGTTAAACCGATTCCGTTTGAAGTGATCTTCGAACGGTCAAATCCCAAGCCGTCATCCTTGATATTCAATTCCCAAAAAGATTCATCTGAAGTGTTAAGATTAATGAAAATATTTTTACATTTTGCGTGTTTTATACTGTTCTGAATGAATTCCTGAGTAATTCTTAAAAGCATATTTTTCTGAACAAAGTCTAAATCAAGGTTTTCGAAATTATGCTGAAAATTTACTTTACACTTTTTAAAGCTGTTGGTATTGTCTACTTCTTCCTGTATTAAAGTTACGATTTCCTTTTGACTTATATTGTCATCCGTCAATGTTTTTGAAAGGCTCCTCAAATCCTGTAAAGATTGGTTGATGATCTGTGAAACCTGTTCTATTCTTTCACTCACCTCAGGAACCTTATTTTCGTATAAAAGTTGCTGAGTGTAAAGGCTTACAAGGGTTAATTTCTGTCCGATATTATCATGAAGCTCACGCCCGATCTGCTGCATGGTCGCCTGCTGAATTTCCAACTGTGTTGCCAGAAGTTCTTTCTGATGGATCTCGTTTTTTATTTCAATTTCAGTTAAATATTCCTTTTTACGCTGCTTATATTTTCGGATATAAACCATGATCGCGGCGACAAACAACACAAAAAATATGTTGAATAGGATTAACGTTATTAAGAGCTCTGTTTTCCCCATATGAATGAAATTGAGAATAATAAGTACATGATAATTCCTGAAATAAGAAAGTAGGCAAAGTAAATATCGTAAATCTCTCTATAGGTTTTAATAAAAGCAAAAAACGTCCAGAAAGGTAAGGTTCCGATATAAAATAACGTCACGCCCAGATTAATATAAAACATCGGGTTTTTGTTGAAATTCAGGATGTTTGAGGAATTAACCTGTTGATAATATTCCATGACTACGAGGATCATCAAGATCAGGCAGCCTAAAGTATAGTTTAAAGAAAACATGACTTTATCTGTTGAAAAAAGAAGCTCACTGGGGATAAATGATAATAAATAGACCAAGGATAAAGTGATGAAGAGTTTGGGCTTTCCAAAAGATTTTGAGGCGTACAGCCAATAGAAAAATGTAAACTGAACGGGAATCACAAAATAATTGTAAAACGCGGCTTTATCATAATCCATGAACTTACCTCCCCATTTTCCTACAGCTTCACACAGGAAAATGAAGATCAGATAAAACACAAAGTATTTCCAATATTGGTTTTTTATACGGTTGTAATACAGAACGGATATTAATGCAGCGATACCCTCGCTCCAGAACATAGATTCGTATATCAATTTTTGGAAATCAGTCATTGTGTTTATGCTTAAAATATTGTTACGTTAATATTAATTAAAATTTTTAGTATTCTTCAACTTTTTTATCATCCGGTGGTATAAGGTTTCCGTGGTTTTGACATAAAACAGCTGTTAAAGCTTTATTCATAGCCATTACTTCTTCCTGTTCGCCGTCATTATCATTGTTTTGATTATAGGTGGAAGCATCCAAAGGATTGAAGTCATAGCTTAAAATTTCTCCTTCAGCATTCCCCATTTTTAATGTTGGAATCATTACTAAAGTATGTTTTCCTGCGTAGTTTGTTCCGATCGGAGTATCTTCCATGATATCCCAGTTGTTAGCCTGTGGATATGCTGCGTAGTAAAATCTAACGCCCAGATCATTTTCAGTAATTGCTGGATTTACTTTTTGCGCTTCATTCTCAATGTCTGAAATGAATTTTTTCAAAGTTGTTAAATCGAAACGGATAGAATGAGCATCTTGAATTCCGAATTTAGTATTGATTGCAACTAATTGATTATCACGATAGTTGTCAATTAATTTTTTAACAAATACTGAAGACATGGTGTTTGGAGCATCAGTTAGTTCGATAGTGTCTCCGTTAAAGATAGGTTTTGTTTTCATAATGTTAGCTTTTATAGTAGAATGTTAGTTGGTATTGCAAATTTCGTAAATTTTTTATGTTAAATGATACGTTTTTTTCCTATTAATTCTCCGTGATTTTACGGATTGTTATGTTTAATTAAAATTATTAAGTGTTTGGGCGTATTTGTATAAAAAAATAAGTGCCGTAGATTGGGTCTACAGCACTTATTACAAAAATAATATATATGAAAAAAACTACTTATTTTTCAGCAGGTCTAAACACCAAACCTGTTTCCTCGAAATAATCTAATGTGATTCTATCGCCTTCATTCACCGTTCCTGCAAGAATCTCTCTGGATAATTTATTTAAAACTTCCTGTTGAATTACTCTTTTCAAGGGTCTTGCTCCGAAAGCCGGATCATAACCTTTGTTCATTAAATAATCTACAGCATCCTGAGTAGAAGTCATGATAATATTTCGTTTTGCCAACAGATCATTGTAACCTCTCAATTGATATTGAACGATTTTTCCAATTTCTTTTTTTCTTAAAGGTTGGAACAATACGGTCTCGTCAATTCTGTTTAAGAATTCTGGACGTAACGTCTGTTTCAATAGATCGAAAACCTCAATTTTAGTTTTATCAACAATTTCATCTTGATTCTCTTCAGTAATATTCTCAAAATTTTCCTGAATGATGTGCGAACCTAAATTCGAAGTCATAATGATGATCGAGTTTTTGAAATTTACAACTCTACCTTTATTATCCGTCAAACGACCATCATCCAAAACTTGCAACAACGTGTTGAAAACATCAGGATGCGCTTTTTCAATTTCATCTAAAAGCACAACTGAATAAGGTCTTCTTCTCACTGCTTCCGTCAATTGACCGCCTTCATCATATCCAACATATCCCGGAGGCGCACCAACAAGTCTAGACACACTGTGTCTTTCCTGATATTCACTCATATCAATTCTCGTCATATTATTTTCATCGTCGAATAAAAACTCAGCCAACGCTTTTGCAAGTTCAGTCTTACCAACACCTGTCGTTCCTAAGAAAAGAAAAGATCCGATTGGTTTTTTCTCGTCGCTCAATCCAACTCTGTTTCTTCTGATCGCATCTGCAACCGCACCGATTGCTTCTTCTTGACCAACAACTCTGTGATGAAGTTCTGTCTCAAGATGTAATAATTTTTCTCTTTCTGATTGTAAAAGTTTGGTTACAGGAATTCCCGTCCATTTTCCAATGACTTCAGAGATGTTGTCTGCGGTTACTTCTTCTTTAATCAATTCATTCTGATGATTTTGCATTTCTAATTCTAGTTTTTGCAAAGCATCTTCTTTCTCTTTTATTTTTCCGTACTGAATTTCAGCAACTTTTGCGTAATCTCCTGCTCTTGAAGCTCTTTCTGCTTCTAATTTCAGAGATTCAATATCTTTTTTAATCTGTGTTAAATCCTCAGATTTTTGTTTTTCTTTAAGCCATTTAGCATTAATTTCATTTCTTTCCTCAGAAATTTTCGAAATATCTTCTTTTAAATGGTCAATTTTTGTCTGATTGCCTTCTCGTGAAATCGCAGCCAATTCAATTTCCATCTGCATTAATTTTCTGTCTAAAACATCCAATTCTTCAGGTTTTGAATTGATTTCCATTCTCAACTTAGCCGAAGCCTCATCAATAAGGTCAATCGCTTTATCCGGTAAAAATCGGTCTGAAATATATCGTTGAGACATTTCTACCGCAGCAATAATCGCTTCATCTTTGATTCTTACTTTGTGGTGAGCTTCATATTTATCTTTAATTCCACGAAGAATCGAGATTGCAGATTCAGTATCCGGTTCTTCCACCATTACTTTCTGGAAACGTCTTTCAAGGGCTTTATCTTTTTCAAAATATTTCTGATATTCATTTAAAGTTGTCGCACCGATCGCTCTTAATTCTCCTCTTGCTAAGGCTGGTTTTAGAATATTTGCAGCATCCATCGCGCCTTCACCGCCTCCGGCTCCGACCAAAGTATGAATCTCGTCGATGAAAAGGATAATTTGTCCGTCCGATTTTGTAACCTCATTGATAACTGATTTTAACCTTTCTTCAAATTCTCCTTTATATTTTGCACCGGCAATCAACGCTCCCATATCCAATGAATACAACGTTTTATCCATCAAATTTTCAGGAATATCTCCGCTGATGATTCTGTGGGCAATTCCTTCTGCGATGGCAGTTTTACCAACGCCAGGTTCACCAATTAAAATCGGATTATTTTTCGTTCTTCTTGAAAGAATCTGTAAAACTCTCCTGATTTCTTCATCACGACCAATAACTGGATCTAATTTTCCTTCTGCTGCTAATTCGTTGAAGTTTTTAGCATATTTTTTTAAGGATTGATAGGTTTCTTCTGAACTTGCAGATGTCGCAGTACTGCCTTTTCTTAATTCTTTAATTCCGCCTTCCAAAAGACTTTTTGTAACGCCTATATCTTTCAATGTTTTCGACACTTCAGAATTGGTTTCTAAAAGTGAAAGCCACAAATGTTCGATCGTTACGAATTCATCACCCATTTTTTTGGCGATGTTGGGAGCATCAAGCAAAACTTTATTTGCTGATTGTGAAAGGTAAATATTTCCTCCCTGTACTTTTGGAAGCTTTTCTAAATTTTCACGGTTTCGCTCTCTTACCAAATTGGCATCTGCTTCAGATTTTTTTAATAAGAAAGGCGATATATTTTCATCTATTTGAAAGATTCCTTCCAATAAATGTTGAGGTTCTATGCTTTGATTGCCAAATTCCATGGCAACTTGCTGTGCTGCCTGGATGGCTTCCTGTGATTTTACTGTATATTGATTTAAGTTCATATTTTTATATTTTTTGTAATGGTTACATCTGGTCTAATTTTCTTAAAAAACATCAAGAAACCAAATTTCAAGGCTCAGTTTCTTAATGCTATCAATTATTTATCATTTAATTCGATTACTTTATCGCAAAAAGTGTTCTATTATTAAATTTTCAAATATTTAAGACATAATTTCCGAAATATGCATTTTTAATTAAAAACAAAACGACAAAATTTCCGATTCATAATAATTTGAATTAAAATGATGGAAAAATCGTCAGTGTTAAAATGTAACCTAAAACTTTTCTGGGTTTTATTGCTCAAAAAACTACAGATTAAAATCAAAATAATTACTTTTGCGTTTACCAGATGGAGTTAAAAGAAAAACAAAGGAAAATACTAGACGTTGCCGTAGAACTTTTCAAAGAGAAAGGGTATATGGGCAGCTCTGTGAGGGACTTGGCGACAAAGCTTAATATTAAAGCTGCTTCTTTATATGCGCACATCCGTTCTAAAGAAGAAATTCTGGAATGGATTTGTTTTGGCATCGCTCAGGAATTCTTTGACGAACTTCAGTTGGTGAAAAATACAGACATCAATCCAAAAGATAAATTAAATTTATTCATCGATAAACATTTATCAATAGTTCTTAGAAATCGTGATGTTACGCATATTTATTCTAATGAATGGAAACATTTGGAGGAAAGACTTCCCGAATTCGTAGAATTAAGAAAAAAATATCAACAGGAAGTAGAAGAACTGATTTCTGAAATTTATCAAGCCGAAAACTGGGAACTCAAATCATCTACTTTTACTACAAGATTTATTCTTCATACATTAAACAATTCTTATTTCTGGTTCAAAAGAAATATAGAATCCACTACTGAAATTACTGATGAAATTAGGGATAAAGTTCTTTTTGGTCTTTTAGGAAATCACAAACAGTAATTTTCAATCTTAAAGATTTTGCACAAAGGTTTAACCAAAATCTTTGTCATCCGTAGGAATCTCGACAGCTACAACAAAAACGATGTATAGATTCCACGCTCCACTTCGTTCCGCTCTGAATGACAAATCACACTATAATTTCTAGCCTTAATTATTTAGAATCATTCAAAATATGACGAAAGTCATAAAAATTTTGTCAGCTCCCAAATTCTTTTTAAATTTACACCTAACAAATGTTAGTTAGTCATGAATGTGGATTTTTCAGTTGAATACTTACAGCTCGACCAATTGAGACAGCTCCAGTCGGAAAGATTGGTGGATTTGGTGGGTTATCTTGAGGAGAAGTCGGATTTTTATAAAGGAAAATTTGATGAATTAGGAATATCTCCACAGGAAATAAGGACAATTGAAGATATTACAAAACTACCGATTACTTACAAACAGGATTTAAGAGACAATTATCCGTTTGGATTATTTACGGTTCCAAAGAATGAATTACAGAGAATTCACTGTTCAAGCGGAACAACAGGAAAACCAACGGTAGTAGGATATACAAAAGAAGATGTTGATTTATTCAGCGAAGTCGTAGCAAGATCTTTGAATGCAGCCGGAGCAAAACCGGGAATGCAGTTACATAACGCTTATGGATACGGAATTTTCACGGGCGGGCTTGGACTTCATTACGGAGCAGAAAAATTAGGAATGAGCGTTCTTCCGATTTCAGGAGGAATGACAACGAGACAGGTTGATTTAATCATAGACTTTAAACCGGAAGTGATCTGTTGCTCACCTTCTTATGCTTTAACAATCGCTGATGAATTTGCTAAAAGAGGAATCTCAGCAGACGAAATCAGTTTAAAATATGCCGTTTTAGGTTCAGAGCCGTGGACGGAAATTATAAGACATCACATTGAAGAAAAATTGGGTGTTCACGCTACTAATATTTATGGATTAAGTGAAATTATCGGACCAGGAGTTTCGATGGAAGATTTTGAGGAAAAAGGGGGTTCTTATATTTGGGAAGATCATTTTTATCCTGAAATTTTAGATCCGATTACAAAACAACCCGTTCCTTTTGGTGAAGAAGGGGTTTTGGTGATTACAACTTTGACGAAAAAAGCAATGCCGCTTTTACGTTATTGGACGAACGATATCACAAGTCTTTATTATGAAGAAAACTCAAAAAGAACAATGGTCAAAATGAAACCAATTCTTGGAAGAGCCGATGATATGCTGATTGTGAGAGGCGTAAATGTGTATCCAAGTCAGATTGAAGAAGCATTTTCTCATGTGGAAGGAGTAGTTCCGAATTATTATTTAACACCGATTGAGAAAGAACAAATGTGTGTTGCTCTTGATATCGATCTGGAAATTGATGATGAATTTGTGAAAGCGCAACAAATTGAAATAAATACCGATGATTATACTATTTTTGTCGGAAACTTTGGAAAAAGTATAGAAAACGAAATAAAAAAGCGAGTAGGAATCACCACAAAAGTGAAAATTCATACTCAGGACAGTTTGCCTAAGTGCGAAGGTGGAAAAATTAATAGAATACTAAAAACAAAATGAATTCATTTTATAAATTAAAAACTGTAAGGGTTCAGAAAGATACCAACGACGCAGTCAATGTAGCCGTTGAAATTCCTGAGGAACTGAAGGATAAATTCAGATTCAAGCAGGGGCAGTATCTTAACTTCAGAATGATGATCGACGGAAACGAAGAGAGACGTTCTTATTCTATCTGCAATGCTCCGAGTGAAAAAAGCAACACGCTGGAAGTATTGGTTAAGCTTTTAGAAAATGGAAAAGTTTCAGGTTATTTCAACGAGCATCTTCACATGGATGAAGTTCTTGAAGTGATGCCTCCGATGGGCGGTTTTAATACATCTTATCACCCGACAAACGTAAAAACTTATGTTGGTTTGGCGGCGGGAAGCGGAATTTCTCCGGTTTTATCAAATATCAAAGAAAGTCTTTATCAAGAGCCTAATTCAAACGCTTATCTGTTCTACAGCAACAGAAGTATGAATCATGTGATGAAAAAGACTGAAATCGATAAATTGGTTGAAACTTTTAACGGAAGACTGAAAGTTGTTTATTTAGTAAGCCGTGAGCAGCATGAAGATCCGATTTTTGAAGGAAGAATTTCTCCTGAAAAATTAGATCATTTATTTGAAAGATATGCAGATATTGATGTTAAAGAATCTACATTCTTCATTTGCGGACCTTCAGAAATGATTAAAGGGATTGCAGATTATTTAAAGAAAGATAAAAAAGTACCTGCTATTCAGGTTTTATTTGAATATTTCACCGCGCCTGACGAAGAAAATTCTGAGGAAATGAGCGATGAATTCAAGGCAATTGCTAACTTAGAAAGTATGGTAACGGTGATCATCGATGATGATGAATATTCGTTTCACCTTAATTCTAAAAAAGAGAGTATCTTAGATAAAGCATTGAAAGACAATCTTCCTGTACCTTTTGCATGCAAAGGAGGGGTTTGTTGTACGTGTAAAGCGCAGGTTTTGGAAGGGGAAGTTTTCATGGAGAAAAATTTCGCGCTTACCGAAGACGAGGTAGCAAGAGGATTTGTTCTTACTTGCCAATGTCACCCGACAACCAATGTGGTGATGCTTAATTATGATGTATAATTTTTAATGAATTTTTTTCATTATTAAAACTAAAAAAAGATGGACTTAGAAAAATTTGTTCAATACGTTCACGACGAAAATAAAGTAGAACCAAAAGATGTAATGCCCGATGATTACAGAAAATTATTGGTTCGTCAGATTTCACAGCACGCGCATTCTGAGATTGTCGGAATGTTGCCGGAAGCGAACTGGATTTCCAGAGCGCCTTCATTGAGAAGAAAAATGGCTCTTTTAGCTAAAGTTCAGGATGAAGCAGGTCACGGTTTATACCTTTATTCTGCTACTGAAACTTTAGGAAACGGAACCATCAGAGCGGATAGAGACGCAACCTATGATGATATGTTGGAAGGAAAAGCGAAATATTCAAGTATTTTTAACTATCCTACATTAAGTTGGGCAGACATCGGAGCGATCGGTTGGCTGGTGGATGGTGCTGCAATCATGAATCAGGTAATGTTGATGGGAAATTCTTACGGTCCTTATTCAAGAGCAATGGTGAAAATTTGTAAAGAAGAATCTTTCCACCAAAGACAAGGTTACGAGATTTTGATGGCACTTTGTCGTGGTACAAAACAACAGAAAGAAATGGCTCAGGCTTCATTAAACCGTTTCTGGTGGCCGGCTTTAATGATGTTTGGTCCAAATGACGACAGTTCGCCAAACTCTAAAATCTCTATGAATTACAGAGTAAAAAGAGAAAGTAACGACAGTCTTCGTCAGAGGTTCATCGATGTTACCGTTTCTCAGGCTGAATTCTTAGGATTAACCATGCCTGATAAAGATCTTAAATGGAATGAGGAAAGACAACATTATGATTTCGGAGAACTTCCTTGGGATGAATTTATGGAGATCTTAAAAGGAAACGGACCTTGTAACAAGAAAAGATTACAGACAAAAGTAAAAGCGCAGCAGGAAAACCTTTGGGTAAAAGAAGCGGCGATTGCTTTTGCGGAGAAACAAGAAAAAATTTCAATATAACAATATACCAATGTAAAAATGTAACAATCATTGTCATGCTGAGCTTGTCGAAGCATTTCATTGGTAAACTGGTACATTGATACATTGTTAAATTTAATTTTATTTATGGCAAATTTAGATATGTGGGAAGTGTTTATTCAGACTAAACCGGGATTATCTCACAAACACGTTGGAATAGTACAGGCGCCAACAGCAGAAATGGCTTTGCAGAACGCAAGAGACGTTTATACAAGAAGAAAAGAAGGAACTTCCGTTTGGGTTGTACCAAGTAAATATATTGTGACTTCAGAAGGAATTGATAAAGAAGCATTCTTCGATCCGGCTGATGATAAATTGTACCGTCACCCGACGTTCTACGATATTCCTAACGATGTAAAAAACATGTAATGAGCGCACTATTCAATTATTTATTAAAGTTTGCTGACGACAGTTTCATCATGGGACAGAGATTGTCTGCGTGGTGCGGTGAAGGTCCTTATTTAGAGGAAGATATTGCATTAACAAACATCGCATTAGACGAGCTTGGACAAGCAAACAACTTTTATGTTTATGCTTCAAGAGTTGCCGATAACGGTAAAAGTGAAGATGATTTAGCATTTTTAAGATACGAGCACGAATACGTAAATGCGCATTGGGTTGAACTTCCGAATGAAGATTATGCGCAGACGATTCTTAAAGTGTATATTTTCGCAGTGTATCAGAAATTGATGTACGAGGCATTGTCAAATTCTGCAGATGAAGAACTTTTTGCTCTTGCTCAAAAATCTTTGAAAGAAGTAAGGTATCATTATACTCACGCTGCATCTTGGATGAAAATTTTCGCTCAGGGAACAGAAGAAAGTAAAGCTCGTTTGGTGAAATCTCTTGAAAATATCTGGGAATATTCAAAAGGTTTATTCGCAAAAGTGGAAGGAGAAGATGATTTAATTGCTTTAAACATCGCTCCAAATGTTGATGCGTTGTATGAAGATTTTCTTTCTATTACCAAAAAAGATTTTGCAGATTTCGGTTTAGAATATCCGACAAATCCTTTTATGCAACCAAAATCAAGAACAGGTTATCATACAGAATATTTCGGATTTATGCTTTGCGAATTGCAATATATGCAAAGAGCGTATCCTGGTTGTACGTGGTAAACTTTTAAATGTAACAATGAAGCAATTTACCAATGTAACAAGTTTAAAAGTGAAATATTAAAGTGTCATTGAGAGAGTTTTACTCTTTGTTGACTTTGCTGAGTGAAATCAAATGCCTTTGCGAACTTAATAATTAGAGCCTTTTGATTATTTTAAATGTCATTAAAAATATGAAGAAGTCATTTACAAAATAAATTACTTCATGTAAATAATACGACGAGTTTTGTCGTTACTAGCATTTATTTTTGCTTCAGTATCATTTTTTAATGATCATATTTAAAATAATCAATACAAAAAAAAATTAATTATGACAAATTGCAACAGCCTGAAATTTCCATCAACATGTCAGGAATCCACTCTTACTAAAACATTTCACAATACCGGAGAAATTATCCGTTATCAAGAAATAGACCCTATTAGTACTAGCTTACTAGATGATGTTGTTCTGAAACAAGAAAATGGGAAATATTATAAAGCCATTTATACAGAGAATACCATTAATATAGAATGGTACAGATGTACTTATCCCACTGATTTAACAAATGGGACCGGAGATAAAGTCATGCTAACTAAAGCAATTAATACTGCAGCATATTTAGGAGCAACTTTAAGATTTGATGCGAAAGAATATATTGTTAATGAACAATTAAGTTTTGATGGTATTTCCTGTTTTAAACTTTTGGGGGATAAGCAACACACACTAATTAAGCCTAGTACAAATGATCGTGTCGAAGGATTTTATTTAAGTTTTAATGACTGTCATAATTTCATTATTGAAGGACTTAGATTTGACCAAAATAAAAGGAATTTACCTGTTTATAATTCTGACGATAATGCAGCTTCCCCAGCACCAAAAGAATTTAACGGTAGTATTTATATAACAGAATCAAGCAATATTGAAATTACAGATTGTAGTTTTTTTGATTTATATAATCGTGCTGTAAATATCTATTCTTGCCATAGAGGACATATATTAGTTCGTAATAATCTTTTTGAAAGTGGAGTGCAAGAACAAAAATATGTAATGGAACACTTAGTTATAGCGCAATCTCGTTATGCAGAAGTCGTTATAGAAAATAATTCCTTCAAAAATGCAGAGAACACAAATCCGGATCATGGTGTTGTTGCAATTTTTGCTTTTGATCTTGGTGAGTTTAAATCAGTTTTAGTAAATAATAACTACTTTGAATATTGTGGAAGAAACCATGCCGGAGGACACAGGCTCTATGCAATAGATTTTTATGATAATGTGAATAATTTTATCATTTCTAATAATATTTTTGAAAATATGATTTGGGGTGTTATTAGATTTGACGGAACCAGAAAAAATGGAATTATTAGTAATAATATTATTCATCAATTAATTGCCGACGAAGATGGAATGATTATGTCCTCCTCTAGAGAAGAACCCAAATATAATCAAACAGAATTTAAGAATATAAGTATAAATAATAATATTTTAGATTCATCTAGTGAATTTAGCCATGGAATTACGATACAAGGATTATCCCCTTTTTGTGCAGCAGAAAATATTGAAATTTCCCATAATAAAATGTATAATTTAAGATATGGAGTTAAAATTCATGGTGATGTAAGTGTTGTATCGATTAATAATAACCAAGTAATGAATCTTATAGGTATAGGTATAGAAATTGACGGATTTAAAAGAGGTTATGATACTTCACTTCTACAATCTAATAATGTAGAAAAAATTTATATTAATGATAATCATCTTAATGGAAGAAAAGAGGCACAGTTTGTTGGCTTTATTGGGGTTCAGGTAAATGGCCTATCAGGAAATCATACTTTTATGGGGCGAATGCGTATAAATGATAATTTTATTTCAGGGAATAGCAAAGGAAGTGGTGTTACTATAAATATAATTAATGTTGAACCTTTAGTAACAGTAAGTTCTCTTGATGATAGGATTGCCATATCAAGTAATGAAATAAATAATGTTAAATATGGTCTATTTTTAAGATGTCATGAAAATTTTGTAAAAGACAATATCTTTTATGATTGTGTACAACCATTTTTAGAAGATTATACTGATAACATTAAAGTAGGTAATTATCACAATAATCTTCCTATATAAAGCTTTAAAATTAAAAAAGCATATCTTTCTTTTTAATTATGCAAAACAATATTTTAAACATATTAACACAAGTCCCCGATCCGGAAATTCCGGTAATCAATATCGTGGAATTAGGTATTGTAAGAGAAGCGAAAGTTACGAGCGAGAATTCTTGTGAAGTAACTATTACGCCTACTTATTCTGCCTGTCCCGCTATGTTTACCATTGAGGAAGACATCATGAAAATCATGAAGGAAAACGGTTGGGATGCGAAAGTAGTCACCAAAATGTTTCCGATTTGGACAACAGATTGGTTGACGGATGAAGCGAGAGAAAAACTTCGTGTGTACGGAATTTCACCTCCAGAAAAAGGAGCAGACGAACATCACATCGGGAAACCGAAAAAATGTCCGCGTTGTGGTTCTATGCATTCAAAACAGATTAGCAGATTCGGGTCTACATTATGCAAGGCTTCGTATCAGTGTTTAGACTGTTTAGAGCCTTTTGATTATTTTAAATGTCATTAAAATGATACATTGCTACGTTATTTAATATTGTTAAATTAGAGCAGTGTAATTTTTTAATTCTTTAAACATTAAATTTAAAACCATGTATACACAACTTGATATTGAAACGCATTTTGACGGAAAACTTAAAATTGCTTATCTCAATCAACCAGACACAATGAACGCTCTTACAAAGCCGTCTTTATCAGATCTAAAAGATTTCATTAAAGAATGTAGCGACGATGATACAGTAAGATGTGTGGCAATTTCAGGAAGAGGAAAAGCTTTTTGCTCTGGTCAAAACTTGGATGATGCTTTCGTACAAGGTAACGAACACCACGACCACGATATCATCAGAAAGATTGTGGTAGATTATTATAACCCTTTGGTGACAGAGATTACAAAATGTAAAAAACCTGTTGTTGCATTGGTAAATGGTCCTGCAGTAGGAGCTGGCGCAATGTTGGCATTGATCTGTGACTTCGTTTTGGCGGTTGATAAATCATATTTTGCTCAGGCATTTTCAAATATTGGATTGATTCCTGATACAGGTGGAACGTATTTCTTACCAAAATTATTGGGAAGACAATTGGCAAATTATTTAGCATTCACAGGAAAAAGATTATCTGCTGATGAAGCAAAATCGTACGGTTTGGTTGCTGAAATTTTCAATGAAGAAGAATTCGCTCCAAAATCAATGGAAATCCTTGAAAAAATGTCAAATATGCCAACTGCAGCGATTAAATTGACTAAAAAAGCTTTCGCTCAGTCTTATACAAATACTCTGAGAGAACAGCTTGAATTAGAAGGTGATCTACAACAGGAAGCAGCTGAAACAGAAGATTTCAAAGAAGGGGTAAGCGCCTTTTTACAAAAAAGAAAGCCTAATTATAAAGGAAAATAAAATTAATATAACAATTTATCAATGTAACAATTTACCAATTGATATGCTTTGAAAAGTTCAGCATGACATAATGTGATTGTTACATTGTTATATTGATACACTGTTAAATTATGAATGTAGGAATTATTGGTGCAGGAACTATGGGCGTAGGAATCGCTCAGGTCGCTGCAACAGCGGGTCGCAAAGTTGTTTTATTCGATGCAAATACTCCGCAAATTGATAAAGCACTTTCAGGCTTAGAGAAAACATTAAATAAATTAGTTGAAAAAGCTAAAATTTCTCAGGAAAAAGCCACAGAAATCAGAAATAATATCGTTAAAGGTGAAACTTTACAGGATTTAAAAGATTCTGATTTAGTGATTGAAGCCATTATCGAAAACAAAGAAATTAAAACCAAAGTTTTCACAGAATTAGAGACTTACGTTTCAGAAAACTGTATCATCGGTTCCAATACATCATCCATTTCCATCACCTCTCTCGGTGCGGAATTACAAAAACCGGAGCGTTTTATTGGAATTCACTTCTTCAATCCTGCTCCTTTGATGCCTTTAGTTGAGGTCATTCCATCTTTATTGACAGAAAAATCGTTAGCGGAAAAGATCTACAATCTGATGAAAGATTGGGGTAAAACGCCTGTGATTGCTAAAGATATTCCTGGATTTATCGTTAACAGAATTGCTCGTCCTTACTACGGTGAAGGACTGAGAATTGTTGAAGAAAACATCGCAACTATTGAACAAGTTGATGAAGCGATGAAAACAATCGGAAACTTCAAAATGGGGCCTTTTGAATTAATGGATTTAATAGGTGTTGATGTAAATTTCTCAGTAACCACAACGGTTTACAAAGAGTATTTCTATGATCCGAAATACAAACCATCTCTTCTTCAACAAAGAATGTCAGAAGCCAAACTTCATGGCAGAAAAACAGGAAAAGGCTTCTACGATTACAGTGAAGGAGTAGAAAAACCTGTCGCTCAAAAAGACGATGCTCTTTATCAAAAAATATTTTTAAGAATTATTTCAATGTTGATTAATGAAGCGGTTGAAGCCAAAAGATTAGGTGTTGCCAACGATGAAGATATCGAATTAGCAATGCAAAAAGGCGTGAACTATCCAAAAGGATTATTGGCTTGGGGAAAAGAAATCGGATATGGAAAAATCTCCGAAACCCTGCAAAATCTTTACGAAGAATATCAGGAAGAAAGGTATAGACAAAGTCCGTTATTAAAAAGATTAAAATAGTATATGTTTATTTTTAGAATTTTTATATTACTATGTTTTATAGGAACTTTTGCAAATGCACAAATTCCAGAATTCGAAAATAATTATTCTAAAAATGATTCAATATACAATAAAGATCTAATTGATTTTTCCAAGAAATTTGATTTTATCTTAAGTTACCACACAACTGGCTATTGGTTTGGAGACAAAAATTATTATAAAATAATAGCTTTAAATAAAAAAGGATGGCAAGTTTGGGAGAGTTATTATAAAAATGAAAAAATTAAGTTTAATAAAGTTAAAAAACAACCATCCTCGGAAAAATATAATGAGCTTATTGCCTATTTTAATGCTAATAAAATTTGGGAAATAGATAATGTTGAATTAAATACATATAAAAAAAATTATTTAATCACTTTCGACGGAGATACTATTTTTAACAGAAGAGATATTATTGCAGATGCCAGTACAACCCATTTAAATTTTATAGGTAAAAATAAAGCAAAAACTTTAGGCTTGTATAGCTCCGATATTTATTCAGAATCTAGTAATAGATTTTATAAAGCTAAAAGATTTTATGAAAATTGGTGGGAAAGGGTAGTAAATATAGTTCAAAAATGACATTAGAGAATATTTAAATGGATATAGATGGATTCAGAGCCGAATTAGAAACAAGGCTTTTAATTGAAAAAGAATATATAATTCAAGAACTTTCGTCAATCGATGACGATCAGGAAAGACTTGAGCTATTAGGGAAATTTAATGAAAAATATAAAGAGCTGATCAAAAGATTAGCCAATGAAAATGGAATTGAGTTAAATGCTCCTTATCAAAATAAATCTAATCCGTCAAATTCAGAAAACCTTTCATACGAACAAATAATTCTTGGTAAAACGATGAGTATTTATGAGAAGTTGGTTGAAGAATTATATGAAGAAATCGCCATGATTCGGAAGCACAAACATTGATGAAGAAGGCACGATTATATATGACCTATAAAAACAATAAATATCTACATATAAAATAACAAACGTAAATTAGAAATGAATCCAAGACAAGTTGCAGAATATATGTTCGATCAGGATTATTTTTCCCGATGGATGAATATCAAAATGATCGAAGTCAAAGAAAATTATTGTTTATTGGAAATGCCCATTAAAAAAGATATGATCAATGGGTTGAAAACCGTTCACGGAGGTGTTACGTTTGCTTTTGCAGATTCTGCATTGGCATTTTCGTCTAACAACACTGGAGACGCTGCCGTTGCATTGAATTGCATCATCAATTTTACAAAAGCTGGAAAAGAAGGTGATATTTTCAGAGCAGAAAGTATTTTGGTAAATGATACCAGAAAAACCGCTGTTTACGATATTAAAATTACCAATCAGAACGAAGAACTTATTGCGAAATTTGTCGGAACAGTCTATAAAATCGGAAAAAAAGTAACAGAATTATAAATAAGCGGTAAGCTTCAGGCAATAGGCAGTAAGCTTTTTTTGAAGCTGATAAAGCCTACTGCATATAGCTTAAAGCCTAAAGCAAAAATTATGAACAACGTATACATCATAGATTATATCAGAACTCCTATTTCAAAACTACAGGGAGGTTTATCAGAAGTTAGAGCCGATGATTTGGCAGCAGTTGTCCTTAAAGAAATCGTAGCAAGAAACCCAGAAGTTCCTATTGAGGAAATTGAGGATGTTATTTTCGGATGCGCTAACCAAGCAGGTGAAGACAATCGAAACGTAGCAAGAATGGGACTTTTATTAGCTGGACTTCCTTACAAAATCGGAGGTGAAACGGTAAATAGACTTTGCGCTTCAGGAATGTCTGCGGTTGCTAATGCTTTCCGTTCGATTGCTTCTGGCGAAGGTGAAATTTACATCGCAGGTGGAGTTGAGCATATGACGCGTTCACCTTATGTAATGTCAAAACCAAGTGCTGCTTTTGGTAGAGACAGCCAGATGTTTGATACCACTTTTGGATGGAGATTTATCAATCCAAAAATGAAAGAATTATACGGTGTTGACGGAATGGGAGATACTGCTGAAAACTTAGCAGATATGCATAATATCAGTCGTGAAGATCAGGATAAATTTGCCCTTTGGTCTCAACAAAAAGCTACAAAAGCTCAGGAAAGTGGAAGATTGGCTGAAGAGATTGTAAAAATTGAAATTCCACAAAAGAAAGGCGAACCGAAAATTTTCGATAAAGACGAATTCATCAAACCAACTTCTTCAATGGAAGGATTAGGGAAACTTCGTCCGGCTTTCAGAAAAGAAGGAACGGTAACGGCAGGAAATGCTTCAGGAATGAATGACGGAGCAGCAGCTTTAATTTTAGCAAGTGAAGAGGCTGTGAAAAAATATGGGTTGAAGCCAAAAGCTAAAATTTTAGGATCTTCAGTTGCAGGTGTTGAGCCAAGAATTATGGGAATCGGCCCAGTTGAAGCTACTCAGAAATTATTGAAAAGATTAAATCTTTCTTTAGACGATATAGATGTTATTGAATTGAACGAAGCATTTGCCGCTCAATCTTTAGCGGTAACAAGAAGTTTAGGTTTAAAAGATGATGATTCAAGAGTAAATCCAAACGGAGGAGCGATTGCAATTGGTCATCCACTTGGAGTTTCCGGAGCAAGAATCATCGGTTCTGCAGCTTTAGAACTTCAAAAACAAAATAAAAAATATGCATTGTGTACGCTTTGTATCGGTGTTGGACAAGGTTATGCAATGATTATTGAGCGTGTCTAAAACGACATCTAAACTTTTAGCGTTAAGCAAATTTCAAAATTACCGTTAAGAAAAGTTTTATGTTTGAGCGAAGCGATTTTTAAACTTTTTAGGGAATTTTTCAATTTGTAGCATAAAAGTTTACAGTCTTGAATTTTTGTTTCTTTTGTTTCAAGACAAAAGAATTTAATAAGAAAAATAAATTTATGAATGTTTACTCATATCACGGAATTCGTCCGATCATTAAGCCTTCTGCATACATTCACCCACAAGCGGTGATTATTGGAAATGTAGAAATTGGCGAAGAAGTTTATATCGGTCCCAATGCGGTGATCCGTGGCGACTGGGGTAAAATTATTATCAAAGACGGAGCCAATGTTCAGGAAAACTGTACGCTTCATGTTTTTCCGGGTATTGAAACCATTTTAGAAGAAGGTGCGCACATCGGTCACGGTGCAATTATTCATTCGGGGCATATCGGGAAAAACTGTTTAGTGGGAATGAATTCAGTTGTGATGGACAAAGCTATTATCGGTGATGAATGTATTATCGGCGCATTAGCCTTTGTTCCTGCAAACTTTAGATGTGATGCAAGAAAATTAATTGTGGGAAGTCCTGCAAAAATCATCCGTGATGTTTCTGATGAAATGATTAAATGGAAAACTGAAGGAACAAAATTGTATCAGGAATTGGCGAGAGAGGGAAAAGATGCCATTTTGCCTTGTGAACCTTTTACTGAATATGTTCAGCAAATTCCTACGAAAGTTGTTGATTACAGTATTTGGGATGACGTGAAATAATTTTTATTAAACAAATTAAATAAGTTACCCAAACCTAACGGGTTTTCGAAACCCGTTAGGTTTTATTATAAAAGCAAAATGATTAATACAGAAAATTTTGAGTTTGAATCTGTATATCACATTTTTTCTCATGTGAATGGGAAAGAATTGATCTTCCGTGAAGAGACGAACTATCAATTTTTTCTGAAACAATTAGATAAATATATTACTCAAATTGCAGATATTTATGCATACTGTTTGTTGCCGAATCATTTTCATTTATTATTAAGATTTAAAAATATTGAAGGTATAAATGTGGAAGATGAACATCGGTCTTTAATGAAGAATTTTGGTAATTTTCTGAATTCCTATGCAAAAGCATTTAATAAAAAGTATAACCGAAAAGGAGCTCTTTTTCTTAATGCAGTAAAACGGAAGAAAATATCAGATGAGAAATATTTACTAAAAGTCTTACATTATATCCACAATAATCCAGTTAATCATGGATTTGTAAATAAAATTGATCAATGGAAGCACTCTTCATATAATTCATATTTAAATCATGAAAAAGAAAGTAAATTGAATAGAACGGAGATTATGCAATATTTTGATTCGCTTGAGGTTTTTAGAAATTATCACCAGTCTAATGTTGAATATGACTTCTTAAATTTAGAATAATTGTTACACAAACCAAACCTAACGGGTTTTTAAAACCCGTTAGGTTTCAATAAGATTAGTTTAATGAAAATATTTAGACAAGAAAAAAATTAAAATTTAAAAAGAAATGATTAAAAAGATTCTCATTTTCTGCAGTTTTCTCTTTGTATTTCAATCTGTGTTTTTTGCCCAGATAGGAAATGTAAAACCATTGACTATTGGAGAAATCAGAACCATAAAATCTAAAATTTTAAATGAAGACAGAATTTTAAACATCTATCTTCCTCAGAATTTTGATAAAACAAAATCTTACCCAATTATCTATCTTTTGGATGGAAGCATGAATGAAGATTTTATTCATGTTACGGGATTGGTTCAGTTCTTTAATCAAATGTATGCAATGCCGGAAACGATCGTTGTCGGAATTGCCAATATCGATAGAAAAAGAGACTTTACTTTTCACACAGATTTAAAAGATTTACAGAAAGATTATCCGACAACTGGACATTCGGATAAATTCATCAGTTTTCTTGAAAAAGAATTAAAACCTTATATCGAAAGTCAGTTTAAAACTACCGATACGTATATTTTCGGTCAATCTCTTGGTGGACTTTTAGCAACAGAGATTTTATTAAAAAAGCCTGAAATGTTTAATAACTATTTCATTATCAGTTCAAGTTTGTGGTGGGATGATGAAAGTCTTTTGAAACAGGCCAATCAATTATTATCCAAAATTCCGGATACTAAAAAATTCGTTTATGTTTCTGTAGGGAAAGGCGAACATCCTGTGATGGTAAAAGACGCAGAAGATTTATATGATGTTCTAAAGAAATCAAATAAGAAAAACTGGACAGTAGAATATAAAATGATGGAAGGAGATAATCATGCAACGATTCTTCATAGAAGTTTGTATGAAGGTTTGGTGAAAATATTTCCTTATCAGGAACCGAAATAAATTTAAAATATAACAATCTAAAAATGTATTTGATACATTATTAAATTAAAAACTATATGGAAAAGTTAAAAAACTACATCCACGGAGAATGGATCGAAGGTACCGGAAACGGAATTCCTTTATACAATGCTGTGACGGGAGAGCAGGTTGCTGTTTCCGATACTGAAGGACTGAATTTTGAACAAGCTCTTGATTACGGTAGAACGGTAGGGTACAAAAATCTTTCTTCAATGACGTTCTACGATCGTGGAGAAATGTTGAAAAAAGTGGCGCTTTACATTTTAGAAAGAAAGAAAAAATATTACGAACTATCATATAAAACAGGGGCGACTCACGCAGATTCTTGGGTAGATATTGAAGGAGGTTTTGGTACTTTCTTTACATATTCAGGGTTGGCAAAGAGAATGCTTCCTAACACTCCGTTTTGGGTAGATGGGGAAACTCAGAAAATTTCTGCAAACGGAACTTTCTTAGGTACTCACATTTTGACGCCAAGTGAAGGAGTTTCTGTGCAAATCAATGCATATAACTTTCCTGTTTGGGGAATGTTGGAGAAATTATCGACTTCATTGTTGGCGGGTGTTCCATCCATTGTGAAGCCTTCTCCTTTTGGTTCTTATTTGACGAATGCAGTTTTCCAGGATATGATTGAAAGCGGAGTTCTTCCTGAAGGAGCGCTTCAATTGGTTTGTGGGGAGCCAGGAAATATTTTGGATTATGTTCAGGATGGAGATTCTGTATTGTTCACAGGTTCTGCAACGACGGGTAGAAAATTAAAAGCTTTGCCTTCTGTTTCAGGAAATTCTGTTCGTTTCAATATGGAAGCAGATTCTTTGAACTGTTCAATTCTTGGATTGGACGCAAAACCAGGAACTCCTGAATTTGATTTGTTCATCAAAGAAGTTCGTACAGAAATGACAACAAAAGCAGGTCAGAAATGTACAGCGATCAGAAGAATTATTGTTCCTGAAAACTTAATTGGTGATGTTCAAAATGCTTTGTCTAAAGCTTTAGATCAAACTAAAATCGGAAACCCGTTAAGCAGAGATACAAGAATGGGTTCTTTGGTTGGAAAACAGCAGTATGATGAGGTTTTGAGAAAAATAAATATCTTAAAAACTGAAAACGAACTTGTATACGACGGAAAACACGAGCTTGTAGATGCAGACTATGAAAATGGTGCATTTATGTCTCCGAAATTGTTCT
Source organism: Chryseobacterium glaciei (assembly GCF_001648155.1). Taxonomy (NCBI): domain Bacteria; kingdom Pseudomonadati; phylum Bacteroidota; class Flavobacteriia; order Flavobacteriales; family Weeksellaceae; genus Chryseobacterium; species Chryseobacterium glaciei. The sequence continues at coordinate 1,375,604 of NZ_CP015199.1, read as the reverse complement.
TAAATAATTCTCCGTTTACTAAAAACATCTCTCACGATGTTGAAGCTTTCGGTCCGGTTTCTACTTTGATGCCTTACAAAGATGCGGATGAAGCTGCAGCTTTGGCAAAAAGAGGAAAAGGAAGTTTGGTAGGTTCTATTGTTTCTCACGATGAGAAATTCGTGGCAGAAACTTCTTGGAAAATGGCTTCTCAGCACGGTAGAATTTTCGTGTTAAACAGAGATAATGCAAAAGAAAGTACAGGTCATGGTTCTCCACTTCCGACATTAATGCACGGAGGTCCTGGTAGAGCAGGAGGAGGCGAAGAAATGGGTGGATTGAATGGTCTTCATTTCTTCCTTCAAAAAACGGCAATTCAAGGTTCTCCGGATATTTTGACAGCTATTACGAAAGTATATCAACAAGGAGCAGAGAAAAAATATGCAGACAAACATCCTTTCCAGAAATATTTTGAAGATGTTGAGGTTGGAGATTCGTTGGAAACAGCAGGGAGAACAGTTACTGATGCAGACATCGTGAACTTCTCTAATGTTTCTTGGGATCATTTCTACGCCCATACAGATGCTACAAGTTTAACGGGAACTATTTTTGATAAAACAGTGGCTCACGGATATTTCATTCTTTCTGCTGCGGCTGGATTGTTCGTATCAGGGAAAAAAGGACCAGTTATCGCAAATTATGGATTAGAAAACTGTTCGTTCTTCAAGCCTGTTTATGCAGGAGATACGATTACGGTTTATTTAACTGCAAAAGAAAAAATCAACCGTGGAGTAAAAGGAAGAAATATTCCTTCCGGTGTGGTAAAATGGTTGGTGGAAGTTGTGAATCAGAGAGAGGAAGTAGTTTGCGTAGCGACTATTTTAACATTGGTAGCAAAACATTCTCCTTTTATCGACCTTAAAAATGTTCAGAAAATTGTAAAAGGTTTAGCTGAATCAACTCAACCAACATGGGGTAAAATGTCTCCTCAACAAATGATCGAGCATTTGGAGCATGGCGTTTTGGTAAGCTTAGGCGAGCCGGAAGCTGATAAATGTTTCACTCCGGAAGAGCAGTTGGAAAAATGGCAGGATTCTCTTTATAATCACAGAAAGATGCCGAAAGATTTCCCTGCGCCATTCTTGGCTGAAGATGAAAAGTTATTAGAATTAAGACATAAAAATCTGGATGCTGCAAAACAGTCTTTCTTGGATAGTTTGAAGAAATTCTCAATTTATTACAAAGAAAATCCACAGGCTGAACACATGAATTTTGTTTTCGGAAAATTAAACAAAGAAATGTGGGAACTGATGCATAAAAAACATTTTACGCATCATTTTGAGCAGTTTGGATTGATTTAATTCAAAATAAATATAAATTTATAATCCCTTTTGGTTTTTACTGAAAGGGATTTTTTTTAATACTTTTAATCCTTGTCAAGGTTCCAAACCTTGACAAGGATTAAAACAACACACACAAATGACAGACATTAGAACTACTCCCATTGAAGCAGACCGTTTTTACCATATTTATAATCGTGGAATTAACGGAGAAAATATTTTTAAATCAGATCGAAATTATTTGTTCTTTCTCAATAAAATGGCTGAATTTATTATTCCTGTTTGTGATGTATATGCATATTGTCTTATGCCTAATCATTTTCATCTTTTGGTTAAGATAAAATCTGATGTAGAGTTGGAAAGCCTTGTCAAGGTCAGAAACCATGACAAGGCTTTTGCAGGACTTCACTCACCACAAAATATTTTCTCAAAGCAATTTGCTCGAATTTTTAATTCTTATTCCCAAGCTTTTAACAAGGAAAATAACAGACATGGCTCTTTAATAGAATCTCCATTTAAAAGAAAACAGATTACGTCGGATGAATATTTAATTAATACAATTATTTATATTCATCAAAACCCGCAGAACCATTTTATAACGAGTGAGTTTTCAAAATATAATTTTTCCTCTTATCAATCCATTTTAAGCCATTCTAAAACTTTATTGAAAAGGAATGAGGTTATTGAATTATTTGATAATAGAGAAAATTTCATAATATCGCATAAAAAAGTTATTGATCTTGATTGTGAGTTTTAGTTAAATCATCCTTGTCAAGGTTCAAAACCTTGACAAGGATGTACAAAATCTTAGCGAAAGAAATGTTTTTAATTAAAAATGATAATTACTTTTACAGTAAAATCAGAATCTCATTTATTTAAAACAAAATATGGAACTACAATTTTTCAAAGACTTTGACTTTACAGATTTCTGGAGTGAAAGCAGTTATTCAGTAAGAGATTACATCGAAGAATTTCCTGATGATGAAATGATTTCTTCAATTGAAAATGAATTGGGATATAAACTGCCTGCTTCTTATATCGAATTAATGAGAATTCAAAACGGAGGATTGGTAGAAAAAAGCTGTTTCCCAACAACAGAAGACAATTCCTGGGCAGAAGATCATGTCGCAATTACAGGACTAATGGGAATCGGAAGAGAGAAAACCTATTCTGTTTGTGGAGAACTTGGAAGTCAGTTTATGATGGAAGAATGGGGATACCCAAATGACGGTGTGTATATTGCTGACTGTCCTTCTGCAGGTCATGATATGATCTTACTTGACTACTCTAAGTGCGGAAAAGACGGCGAGCCGGAAGTGGTACATGTAGATCAGGAAGATGATTACAGGAAAATTTTTCTGGCAAAGGATTTTGAAACATTTATTAAAGGATTAAAAGACGAAGAAGAGTTTGACGGAGACTAAATAAGCTGTATTTTTAATGCTTACAATTAAATCATAAATTATAATGAACGAAAACTGGATGCAAAAATGGGAAGAAGTAAAAGATATCATGGTTTGTCCTACAGACCTTGAAACGTATTTTACTTCGAATGAAATTCTGGGACAGAAAATGGAAACGATGGCAATCGGAAATGTCTCTCTTCCTTCCGGAAAAGTGGTGGTGAGAGATCCGCTTGTTTATCTGAGTTCTAATGAAAAACCTTATTTCATTCAGGCTCCGAAAGGAGATTTCCCTGTGACAATTGCAGTGGTAAAATCTGAAGATTGGGGCGACAGATATGCTGTTGTAAAAGTTGAATTTACCAAAGAAAAACCTGTTATTTATCGTGAAGCTCTAATCGGAATTGAAGAATTGGAAGGTGTAACCGAAGACGATTTTTTCGGTTTTGGAGTTGATGCTGGATTAGGATGTATTACAGATGCTGAAGTGCTTCCGTTTGTAGATAAATTTGTAGCTGAGACGGATGTCGACAATGTTTACGATGATTATTTTGCCGGAATTTTCGAGCAAAGTTATAAAGATCATCCAAACAATCAGAGAGAAGCGGGAGATTGGATCAATTGGACTGTTCCCAACACAAATTATCAGATTCCGATGTTTGCAAGTGGTTTTGGTGATGGTAGTTATCCTGTTTACTTTGCTTATGATGCTAACGGAGAAATTTGTGGTTTATATATTCAGTTTATTGATATAGAATTGGCTTTAAGTGAAGAAGGTGACGAGGATGATGTAGACGGCGACGAGGATAATGAACCTGAAAACTTTATTTTTCTTAAAGATTAAATATGAATAAAACTTTTGCTGATCAAGTCGTTCAGTTCAATAAAAATCTGGAATATTCAGGAAATCTTCCCGAAGGTTTTCAGGTCTTGAATCCGTATTTAGATAATCCGGAAACGATGGAAGTCATGCAAAAGTTTTATCAAAAATATTATAACGATTCCAATAAAAGGAAATTCATAATCGGAATCAATCCTAGTCGTCATGGAGCAGGAGTGACGGGTGTTCCGTTTACCGATACAAAACGTTTGGAATCTGTTTGCGGAATTACAATGAAATCTGCTCGCACACATGAAATTTCTTCTGTCTTTATGTATGATATGATCGAAGCATACGGCAGTGCAGAAGAATTCTACAAGGATTTTTATATCAATTCTCCTTTTCCTTTAGCGATTGTAAGAAAAGCAAAAACAGGTTGGTTAAATGCTAATTATTACGACGATAAAAAGCTATTCGAAGACGTGAAAGATTTTATGATTGATTCTTTAAGAAAGCATATCAGCTTAAATGTCGATACCTCAGAAGTCTTTATTTTAGGAAAGAAAAATGCAGATTTTATTTCCAAACTCAATAAAGAAGCAAAACTTTTCGATAAAATGACGGTTCTGGAGCATCCCAGATATATTCAGCAATATAAATTGAAAGAAAAAGAGATGTATATTGACAAATATATTTTAGCCTTAAAAAAATAAAATGGAATGAACACGTTTCCAGAAGGTTTAAAATTTAAATATAATTGGAGAAAATATCAGAAAAATTTCCTCGATAATGTTGAGGAATATCTTACCGATAATCATCTTCATATTGTAGCTCCTCCAGGTTCTGGGAAAACGGTTTTGGGATTAGAGGTAATGTTAAGACTTAATAAACCCACATTGATTGTTGCGCCGACTTTAGCCATCAGAAATCAATGGATTCAAAGATTTTGTGAGCTCTTTCTCAATATAGAAATCACTCCTGATTGGATTTCTACAGATATTAAAAATCCCAGTTTTATTACAGTTACTACCTATCAGGGAATTCATGCTGCTTCCAATAATCTAAAAGAAATTGTTGATGAAGAAACAGATGAAATTTCTTCCCATTATACAATTTCAGAAGTTGTAAAGAAATTAAAAAAGCAGAAAGTAGGAACTTTTATTTTAGACGAAGCCCATCATCTTCAAAATACATGGTGGAGAAGTTTAATAGATCTAAAGACGGAAATTAATCCTACGATTGTAGCGCTTACCGCAACTCCTCCTTTTGATGTTTCTGGAGCCGAATGGCAACGATATATTCAACTGAATGGTGCTGTAGACGTTGAGATCTCAGTTCCGGAATTAATGATAGAAGGAGATTTATGTCCGCATCAGGATTTGGTCTATTTTACATTACCAACGCAACAGGAACAACTGAAAATAGAGCAGTATCATATTCAGGCTAACCAATTTTTTGAAGAAATTAAAAATGATAATGTTCTTTTAAATGCAATAGAAAATCATTCTGTATATCAAAATCCGCAATTGCATTTAGAATGGATCTATGAGAATGTATCTTCCTATACTTCAGGCTTAGTTTACATGAATTTTAGAGGTAAAGAAATTCCCGAAATTCATTTTGAAATCATTGGAGACGAACAAAAATTTATCCTCGAATTTGATTTCTTTTGGTTTGAAGAATTACTTGATTTTTATTTATTTGTTGACGGAATTGATTTTAAAGACTCAGAAGAACATCGCACAGATCTTGAAAACCGATTAAGACGACATGGTTTTCTAGACAAGAAAAGAGTGAGTTTTTTTGAGAATAAAAATCTATCTCAGATTCTTAATTCAAGCATGGGAAAACTCCAAGGTATAAAAGATATTGCAGATTTTGAGTATTCTGTTTTAAAGGAAGACTTGAAAATGGTCATTCTTACAGATTTTATCAAAAAAGAATATTTAAGTACTGAAAAAACAAACACCTTCGATCTTGATAAGATGGGAGCTATTTCAATTTTTGAAAAATTAAGAAGAGAAAATTTACAACATAAAAAAATTGGTGTTTTAACAGGCAGTATTGTGATTATTCCTAAAATAGCCTTAGAATTATTTGATGAGTTTTGTATGAAAAAAGGGATTCCAAAAGTTTCTGTTTCCGAGCTTTCTTATGATAGCGAATATCTTTTGGTGAATCTTTCTGAGTCTATAAAACACGATATTGTTCATATCATTACAGAAATTTTTCAAGGTGGTGAAATTCAAATTTTAATAGGAACAAAATCACTTTTAGGAGAAGGTTGGGATGCTCCTAAAATGAATGCGCTTATTTTGGCAAGTTTTGTAAGCTCGTTCGTTCTTTCAAATCAAATGAGAGGAAGAGTAATAAGAACCCAGAAAGATAATCCTGAGAAGACAGGCAATATTTGGCATCTTGTATGTTTTGATGGGAATAGCGAAAATGGCGGACAAGATTTTGATATTATAAGAAAACGATTTAAAACATTTGTTGGGATTTCAAGTAAGGACAATCCTACCATAGAAAATAATTTTGAAAGATTAAATATCAAAACTATTGAAAATATTCACGAAGTTTCTTTGATTAATCAAAGTACATTTGCTTCTGCCAGCGATAGGAAAAGCCTTTCTAGCCATTGGAAAACAGCTTTAGATAAGGGAAATATTCTTATAGAGGAAATACAGGTTCCTTTTGAAGAAATGAAAGACAACAAAAAAATGAAGATGAAATATCTTGGTAAAATGATAGGGAATCTTTCAGGAGTTGCTGTTTCTTCTTTTGTGATGTTTTGGTGGGATTTATTGGTGGGAATGTTTCGATCAGCTAAATCTATTAATTCTGTAACAAGCTTTTCGTGGTTTGCATTTTTATTCGGAGCAGTTGGACTCTTGATCTATGGCGGGAAGTTTTATAGAGCATTACAACAATATTTTAAATATAAAAACATAGCAAAGCATATTGAATTGATAGGAAATATTGTCGTAAAAGGTTTAATGAATGAAAGAATTATTAGAACACCTCTTGAGAAACTCAAAGTTGTAAGTTCGGCTGATTACTACAAAAACTCAGTTTGTCATTTGGAAGGAGGAAGCAATTATGAAAGATCTCAATTTATCCAAACGTTGCAGGAATTAATTTCTCCTGTTGATAATCCAAGATATTTGTTGGAGCAAAAAAGAAATCTTTTTTTTATAAAGAAGAATAGCTACTATCCATTGCCTGAAATTTTCGCTAAAAATAAAAAAAGTGCAGAATTTTTCTGTAACACATGGAGTGAAATGATGGAAGCGTCTGATTTAATTTTTACCCGAACAATTGAAGGCCGAAAAATACTGCTTAAATTAAGGTTTCAATCGTTAATGAAAAGAAATGTAAGAATTGAACATCTCCATAAATGGACAAGATAAAACAAAAATCCCCTGAAATAATCAGGGGATTTCTTCACTTATGTAATTAGAATCTTCGTGGTACAATATACTTATGTTAAAATTTTCATGGTTATTAGATTTTTTTAACTCCAGTAGTTACTTCTTAATGATTTTATAAGATTCTGAGGGTGTTTTTATTAAATAAACTCCACTTGGAAGTTCAGAAATATTAGTTTCATTGATACCTTTTTTGATGTCTAGGCTTTTGACCAATTTTCCTTCCTGATTATAAATCTCGGCTTTATTATTTTCTTCAGTTTTTATCGTAAGAGGACCATTTGTCGGGTTAGGATAAATGCTTGCCTGCTTTTTGATCACACCAGCTGCTTCATTGGTGGCTAAAACAATACCTGTATCTTTTACCCAAGTGAAAGCGTCAAGACCTGCATACGTATAAAGACCACCAAGAGTAACTTGAAGCTGATCGACAATAATATTCGAATAGTTCTGACCATTAAGATTGGTTAAATCGATCAAAGTATATCCATTTGTAGAGCCTAAACCGGTTGCAAAACCTGTACTTTTGGTCTGTGTATACTTTGTAATTCCGTTTAATTTACCTGTTACAGTAAGTGTACCGGCTACCGTTTGATTTAAACTTGTATCAGATAAGAATATCCAAAATCTGTTTACTTTATACAAATTAGATGTTGTTTTGATGCTGAATGATGCTCCAACTGCAATATTTCCCGCTCCGGAATTATCAATATATCTATTGTCATTTGCTGTACCATTCCAACCAGTATTTGGGTAGTTGGCCTGAATGTCGAACCCGCCTACATGAGTTAGAATGTTAAAGATTACTCCGTTATCCGTGAAGCTTGTACTTCCGTGAGATTCCGTTTCAAATTGTTCAGTACTAGTCTGCGCAAAGGTGAAAGTAGAAATGAGCAGACTACAGATTAAGAAAAAAGTAGTGCTTTTCATGATTTTAATTTTTTAGATGTTTATAAATGTATTTTTTTATGGTCTTGAAGGAAAAATTCCTTCTACACAAATAATGTAGTTCATACCTAAGTATGGTGGCATATTTTCAATAGGCACATTTGCACCTGTAAAAGTAACTGAGGCTGCATTGATTACTGTATCCGGTGCTGTATCTACAAAGCTAGGAACCGGAGTGAAGTCTCTACCAACAGTTGTTCCAGGAATAGCAATTGATGATGCTGATGATGGAGAAGCTGTTGTTGCATTAGATTTAGAGATTTTCAATTGGCTTACAAAACTTGGTAAGTTTGAGTTAAACAATGTTGTTGTTGGAGTTCCTCCTACTTCACCAAGGTTTACTGATTTTCCTGTATTAGCAATTCCTGAACCGATTGGTGCACGACCGTTTAGATTAGGCAAAGCAAAGTTTGTTGTACCGTTTCCTCCATAAGTCGTTCCTAAAAGTGAAAAAAGAGCTTGGTTTTGTGAAATGCCTAATAAAGCTCCGTTGCATGCTAAATATCCTCTTGGGATAAAGTTTCCTGCAAACATTTTGATGGTTCCTAAATATTCTTCCATGATATTTTCTTTTTAATTGTTGGTTATTATTAATACTTATTTTTAAATTAAGGTCTTGAAGGATAAATTCCCTGAACACAAATAATGTAGTTAAGTCCCATATAAGGCATCATATTATTGATGGGTTGATTCTGTCCGATAAACATTACAGATTGTGGATTAAGAAATGTAATAGATGTTGGAGTTGCATTGTCGATAAAACTTGGTATGGCAGTAAAATCTCTACCTACAGTTGTTCCCGGAATTGCAATTGATGAAGTTGCAGATGGTGAAGCTGAAGTAGCATTAGCTTTAGCAACTTTTAATTGACTTGTAATGGTAGGTAAGTTCATAGACATGATCGTCGTTTGTGGAGTTCCAGACTGCTCTCCCAATACGTAAGTTTGACTTCCATTGCTTCCAATTCCCAGAGGATAGCGCCCGTTAAGGTTTGGTAAAGCAAAAGTTGAAACACCGTCGCCTCCATAGGTAGTTCCTAAAAGAGAGAAGAGAGCGGAATTTTGTGCAATACTTAATAATCTTCCATCGCAGAACATAAAGTTTACAGGGGCAAAGTTTCCGGAGAATGATTTGATGACTCCCATTAATTCTTCCATGATATTATTTTTTTCAGTTTTAAATGTTCCTACTCTTTTTTAAGGCTTTTCGGATCTCGCCAATTGTTGGTGTTTATTAACAATTCAAAGGAACGATATATATAAAACTGTAGGTAGAGTAGAAAATACCAAATTTGGGACTCCGTATTTTTACTGATTGTGTATGATATTTTATTAAAGAATATTTGCTTTTTGTTCTAGGTAAAAGCTTCGTATTTAGTATTTTTGTAAGAATCTAATTATAATTAAAAAATGAACGAATTCGTAGTTTCAGAACTGAAAAACAATATTGCCGAGATCACATTCGGAACTCCAAAAAGTAATTCTCTTCCGGGAGCAATTTTAGAAAAACTGGCTCAGACCATTTTGGATGAAGGTGCTAAAGATGAGGTTAAAGCTATTCTTGTAAAAAGTGAAGGTGAAAAAGCATTCTGTGCAGGAGCAAGTTTTGATGAACTTTTGTCTATTGAAGAATTGGAAGCATCAACAAAATTTTTCGGAGGTTTTGCTAAAGTTTTGAATGCGATGAGAAACTGCGGTAAAATTGTAGTCGTAAGAGTTCAGGGAAAAACAACGGGCGGTGGAGTAGGTCTTGCTTGTGGAGCGGATTATTGTTTTGCAACGAAAGATTCTGCTTTGGCTTTAACGGAGATCAATTTAGGAATCGGGCCATTCGTAATCGGGCCATATGTTGAAAGAAAAATTGGGAAATCTCAGTTTTCAGCAATGGCGATTGATGCAGATTTCAGATCAGCAGAATGGGCAGAGCAACATAATGTGTATCATTCAGTTTCAGAAAATATTGAAGAAATGGATGTTAAACTAGAGAAGTTTTTGCAGACTTTAGCGACAAGAAGCAGCGATGCTTTAGCTTTAATTAAAAAAGTATCTTGGGAAGGAACAGATCATTTCAATGAATTAATGCCTGCAAGAATCCACATGAGCGCAAGTTTAATTCTTGAAGATTCTGCAAAGAAAAATATTGAGTCTATTAAAGAGAGATTGAGAGCGAAATAGTTTTCAGCCTTTTAAATAAATCTAGCCGTTGAAATTTTCAGCGGCTTTTTGTTTAAATAAAATATTTCTACATTTTTGAAAAAATAGTTTGCAGATTAAAAATTAATTATAACTTTGTATTTCAAAGTTCTTTATATGGATTCAAAAAACTATCACGAAGATCTGTCGCATATTCGTTCCATGATGGAGCGTTCTTCCAGATTTATTTCATTGAGCGGGTTATCCGGAGTTGTTGCTGGTTTGGCGGCGCTTATTGGTGCCGGTTATGTGTATGTTGTTTTTCAGAGAGAGGGAATTAACTATTTTGACGGTAACAGAAATATATTTAGTCCTGCCTTAGTTCGCGAATTGGTTATTATTGGAACTTTGATTCTGTTTGTGGCTGTTCTCAGCGGATATTTTTTTACGGCAAATAAAAGTAAAAAGAAAGGACTTAAAATTTGGGACGCTACAACCAAGCGACTGTTATTCACATTTTGTGTTCCTTTGATAACGGGCGGATTGGTTTGTTTAGCGCTTTTATATCATCACTTTTTCGTTTTGGTAGCTCCCGCAACATTGATCTTTTATGGATTAGCTTTAGTAAATGCCGAAAGATATACTTTAACGGATGTAAAATATTTAGGCTATTGTCAGATCGCTTTAGGCTTACTTTCCATATTTTTCTTGGGATGGGGATTGTTGTTTTGGGCATTTGGCTTTGGAGTTTTACACATTGTGTATGGATTGATTATGCATAAAAAGTATAAATAAAACATAAATTTGCGCCTCGGAAACTAATTCCTGAAGCCTGAAACCTATCACCTGAAATTATGATCAATATAAATCAACTCAATAAAGAATTCGAAAGCCGTGTGAGATTGGGCATTATGTCCGTTCTCATGGTCAACGACTGGGTTGATTTCTCGGAAATGAAGAGTCTGTTGGAAATCACAGACGGCAACTTGGCCAGTCATAGTAACGCATTGGAAAAAGCAGCTTACATTGAAGTGAAGAAAGAATTTGTAGGTAAAAAACCTAAAACTTCTTACAGAGTCACCCAAAGTGGAAGAGAAGCTTTTACAGAACACCTAAATATGCTAGAAAAATTAATAGGGAGGTAAGCTCTATATTTTTTTGTTTTTAAACTTTGCAACTCAAAGTTCTTTGCTTAAAATAAAATTAATAATTAAAAGAATGAACAATTCAACAATTAAAAATATAGGAAAATATACGTTCTGGACTACTTTCCTTTTGGGAAATATATTTCTTTTCGGATTTATATTTAGTCAGACTAAAGAATTTGCAATAGCGTCACTATTTTTCTTAGGTTTTGGAATTTTAACCAATGCAATAATGTTTTTTGGACTTCTTATTTACGGCGGATTTTATCAGAATAAGTTTGGTGCATGCTTGGAATCTGCCTTGATCATTCTATTAAATCTTCCTGTATTATTCCTTTACTCCTTCTTTTTTTATAACTAATTAAAAATAATAAACAAATGAAAAAATTACGCACTCGATTCCTGCTTTTCATGTACGAAAACTCTCAAAAGCAATATCGAAAATACTTTAAAAAGAAAAAAAGACAATGGCAATTCAATGAAAAGCAATTGTTAAGCTTTAAAGAAGATTCACTAGGAAAAACGATGGGAGAGTTTTATCAAAAACACGGCTTCAGAATGATTCCCAAAATGGAAAACCACGATGTCTATCACCTAATTACCGATTACAGCACCAATATTCAGGATGAGATTGCAATGCAGTATCTGCTTTTCGGGAACGGTAAGAGAAGCGCTTACCTTTTAGGGGTTTTGTTATTGGGAACTTTTGTTTTTCCTGAATACTTTAAAACCTATAGAAATGCCTTCCAAAAAGGGCGAAGCATGAGATCATTCCACGATTGGGATTTTGAAAATCTCCTGTGGCAGAATTTTGACCATTTGAAAGATTTTATCCAACAAAAACAAACTCCAATATTTTACTAACATTCATAACCAACAACTAACAACGAAACATTTACCCTCATTATGAAAACACATCATTATATATTACTCACCACCTTAGCATTCATCATTGTATTTTACGATGAAAATGTAGGATTGAACCTAGGAATTCTAGGAATCATTTATTCAGCACTTACGTTATACAAAACGCCTGAGAAAAACAGAACCAGAACATTTCTCATACTTTTTGTAACGAGCATTCTTTCTAGTATTGCTTTTGCTTGGTATGGGGATTTTCCATCATTTTTGGCTATTGCAAGTTCACTTTTATTGTTGTCTTACAGGTCAAAAAACAGAAGATTGAAAACCCTTTTTCTCATCCCTGTTTTTGTGGTTAACTGCTTCACATTTATTTGTAGATTTTTCAATTTTGATAAATGGCTGCCGAAAAGAAATATCTCCGGATTATGGCAAAAAACATTGGCTTTTGTATTAATTCCGCTTGTGTTAATAGCTATTTTCTTTGGAATTTATTCCGCGGGAAGCGATCATTTTGCCAATCTTTTCAAAAATATCGAATTAGATATTAACTTCTGGCAACTTTTAGTAATTACGGTTTTAGGCTTCTTTTTCGCTTTTAATTATTGGAATTATACGATTGAAAAGATGATCTACAAACAGAATCATATTTTAGATGACAATTTCACGGAAGAAAATAAAATTCAGAAATCAACGTATTCTTTTCTTGATTTGGATGCTGAAAGAATGAGCGGAGTAATTTCTTTCTTTTCATTAAATATTTTATTGATATTCTTTATCGCAACATACAATTACGAACAGTTTTTTGAATCTGTAAAAACACCCAATCAGCTTTCCGAAGAAACTCACGAAAGAGTAAATGCGGTAATCGTTTCGATTATAATGGCAATTTTGGTGATCATGTTTTATTTTAAATCGAGTTTTAATTTCGATCCTAAAGCAGGTTTGATGAAAAGTTTAGCCAAAATCTGGATTGTATTAAATGTAATTCTTGTTTTTTCAGCAATGATGAAAAACTACGAATACATTATCAGCTATGGCTTTACCTATAAAAGATTAGGTGTTTGTGGATTTTTGATTTTATAATTAATTGGTTTAATCATGACCTTCATTAAAATTCAAATGAAAAAAAGGAATGCATTTTTATTCAATACAATGATTGGGTATGTGTATGGAACGATTTTAGTTTGTAGTTATTTCAATTGGGGTGGTTTCATAACTTCTCAAAATATAAAACACAATAATTTTGATCATTACTATCATACAACCGCAGTTAATTTTAACGAAGAGTATTTATTGAAATATGCTGAGGAAAAGCATTATGAAAGTATGAAAAAAGACATTCTGGAAAGAGTAAAGGTTCAACAAAAAGAGAGCTTTCTTTCTAAGGTTCTTTACTATCAAACAATTAAATAATTTGTTCTAAAATGATGAAAAAATTAAAAAACAGTCACAGATTTGAGATTACAATTTTGTTAATACTGATGACATTATTTTGTTTCAGTCTTTCAATATTCAGGTATTATTTGAGTGATACAAGGGTATTTTTGTTCCTTAATTGGAATTTATTTTTGGCATGGATTCCTTTTGTAATAAGTAGCATTTTGGTTATTTTTAGCATTAGAAGCAAAGTTGCATTAGCTTTTGCGATTATCGTTTGGATTTTATTTTTCCCTAATTCACCTTATATCCTTACAGATCTTTTTCACCTAAAAGCAAGAAGCTCGGTACCTATTTGGTATGATCTTATCGTTATTCTTTCGTACGCCTGGACGGGATTAATGTGTGGTTTCATTAGTTTGATGGATATTGAGAAAATGCTTTCATCTTATTTTAAAAGGACAACAATTAGCATTATTGCTGTTTTGTTTCTATTTCTAAGCAGTTTTGGAGTCTATCTTGGTCGATTTTTAAGATGGAACAGTTGGGATGTTCTGAACAATCCGTTCGGATTATTTAATGATATTGCCGTTAGATTTATTTATCCTCTGGAGCATTCAAAAACATGGGGAGTTACCATTTTGATGGGGATAATGCTCAATTTTATGTACTTCATGTTAAGAGCTATAAGAAAGGAGGCTTTGATTTCTGAAAAATAATAAACTAAGCTTTTTTTTAAGGTTTTAATATGCTTTATGGAACAATTTTAGCTTCTGAATAGCATCATGAGTTAAACTTGTTTAAAGCTTAGTTATTTTAACCACAAAAGAAACAAAAGATTAAACACATTATTTAAGTTTATGATGAACTGCAAACAAGAACACATATTATTCTTTTGAGAGCTTTTGTTTTCAAAATAGCTAAAATTAAATAGTTCAATCATGGCTTTTGTATCTTTTGTGGTTAAATTTTTTAATAAGCTTAAATTAAAACTCCAATGTTTCATTTAAAAATAACTATTATGAAAAAATCCTTATTGTTGATCCCATTGATTATTATTTCTTGTAAAAAAGAAGCCAATATTACGGAAACTCCGAGTAAAGATTCAATGGCGGTCACAGAAATGCCAGACTCACCATCCAAAGTAGATTCGGCGGCAATAAGAATGAAAGATTCAATCATCAATAATTCTCCCGTCACAAAAGAGGTCTTGAAAACCGGAGTAATGAGAAATATGAAAGAAGGGCAGATCATCAGAACAGCCGACGCTTCTCAACTTCCATTTACACTTGGGGAAGAGTTTACAAAAGATAATCAGGAATTGGTTTTAAAAATTACAAACTACGAAAAACCAGATATCAAGGCTACGATTTCCACTAAAGAAAAAGATTTTAATATCAGATTTAATCAAATAAAAATGCCAAACGGAAAGTATGACGGACCTTTTGGAAGAGAAATCACACACGAGGTTGTGGGTAAAGGCGAAGTTTGGTTAATTATAGGAAAGAGCAATATGGCTTCCGGAAATACAAAAGGGAATTTTAAAGTAAGCGTAGAATAATTTTGGTACAGTTTCTGTAAGTAATTCTATCTATAAAAGAATTACTATTATGAAAAATATGATATTAACAGCGATGGTAGCCTCTGCAGCTTTAGTGAGTTGTGGAACGGTACAGTCACTTGTTCAGAATACATTTCCTTATACAACCAATGTTTTAATTTCTACAGGAGTTCCTGCTGATAAAGAAGTTTCTTCTACGGCAACAGCTACAAATGTTCAGACTTGGTTTGGAGGGAATAACAATGCACAGATTAAAGATGTAAGAATTTCAGATGCTAAAATTTCTGTGGTTTCTCCATCGGGAGGAAATCTGAGCGCTCTGAAATCAATCAAAGTATTTATTTCTTCAAGTGGAACCAAAGAAAGATTAGTAGCATCTCGTTCAAGTATTTCTACTGATGGAGCAAGTTTAAACCTTGATCTTAATGACACAGGGTTTTTGGATGAAGTAGTAAAAAGTTCAGGAGTTACCGTAAGAACGGTGTACGAATTGAAAAATCAGACAAGTTCAGATATGAACTTAAAAATCGCACTTAATTTCAGCAGTGTACCTGCGAAATAGTTTTATAAAAGGTTATTTTAAAAAAACGTCTCTCAAAATTTTGAGAGACGTTTTTAATTTTATCATTATAATTGAAAAGATCTTCGTGAACTTTGCGTTAAAAATTATTATTAAAATTTAGACGTTTAAATTATTGCTTAATAAATTTCTCAACAACTCTTCTTTGCCCATCTGTAGCATTAATAATATAAGTTCCTTTTGGTAAATTAGAAATATTCAATTTTTCATCAGATGAGGTTGAACCCTTTAAAATAGATTGTCCTGCCATGTTAATGATTTCAAAATCAATATTTTTTTCAGGACTTCTCACTGAAATAGAATTGGTTGCCGGATTAGGATAAACTTCAATTTTTAATGGAGTTACATTTGTATTTCTTGCAGAAAGTACAAGACTACTTTCCAATTGCTCGATAGCTGCTTTGATGTTCGGAAGAGGGCCAATTTTTGTGGTTAAAACTCCACCTTGAGGAATTCCGGTTGTTACTAAAAGACTTTTCATTGCTGCTGGAGTTAAGTATTGCCCAGTAGCCTGACGATAATAAGATTGAATCAAAATAGCTGCAGAAGACACAATTGGTGTTGCAGAACTTGTCCCACTGAAAAGGGTATAGGTTCTGTTGGTATCTCCGTCATAAGTTGCCCAACCGCCATAACCTGCGGCCAAAACATTTTGTCCCCAACCTTGTACATCCACTCTGTTACCATACGTACTGAAACTTAATTTTGAGTGAGCAGTCGTATTGGTTCCTGCTCCAACAATAATAGCACCGCTGTTTCCTCTTGCGTTATAAGCCGCATAAAAAGAACCGTCAAGATTTTCGTTACCATTTCCTGCGGCTGCAATAATGATGATTCCGGATTCTGTTGCTGCTTTTGTTAAATCCCAGATAAGATTGTCATATTCTGCCGGAACATAATTGGAGTTTTGACCTCCGGTTTGCATTTCGTACAAAACAATATCTCCTGCCTGAGAAGCATTAATAGCTCTTGTTACGGCTGTGACTCTGTTATATGAAGCAGTTGTCCATTCCAGAAAACCTTTCATTTCGGTAGCATTGTAAGCACTTCCTGAAAGTCCGATATTATCTTTTGCTGAACCTAAAATACTCATCACGGCAGTTCCATGATCAAGCCAGCTGTAATAAGTACTTGTCGGAGTTGTTAATGATACATTTGGAGAAACTCCGGATTCTAATTGAACGGTATTTCTGTCAACCAACATTTCATGAGTCTTGTGAAAACCATATTCTACATCACGAACTCTTACATTTTGCCCTGTAATTCCTCTTGACCATGCATAATTTACATTGATTCCGGGGTTTTCAAATAAATAAGTTTGAGAAGCTTCTAAATTAGGTGTAATAACAAAAGTAGCCGTTGCAGGCGGTTCAATAGGTTCATTACTTAATATTGAAGCATATTCTATCTCAGAAAATTTTTCAAAACTTTCGGCTAATTTTAAAATATCTTCATTGTTTTTTACTGAAGTTTCAATTTTGAAAATTCTTCTTAATTTTTCAATTGATTCTCCTGAGTTTTTATTTTTTTTACTGCTTTCAGCCATTTCGCTCAGTTTTCTATTACTGAAACCGAGGTCGTTCACAAATGAAATTCCGTTTTCTCTTACAAATTCTTTGAATTCCGGATTTTTACTTTGTGTATAATTAATAATGTCAACAGCATTTGAATTTTTAGAAAAAGTAACATAAAGGCTGTGTGAATTTGAGTTTTTCTGTAATTGAAATTCTCCCTTTCTGCTTTGTCCAAAAGAAAGGAAGAAACAGAAAATCGATATAATAAAGATTCTGGTTTTCATGGTTTTTTTGATTTTTAGTTTAAATTATTTCTAAAACTTGGGAATAAAGATAATAATTTTAAGTTTACTGCAAGAAAAACGTCTCCTAAATTTTGAGAGACGTTTTTTATTTTAAATCGATTTCTTATTTAAAATCTACAAGCTCAACATCGAAAATTAACGTTGCTCCAGGAGGAATTACTCCGCCAGCTCCGCTATCTCCATACGCCAAATCGGAAGGGATATAAAATCTGTATTTAGCACCTTTGCTCATTAATTGAATACCTTCTGTCCACCCTTTTATAACACTTGAAATGTTTAATTCAATAGGTTTTCCACCTTGTTTTTTCGTAGAATCGAAAATGGTTCCATCCATCAATTTTCCGCTATATGATACAGTAGCATTGCTTGAAGCAGTAGGTTTTGCTTTTCCGTCACCTGGTGTCAAAACTTCATACTGTAAACCGCTTGCTGTAGTTGTTATTTTTTTGTTTAGCTTGTTTTTTGCAAGAAATTCTGCTCCTTTCTTTTTATTTTCGTCAGCTTTTAATTTGTCCTGAGCCTGTCTTTTCTCATTTTGTTTCTGCATGAAACCTTGTAAGAAAGGGCCCATTTCTTCTTTTGGTAATAATCTTGGCTTATCCGAAAGCTCATCTTTTATTGCCTGAGCCAAAAGATCCGGATCTATAGCAAGTCCTTGTTTTTTAAGATTTTGAGCAATATCAAGACCTATGTAATAAGACGCTTTTTGATCGTCAGTATAAGATTTTTGAGCATAAGAAAAATTAATTCCTGCAAGAAGAACTAAAGCAACTAAGGTTTTTTTCATTTTTTGTATAAATTATTCTGTTGTAAATTTAAGCTTTTGTAATGGAATCCATAATAATTGTCACGGGGCCGTCGTTGATTAGGGATACTTTCATATCAGCTCCAAAAATTCCACTCTCAGTTTTGAGCCCTGATTTTGAAATTTCTTCTTTAAAATAATCAAAAAGAGGAATAGCTTTATCAGGTTTCGCCGCTTTGATGAAAGACGGACGATTTCCTTTTTTATAATCAGCAATTAATGTAAACTGGCTGATGCAAAGAATCTCTCCAGAAATATCTTTTACAGAAAGATTGAGTTTATCATCTTCATCACCGAAAATTCTAAGACTTAAAATTTTCTGAACCAACCAATCTGCATCATTTTTTTCGTCATTTTCATCAATACCTACCAAAAGCATTAGTCCTTTTCCTATTTCTCCTACAATTTTGCCATCGACTTTTACGTTGGCCTCAGAAACTCGTTGTATAACAACTTTCATCTTAATAATAGATATTTAAAACATTACTATTTGCGTCATAATTAGACACATAAGTCTTTGGTGGAATATTGGCAACGGCTGTTGGCTGGCCAGTTAATAAGATCCATTTTGCGTTATCTTTCGGGCACACCACACTGATGTCATCTTTAACCTCAAGAGTAGTGTTGGTATCCGGACAAATATGTGGTGCATTTCTGTCATAGATTTTAAATGTCGTGCTGGAAGCTCTTACAACGATGAGCCCTCTGGTACCCGAACTTTGCTCGTCAATGTATTTCCAGCCTCCAACTTGATTCAGAGAATAGTAAGCAGGAAGATTAAGGTTTAATATTACACCAATGGGAGCGTTCGGAAAACAACTGACAGTGTCTTCCCTACTACCGCATGAATTTATAGTTAAATTACTGAATATCAGCAATATGAAAATAGATAAGATTGAGAAACTTTTTTTCATTTCAATTTAAATTTTTATATATTTGTAAAACTTAAACGATTATTACAACAAAACATTGTCCGGCAAATGTCGGATTATTTTTTTATACTAAAACTAAATTTTGAAAATTATGGCAAGCTATGTAACAAAGGAGGGTTTAGAGAAAATGAAAGCTGAGCTGGAACAGTTAGAAACTGTAGAGAGACCAAAAATTACTCAGCAGATTGCAGAAGCCAGAGACAAAGGAGATTTGTCGGAAAATGCGGAATATGATGCTGCTAAAGAAGCACAAGGTATGTTGGAAATGAGAATTTCTAAACTTAAAGACGTTGTTTCTTCTTCAAAAATTATAGATGAAAGCCTATTAGATACTTCAAAAGTTTCAATTTTAACAACAGTGAGACTTAAAAATAATGCAACAAACCTGGAGCAGACTTTTAAATTGGTACCAGATAACGAAAGTGACTTAAAAACCGGAAAGATCTCAGTAAATACTCCGATCGCTAAAGGTTTGCTAGGAAAAGTAATTGGTGACACTGCAGAAATTACTTTACCAAACGGAAACAAATTGTCTTTCGAAGTTCTGGAAATTACTTTATAAACTAAATTCTAACATCTAATTTCTAGTAAGAATGAGTACAATATTCACAAAAATCATTAATGGCGAGATTCTATCATATAAAATTGCGGAAAATGAAGATTTTGTTGCTTTCTTAGATGCAATGCCATTGGTGAAAGGACATACTTTGGTAGTTCCTAAAAAAGAAGTTGACCTTATTTTTGACTTGGACAGCGAAGAGTATAAAAATCTTTGGGGTTTTGCTCAGGAAGTTGCCAAGAAAGTTAAAAATGCTATTCCTTGCGTAAGAGTAGGGGTTGCAGTTGTAGGATTAGAAGTTCCTCATGCACATATTCATTTAATTCCTTTAAATAAAGTGGAGGAAATGAATTTTAAAAATGAGAGATTAAAATTAACTAACGAAGAATATACCGAGATTCAAAACTCAATTATTAATTCTTAAAAAATAAGGAGATCGTAAAGAAGAAATTTTTTACGATTTTCTTTAACATATATAATAGTATAAGATGAATTCAAACCAGTGTTCTTTCTGCGGCAGAAAAAGAAGTGAAGTTCAAATGCTTATTTCTGGTCAGAACGGTTTTATTTGCGAAAATTGTATAGAACAGGCTCATTTAATTGTAAAGGATGGCGGTTCTAAAACAGAACAGTCTCCTGCAGAAAATATTGACGAACTGAAAAAGCCTAAAGAGATCAAAGAATTTCTTAATCAATATGTAATTGGACAAGATCAGGCAAAAAAGCAATTGTCGATTGCCGTTTACAATCATTATAAAAGACTACTTCACGCTCAAAACGAAAACAGAGAAGTGGAGTTGGAGAAATCAAACATCATCATGATCGGTGAAACGGGTACAGGAAAAACTTTATTGGCTAAAACTATTGCCAGAGAGTTGAATGTTCCGTTTTGTATCGTAGATGCAACGATTTTAACAGAAGCAGGTTATGTAGGAGAAGATGTTGAAAGTATTTTGTCTAGACTTTTAATGGTTGCCGATTATGACGTTGAAAAAGCAGAAAAAGGAATTGTATTTATTGATGAAATTGATAAAATTGCAAGAAAATCTGATAACCCGAGTTTGACAAGAGACGTTTCCGGGGAAGGTGTTCAGCAAGGTTTATTAAAATTATTGGAAGGAAGTATTGTGAACGTTCCACCTCAGGGAGGAAGAAAACATCCGGACCAAAAATATATTCAGGTAAATACTCAAAATATTTTATTTATTGCCGGTGGAGCTTTTGACGGGATCAAGGAGATTATCGAAAGAAGAATGAATAAGCAGGCAATAGGTTTCAGCTCAGAAAAGATCAATAAAGTAGATGAAGATGATTATGTATTAACAAATATTAATGCAATCGATCTTCGTACTTTCGGATTAATTCCCGAACTTTTGGGCAGATTTCCAATCATTACTTATCTCGATAAACTCACGAAAGAAGTAATGGTTCGTATCATGAAAGAGCCAAAAAATTCAATTGTGAATCAATTTGTGGAGCTTTTTAAAATGGATGGCACGAATTTAGTATTCACAGACGGTGCAATTGATAAGATTGTAGAAGAAACTATGGAGAAAGGTTTGGGAGCCAGAGGGCTTAGAGGAACCACTGAGAAAGTACTTGAAGACTATATGTTTTCAATAGGAGAGGAGAAAGAAATAGTATTAACCGAAGATAATATTTTTGTTAATAAATAAAATATATTTTTTTCCTTGAAAAAAAAATCTTACCTTTGCGGGTGAAGATTGTATTAACACACAAATAATTATATACAATGAGAAAAAGTTTATTTGCTATTGGTTTATTAGCAGCAGTTAGTTCTGTTCAGGCGCAGAATGTACTATTACACGTAGATGACACTGCTACTACGTACGTGAGTAAAGGTACACTGGTTTATTCTGGTGGAGGCGTACAAATGAGAGGAAATGGAGTTGTTGAAAATCACGGTAACTTTATGGTTAGCGGAACAGCTACAGATTCCTTTAAGACTATTACAACTGGCGGTTCAGACAAGCCAGAAGGTTCCACAACTTCTAATTTTGTTAACAAATTAAATGAGGCAGCTGCTTATGATCAGCCAGCTTCTCTAGATCCTGCAAACCCTAATTATACTTATGGACAGCTATATATTACTGGTCTTCCACAAGGTAATATTACAGGTATTGTTGATGAAGAAATGAGACAGATAAAACATGGAGATTACCAACAAATGGGTATGCCATTCTTTCAAAAGTCTGTTGCTTCTTTAGGGACTGAGGTTGGAAAAACATTTAGCGCTGTAAGAGGTTCTAAAAATGATGTTCTATTTTGGAGAAACAATCTAGTAGATGCTAATCATTTTGCTAATCTTACCCTTCATAAATTTGGAGGTGCGGCTCAAGGATTTGCTTATTATATGATCGGAGGACAAGGGCTTGACCTTACTGTTACAAGAACGATTAAAGGTGTTCCTCTTGCTGATGACGGCTCTGGTCCTGTTGCTTCGCCTACATTGAATGGAGCTGGTGCCAACGTTAACTTTGGTAATCTCGGACAGGGTCATAATGCTTTTAATGAAGCATATAATACATATGTTGAAGATGAGTTTAACGGCGCTTCGGGTAAATGGCAAGGTAACTATGGAAAAAATATGTACCAATTTGCTAACCCATATCTTACTAATTTAGATTTAACAAACATCGGAATAGCTGAAGCTAGTGGTGATGGTGTGAATCTAAGTAATATTTATGGTGTAAGAACTGAAGCAACTGGAGTTCAGTATACAGGTACAGGAAGTACAGCTGCAGCTTATAAAGTAGTTACGTTTAATGCTGGAGTTCCTACAGGAGACGTTTCATCTACAATGGTTAGACCATTTGGAGCATTTACTATTAAGCTTAATAATAATGCTAATAATGATGTTCTTAACTTTGGTAATTTAAGAAGATTTAATTATCTAGGTAGATCATCAGGTACTGCTTATAGTGTTACTGCTGCTAAAAATGGAGCAACAGGAACTGTTAAGCAATTAGGAGTTATCGCTCTTGATATTAACGGTAAAGAATTGGACAGAACATATTATGTTGTTTATCCAAACGGTACTACAGGAAATACTTCAGCTCAGAAGACTCAATATACGGCTAGTACAGCAAATCTTTTAGGTACTTTTGAAGAGGCTCCAGCAGGAGGTATTGATCCAAACTTTAGTTCTAACTATTGGTTATATATCAACGAAGCTAATGAAAATGACTTTAAAGGTAAGAACGTTAGTTTGATGAATTACAGTTCTCAAATTAAGTCTTATAAATTTGAGATCAGAGAAAATGCAGAATTAGTTGCTAGCGGTGCACACCAACTTTCAACAGGTGTTGGCTTCTATTACAAAGCTCCAAACGGAAGTGTAATGCAGGCTAAACAAGGGGAAACAATTCCTGTTACTACTAATGCTTCGCCATATGATTTATATTATGGAGAGCCTAATCGTGATGTCTTAGCAACTCAGAATCCTGTTAAGTCTTCAAGAACAATGGTTGTTTATAACCCGGCAATTACTAACTATATTGTTAGATTTGATCCAAATTGGAAAAAAGCAGATATTGAAGTTTATGATATGAGTGGTAAACTGGTAATCTCTAAAAAAGCAGTAAATACTTCTACAGATTTTGTAATTGAATTAGATAACTCTATTAAAAATTCTTACGTTGTAAAAATTGTTTCAGATAAGGGAGAAACTGTTAATACCAAAATCTTAAAATAAAATATATGAAAACTATAAATAAACTAGTAGGTACTTTTTTTCTTTTAATTGCATTTATGGGGCATGCACAGAAAACAATTGTTGTAGATGATCCAACTGTACAAGGAGTTGGTCCGGGGGTTTCCTCACCAATTGATATGTATGTTTATGCTTTAGGTGCTATTGCAATCATGTTTATTGCATTTTATACTAAAAGATATAAAGGTCAAAAAATATAAAATTTTATTAAAATATTTTAAACTCTCTGATTAATCAGAGAGTTTTTTTATTTTTACATTATGAAAAAGATTTACATACTATCAGCAGTATTATCTGCATTTTCTTTACATGCTCAATTCACTGTTACAGTACAGACGCCTGCAGATTTTAAAGAACAAGACGCTATTCTATATACTTTAAACGGCTCGAAAGATATTATTGCATCCAAAGAGCAGGTTAAAAACAATACTTGGACTTTTAAATATCCTAAAAATTATTCGGGTATGATGAAAATCTACTTTCCGAATACTAATAATTCGATTAGTTTTATTTCAGAAAATAAAAATGTAAGCATAAAGTTAGAAACTCAGGATAATAAAGTTAAGAATATTGTTTATCAGGATGAGTCTAATGATTTAATGAGTAAGTTACAGGAAGGATCTCAGAAAAAAGAATTGATTTTACCAGCTTTAGCTCAAATTAAAGAATATTATAAAGATAATACTGATTTCGGGAAAGCTTTAAAAACTGAGATAAGCAGACTTTCTGGAGGTATTAATTCTGTTGATCAAGCTCAACATCCTTTCATCTATTATTATAATACTAATTACAGCAAATTCTTATCGGCTGATAGCGCTAAAAAAGTTACTCAGGACGATATCGTTAACTTCCTAGATAAATCTAATGATCTTCTTGAAACATCATCATTATTAAGACCTATACTTGTTGCTTATCTGAATACCGGAGGGAACACGAATGTTGGTGCTTCTGTTGACAAGCTTTTAGATACTTTAAAGGTAGAAACTCCGCGTGGGCAGACTGTTTTATCTGAATTAATCGACATCTTTGATGTATATGATATGAATGAATTCAAAGATAAATATCTTGGTCTTGCTAAAAATCTTAAATGTACAATCAATGATAGGTTAGCTTCAACGATTAAATCGAATACAAATGTTGAGATGGGAGCGACTTTTCCTAACAATAAATTCCAGTCTCCTTTAAATACAACTGCAAAGTCATTATATGATGTAAAAGCAGATAAAAAAGTGATTGTTTTCTGGTCGTCTACTTGTTCACACTGTGAAAGCGAACTTCCAAAACTATTGGAAAAATACAATGATTTGAAAGCTAAAAATATTCAGGTTGTAGGACTTTCTCTGGATACGGATAAAGACTCATACAGCAAAAAAATAAGTGTATTCCCATGGATCAATGATTCCGAATTAAAGGGATGGAACAGTAGTTATGTAGATACTTACAATGTTCATGCAACTCCGACTTATTTTATTTTAGATGCTAACAATAAGATAATCAGCAAACCCGAACATGTAGGTGATGTTTTGGAATATTTTAAGATAAAATAATTTTGGTGGTAAGTAAATATTTTCTATATTTGCACCACCAAAACGGCGAGGTAGCTCAGTTGGTTAGAGCGCAGGATTCATAACCCTGAGGTCACGGGTTCAATTCCCGTCTTCGCTACAATAGCGAGAAAAACCGCAACATTAAGTTGCGGTTTTTTGCTTTTCTATATGTAAAGAATATCAACTTTGATATCCCAATAATTTTCTAATTTGGTAGAAGAACCTCTCGATAAGTCTTAAATCCTGAGTTACAATTTCGGCACTTCCTCTAAGCTCTTTATCAAAAACTAATGTTTTATTATAACTTGTCTTTAATCCTTTCGGAAGAATAACGTCTACGTAATAATTTCCTTTATCATCTGAAGAAAGAGAAATATTTTGAACTCTACCTTCTACAATTCCATATTCCTGGAAGCGGTAATTGTCAAGTTTAATTAAAACTTTTTCTCCTGGAGTTATCTTCCCAGAGTTTATCGCCGGTACAGACATTCTGCCTACTAATTTATCCTTGTTTTTAGGAAGAATGGATAAAATAGCATCTCCGGTTTTTACGAACTGATTTTCGCCAAAAAACTGCTGAAAACTGGCGACACCATCTGTTGATGAAATGACCAGATAGTTCTGTTCCCATTGCTTCAACGATTTTCTTAATTGCTCAAATAACTGCAATGTTTGTGAAGAGTATGTGATTTTATCTTTTTCGGTATTAATAACAGTTCCACTTTTTGTTCTATTAAGATTAGAAATACTTTCTTCCATTTGCGATAATGAAATATTGATGTTTTCTAAATTTTGTTGAGCTTGTAGGTATTTGATTTTTTCATTCTCAAGTTCCATTGCAGCAATGACTCCTTGATTGAATAACTCCTGTGAACGTTGATAGCTTTTCTTTGTAATCTCATACTTTGCCTGCTCAAGGCTTTTTTGTTGCTTCATCGTTAAGATTCTCATTCTATATTCAGAAAGGCTTTGATTGGCAGCTAAACTTTCCGGAGCATAAGGTTGTAGTCTTGTAAAAAGTTCTTCATCCTGAAAAGCTTTGGCAAAATTATTATAATCACCCTGTAATTCGCCCAATTTAAAATGTGAACTCTGATGAACCGGAAATGAACCTAGCTGATTAGGAGAAATAGAATCTACCAGCTTTTTAAGCTCTAAAATATCGTTATAATTAGCAGCAGACTGCATTACCATTAAGACCTGATTTTTTTTAACTTCCTGATGGTCTTTAATGAATATTTTTTCAATTTTAGAACTGATTCTTGCTTCTAATTTTTCAGGAGGATTTTGTGAGGTAACAACAATAGGTGCAGGGATAAATTCCGGATATTTAATTATATAGCTCATTCCTAAAATAAGCAGAAGTATAATAAAAATAATGGTATTTCCCCAACGGATCATCCAGTGGGGCGGTTGTGTAAGAATGTCCTGAACACTTTCAGAACGTAATTCTATGTTATCTAAAATATCTTTGTTAGTTTCCAAGTTCTAATTGATTTTTTACAAGTCTGTAATATTCGCCTCTTAGTGCCACTAATTCTGTATGACTTCCTTCTTCCACAACATTTCCTTTATCTAAAACAATGATTTTATCAGCATGTTTTACAGTAGAAAGTCTGTGAGCAATAACAATGGCCGTTTTTCCCTTAAAGAATTGCTCCAGATTTTCCATAATGATTTTTTCATTGTTGGCATCTAAAGCGGATGTTGCTTCATCAAAGAAAATATATTCCGGAGATTTATAAACGGCTCTTGCGATGAAAAGTCTTTGTTTCTGGCCTCCACTTACGCCTAAACCTTCATTTCCGATCTTGGTGTTGTAGCTTAATGGTAAACCTTCGATAAAGTCTTTAATGTTAGCAATTTCTACGGCTTTTCTTAGCTTTTGTTTATCAATATAATCTTCACCCACACCAATATTATTGGCGATAGTATCATTGAAAACATAGCCTTCCTGCATTACCACACCGCATTGATCTCTCCAAAATCTTGGAGAAACATTCTTCAGTTTTGTATTTCCGATTTTAATATCACCTTCAGTAGGTTCATAAAATTTCATTAATAATTTTAAAAGCGTAGTTTTTCCGCTTCCGCTGGCTCCAACAATCGCTGTTGTTTTTTGATATGGAATAGTTAAGTTTAACCCTTCAAAAACAAAAGCATCAGAACCAATATATCTGAACGACATATCTTTAATTTCTATATCTTTTTGCGGGATTTCAGCAACGTATTGTTCTTCTTTATTTTCCTCATCATCTTTATCATGGATTTCGCCTAATCTCTCAAGGGAAATTTTGGCATCCTGAAATTGTTTAATGAAATCAATCAACTGTAAAAGTGGACTGTTTAGCTGTCCAATAATATACTGAACGGAAAGCATCATTCCCAACGTAAGATTTCCTTCTAAAACCAATTTAGCAGAAAGAAAACTTACCAGAATATCTTTCATTTGATTAATGAAATTTCCTCCGACGGACTGCCATTGTTCTAATGATAAAGATTTAATTCTTATTTTAAATAATTTAACCTGTAAAAATTCCCAATCCCAGCGTTTTTGCTTTTCGGCATTATGCATTTTGATTTCCTGCATTCCGTTGATAAGCTCGATCACTTTACTTTGTTCTTGTGAAACCTGTGAGAATCTTTTATAATCAAGTTCTTTTCTTTTATTAAGGAAAAAAGTGATCCATCCGATATACAATACTGCACCCACCAGATAAACGACAAACAGTCTGTAATCATAAAACAAGAGAACAATACTGAAAATAACAAGATTCACCAGTGAAAATAAAGTGTTCAGAGATGAACTTGTCAAAAGTTGTTCTATTCTGTGGTGATCGTTGATACGCTGCATAATATCTCCGGTCATTCTGGTATCAAAGAAGCTTATGGGAAGCTTCATTAATTTGATAAAGAAATCCGAAATAATAGAAATATTAATTCTCGCAGAAAGGTGGAGTAGAATCCAGCTTCTTATCATTTCAATACCCATCCTGCCAAGGAAAAGCATGACTTGGGCTAATAACACAACGTAGATGAAATTTAAATCCTGATTCTGGATTCCGACATCGACGATACTTTGGGTAAGAAAAGGAAAAATTAATGATAATAAACTTCCGGCTAAAAGTCCGACCGCCAATTGAGCGACCAACGATTTATATTTTAATAAATATTTTGATAGGAATGTAAAACTAGCCTTACTTTCTTTATCGTCAAATTCAGTTTGAAAAAATGCAGGAGTGGTTTCTAAAATAAGAACGATACCTTCTTCTGTTTTTTCATTGGCATTTTCGCCGATCCATAGTTTGATGAATTCATCTCGGGAATAGGTAATCAGTCCATAACTTGGATCTGAAATATATACTTTGTTATTTTTATCAATTTTATAAACGACAACAAAATGGTTCTTGTTCCAGTGAACAATGCATGGAAAGGGAACTTCTTCTGCCAGGGTTTCAAAATCAATTTGAACGCCTAATGAGCGAAAACCTAAGTCTTCAGCTGCATCGCTTAGACCTAATAAGCTACTACCTTCTCTTGTAGTCTCAGAGAGGTTACGGATTTGCTGTAAGGAAATGCTTTTTCCATAATGTTTGCTTACGATACGAAGACATGTGGGACCGCAATCCTTGGAATCGGGTTGACGGTAGAAAGGAAAAGTTTTCAACTTCAATGATCTATCTATTTGTTTAAAATAAGTTGCCGCCATTTTTTGACGGCAACCTTTCTCTTATGTTTAAAAGTATATTAACTTTTAATGATTCTTAGTAGCAATATTTATTGCAATAACGGATACAGAAATTAAAATCTGGGTCTGAAAAAGTAGCTTCGCAAGCTGCTAATGTCGTAAAGCACGCAGTCGATGCTGCCTGTCCTCTGGCACATTCTTCCGTGATTCCTCCTTTTACCGTTTTAAGGTTTTCTCTGGATAGTTTTTTTAGGTTTTTCATAGCTTAAAAAATTTGTGATTAATGGTATCGAAAATATGATATTAATTTTTAAGTATCAAAAAATAATATCATATTTTACTAATTTGTTTGTGATCAGTGGTGTAGACTAGTCTATCGGATAGTAAGTACACAGATAAGTAGAAGGACTCGCTCCCGCAATCGTACGGCATGCACCGTTTGCGCAACACCAACCTGGTCCGCAATCTCCATCTACTGGACACATTCTAAAACCTCCTTTAATCGATTTTAAATTTTCTCTTGAGATTTTTGTAAGATTTTTCATAGTTAAATTGTTTAAATGATTTGTTGATTTTGAGATAAGTTTAATCAATTAAGATTCCGCATGATGTTCCAACAGGAGTACATTTTCTTGTTATGGCGCACCAGTAATATCCAGCAAGGCACATTGGGATTGATCCCTGGATAGATTTCATGTCTTTTTTCGAAAGTTTTCTTAAATTTTTCATAGTAATAGTTTTTAGTGTTCCTACTCTTTTTAAGCTTTTCGGATATCGCTTATAATTTTTCCTAAGTTAGTGAATTTTTATAATTGGTGAATATTTTTATTTAAAAGTCCTCGTCTTCTATTAAATCAGTAATAAAATACCAAATATCTTCACGATCATATTTTTCCGGGAACTGATGTCCGTTGATAATAAATACGGGTGTAAAGTTTAATCCGGCATGACTATTATCAGTTGACATCTGGATCAGAAGATCAAGATTTTCCTGATTTGAACTTGTTCCTGCTATTTCTCTGATTTTGTCCTCATTTTTGGTTTCAAACCAAGTATCTACGGTTTTTAGGAATTCTTTTTCCGGTTTGTTGTTGTAAATATGAGTGAAATCTGAGATCAGGTTAGTGAATTTTTCATTCGCTCTTTCTGGAGTATAATTAAATCTTATCTGAGCCGAAATATCATTAGGATATTTTTCTAACAACTGCTCTGTTATTTTGTGAGCATCTTTACAAAATCCACAGTACGGATTTGATACAATTGAAATGTGAAGTTTGGCATCTTTATTTCCTAAAGAAAAAGTTTCATTATCAGAAAATTGAATTTTTTCATTATCAGTAAGTTCTCTTTTGAAGAGATCATAATTTCTTTTGAACCTTAAATTCTTCGCATTAGATTTTTGTAATGTTTCTTTTTGTTCAAGGACATTGTTTAAAAATAAAATAAGCGAAAAAGAAGATAACCACAAAATTATACTTAACAAAAGTACTTTGGAATCAAAAATGAGATTATCAAAAAGGAAAAAACTGATGGCTATCTGAGCAACCAGAATTGAAATGATAATAAGACAAACTCGGCAGAAAGTTTTTTCAACAAAAGCCTGTACGTAAACTGAATAACCAATTGCTACCAAAGATGCCAACGTAAATCCTTTAATTACAAATGCCGAACTCGGTAAAAACAGACCTAAAACCGAAATTCCAATAAAATAGATAAGGGAGAAGTCTGAAAATTTAAGCCCAAGAATACTCGTTTTATCTTGATTAATAATCTTATTACAAGAATTTACATTTTGAGTGGCTGAAGCACCAGCACCACAGATACTTCCAATCACCGCTGAAATATTTCCAAATTTTTGATTGAAAATTTCAAGAGAAATATAGACCCCAATGATAGATAACATATTGAATATAACGTTATACCAAGCATGATTTAGTAAAGAATAAGCCAATATAATTCCTAAAATTGCATAAACAAAAGGTTTAAAATTGGTGACAGACTTACTTTCCGCTTTTTCATCTTTTTCAAAAAGAAGCACAAAGTCGGTTGAGCTTTTATGAAGTTCTTCTTTATTTAAAGTTTTCGCTTTATCTGAATAAACGGAGTATTGTTCTCCTGCTTTTTTCACCAGAGAAAAGGAATTTTCAACAATGGCAATAAACTCTTCAGGCAGTTCGTCCCAATATTCTTTGTCTAATTCATAAGCGTCATTTCGTACTCCCATAAAATTCAGCGTATCACTAAAAGCCAGTGCTGACGGGTAATTCGGATGAGAATTGAACTGGAAAACGAATTCCTGCTTGTCAAGTTTAAGATAGTTGATGAGTTTATCAAAGGTCATGTTAATATTTTTAACTAAAATACGCAGATGTTTTAAAAAAACAAATGTTTTTCTTGAAATGGTGATTTATATTTAATTTTTAGGATATTTTACGGCTTCAGATAATTCGATGGGATTATTGTTACTTTTGATTTCGTCTTGTTTGTACTTTGTTACTTCATTCCAATTTGGAGTAATTTTTTCTCCTTTATCATTTTTAAAATTCATCATTATTCTTCCTGCTTTTACTTCTTTATAAGGATCATTATAATAGTCAATAAAAATTTTTTCAAATTGTTTTTTATTAATTTTTATTGATTTTAATCCTTTATCATCTGCATAAATTTCTTGATAATCTTTTGCTAATCCGGACATATTAAAAATATAATCTTTTTTCATATCATATATTGATATAATTAGTCCAGGTAGTCCGTTGAAGATATAAGGTCCTTCATTATATGGCAGTGCTAAAGTGAACCAAGCTTCCCATTTTCTTCCTTTGTAATCTAAAGTAGCTTTTTGGCAAGTTAGACCATTAATTTTTTTTGTTTCTGATAATATATTCCAATTAAAAGTAGGTTGCTCTTCCTGTAATTCATAAATATCATAGAATACTCTATGAATTTTAGAAATCTGGTTGGCCTTTTTAATAGTCATAAACTCATAATCCATAGATTTATTCATTGTAAGCTTTCCTAGTTTTTCATTAGAAATAAGTGTAGAATCGCTACGATACAATTCGTATGAATAAAATCGTGTTATATTATTATTATTATTATTATTATTATTATTATTATTATTTACATCAAGTATCATTTTTTTATTCTTATGTTCATTAGCCAATGAGTCAGTTTTGTAACTTATATCATAATAAACCCGATACTTTTGAGCATGTAGATTAAATGAAATTAAGATAAGAAAGAAAAAGATGCTGGTTTTAAATAATTTTGTCCATTTCATAATGTTTTATTGCTTTTTGTTTTAGTGAGTTTGTACTCCATTCTGTCCATTCACCTATATGAGGATCATAACCACATTTTAGAGGTTTAGAGATGTCTAATCCCTCTTCATTGTTATGAGTAAGTTCTGTATAGGCTCTGCAATCGGTACAAATATATCTAAATTCACAATCTTTGCAAACTTCAATATTGTCTTTGGTAAGGTTCCAATATTTTTTAAAATTAGTATGATTTATAGCTTTTTCTAAAGTGATATTTTTGATATTTCCAAAACTCTGAGGCATAGAAGGACAATTTTTGATGCTTCCATCCTGAGAGATAAATAATTTGTCTTTTAAACAACTATTATGTAGAATAGATTTAGAGATATTTTTTATATCGGTTATGAAATAATCTTCATCTACTATACCACAATGCCGTCCAGATGTAAGATTTTTCTCATAAAATAATACTGTAAATAAATTTTCATACTGCATGCTTTTAGTATAAGGAGCATTATAAAAATAAACTATTTGTATTCTGTGGTTTCGACTTAATTCCTTTGTGATTTCTTCAGTGTTCGTTTTGTCTATATAAGGAATCAGGATCTCAATAGTTCTTATACAAGAATTTTCTAATAAAGTTAAAATTTTATCTAATTTTTCTTTTGAATATTCTAAAAACCGGATTTGAATAAATTCTGCATCAATATTTTCTATTTTACTATATATTTCATCCAAATTATAAAAGTCCTTTAGAGTATGCTCAATAATTATTTCATTAATATTTCTTGGACTATTCCAAACTATTTGTTTTTCTATAGTATCAATATCATCTGTAAAATATCCAAAATCATCTTCTGAAAGAGC
Organism: Chryseobacterium glaciei; assembly: GCF_001648155.1. Classification (NCBI taxonomy): domain Bacteria; kingdom Pseudomonadati; phylum Bacteroidota; class Flavobacteriia; order Flavobacteriales; family Weeksellaceae; genus Chryseobacterium; species Chryseobacterium glaciei. The sequence goes on along the minus strand of NZ_CP015199.1, from coordinate 1,342,817 downwards.
AGAAATTAATTCGCAGTTACTTTCTGTATTATGAATAAACCTATTTTTTAAAATTTGATTAGTTACAATAACAGTAGGAATATTAAATATTTTACCTTTATAATGATCTATTAATAAGCTGTTCAATATTCCTTTTACAATTATACAGTCTTGATATAAATGAAAATATTTAGTTGTCTTCATTAAATAAGTTGGTATTTATAAACGGGGTGGAAACTTTATCATAAATCTTAGTTTTGAACTTAGTAGTATTAAATTTTTTTGAAAAAACAGTTTTAGTAAAATTTTGATCCGTTTTATTAAAGCTTTCTATTTCCTGTCTAAACTCATCATCCATTAGAAAATAGATAAGGTTAAATTTATTTTTCTTCTTATTCATTATACATTGTTTTTAATGCTAAAGCAATTTCCTTTTCTAAGTAAGTATTGTTGAAAAATGAGTGGTATGTAAATTGTCCTGTAGGATTTATTTCTAAAAATATATAATTTCCATTTTCATCTACTATCAAATCAATTGATGAACAATTAAGACTAAAAACGGATAAAACATTTTTAATCTTATTTTCAATTTCCTTTGGAAGATTATAGATCTCATATCTACTGCTAAAATCAATTAAACTTAATCTATGATCTACTTCGTTAAAGTCTTTTTCTACAATTTTTGTTGAAAAAAACTTTCCTAAAATATAAAAAGTACGAATTTCATATTTTTTATTAATTCTTTTCTGGACTAATGCGGGAGCAAATGAATCTGGAATATTGTTGAGATTATTAATTAAAGTAGTTTTCATCCCAATAGCCCTTTCTTTGAAAAAAATATTTACACAATTTTCCATTGGCTTAGTAATAAGTTCACCTTCCTTTTCTAATATGGATTTTAATTGTTCTTTGCTATTCACTATAAAAGAAGGAGGAATTTCCAAGCCTTCTTTTTTAGCAACTTGCATCTGCATCAATTTATTTTGAGTTAATGAAAAGGGAGAGGTTAACCATTTTATGTGAGAACTTTCTCTTAAGGTTTTAAAAATATATTCTCGAATTGTCTTCGATTCTTTTTCAATAAATATATTTACATTATTATTAATCTTTTTTGAAATATTATGCATTTCTGAATCATCAAAAATGGCAGGAGTTTTTCTAAACCATATAACTGAAATCTCTTTTTGAGATATACCATGAAATGATATATTGTTTTCTGAAAAATCAATTTCTAATGAATCATAAAAATCTTCATTTAATCTCAAAAAAGGCACATTAAATTTTTTGAGCCAACTTATGACTAAATCAGTTGATGTATCAGCTTTATTCGAGAAGATTAATATCATTTATTAATACATTTAAAATTATCAATTAATAATGGGCGATCCTCAACAGGTATTTTTTTTGATATTACTAAATAATACTCTTTAGAATTGCAAATTATTTTTTTAGTTATAACCTGATTACTATCTATATTATTGAATTTACTAAGGATATAATAATCATATTCTACATTTTTTTCCTTATATCCCATATTCATACTAGCATAATAAACAATATTATTATACTTCAGTTTTATGGATGGATATTCTTTTTTCTTCTCTTTGGAATCAATGATATTGAGCCCTCCATAAGTTAAATTTTCTATACCCAATGCATCGTTTTTAAACTTAACATGCTGTCCTTCTCTATTAAAATTATTTTCTTTAGTAGATTTATCAAACGTTGTACAGCTTGTTACGGAAAAAATAAGCGTATAAAATATTATACGCCTATATAAAAGTTTATTAGTCATCCTAATAAGGATCACCAGATGAATCCAAAGGATATGTTTCTCCACTTGCACTTAGTGCAGCATGTGGCTTTTTGGGTCCAGGAATTACTACTTCTTCAATAGTATAAGTATTATACCCACCATATACCTTAGCTCCAAAAGCTCTAGTGAATCCTCCAAGATTCTTTGCTTTAAGGTTTGCAATTGATTTTTGCTTTTTCATTTTGTTAAGATTTTGAATTTAATAATGTCTTTTGCCATATAATCCCTGACATGGGGATTTTTGCTGATCAGCGGTTATATTCATTTTTATACTGTACACATATAAAAATAGAATGGTTGTGTTTTTACCCTGAAGCAAAGATGTTATGATTTTAAAGAGTACACAAATAAATACTTTATAGATTCATGAAACTATATATATAATTTCATGAATCTATAAAGTGTAAGTTATTGTAGGTTAGTATTTTATATATTTTAGCGTTTTAAACTTTTGTCTTTTCAATTTCTTTTAAATAAATAGAAAGTGTTGTTCCTGTTCTTTTTTTGAATGCCAAAGCGAAAGCCTGATCATTGTTATATCCTAATTCTTCTGCAATAAAAGGGATTTTATATGACCTGAATTTTCTATCATTAGCTAATCTGGTGATTGCATAATCTATACGTAAGTCATTTAAATAAGTTGCAAAGTTTTTTCCTTTGTAAATATTAATAATTTCGGATAAATATCTAGAGTTCGTTTTTACTTTTTTTGCAACACTGCTTAAAGTAGTTCCTTTTTGAACAAAAAGTTCCTTAGCTTCAAAAATATCCAGCTCTTTCAATATATTTTGAGCTACCTCTTCAGAGGTGACTCTAATTATTTTATAATCAGTATTTTCAAATTGTACTAAATTGGATGATGTATCTTGATGTTCACCTTTGTAATTTTGTATATCACTATTTTTATAAACTGATTTAAGCAGATCTTGAGCAATTTTTCGGTGTTTCTTTTCTGATTTTTTTGATTTGAAATATAAATATCCCAATAATAAAAGTATCAATATCAAGGTGCAAATCGAAACATAAAGAATTATTTTTTTGTTTTCTAATTCATTGATAATATTCTCTTTTTCTTTTATAAGATTAGGCGCATCATATCGTCTGGGAAGTTCTCGTGATATATATCTGAATTGAGAATCAAGTTTTTTATCTATTTTTAGAAATCGATCAATATAATAAAGTTGTTTTTCTTTATCATTCTTATCCTTATAATATTCTATAAGATAAGGATATACTTCCCGAAGTTCAGGGAAAGTGTTATTCGTTTTTTGGACAGTTGAATCTATTGCTATAAAATTCTTAATAGCTTTTTCTTTTTTACCTAACCCGGCATATGATTGCCCAAGATATAATGTTGAATAATTTATACTTAAAGCATTTGATTGTTCATCAATAAAATACTTTTTAGATTGTTCTAAATTGTCAATAGCTATTTGGTAATTTTTTAATTTTAAATTATATAAGCCAAGTAGTGATAAATATTGATTATAACGATAAATATTATTTTGTTTTGATGATCGCAAACCCTCTCCAATAAGCACTTTAGCAGAGTCCATTTTTTGAATATCTAAATAAGTACTTGTTAAGTTTAAGTGAATGTCTGCAAGTTCGCTTTCACTAAGATATGGGGCATTATATAGATAATATTTCAATTTTTTTGCGGCTTCGTAATGTTTCCCTATATAATTATTCAAGTATGCAATACTAATTTCTGCAAAAGCAATCTGCCGCTTATTTCGTTTTTCTTTAGCGTACTTTAACCCTAGTATATAATTGTTTAGTGCTTCTTTTTGATGGTCGTATCGAAAATATAAGTTTCCCCTTAATAAATAAATACGTGCTGGGTAAGTTTCTTTTTTAGAATCTCTTGTAAAAGACTGTACACTGTCAAGATATTTTAATGCGTTTAAAAAAGGTTCATTAAAATGCATTAAGACATAACCTTCTACAATTTTTTCATTGTTTTTTTCTCTTTTAGCTTTTTGAAGATAGTAATAGCTGATTAAACTTGCATCCTTTATCTTATCAATACTATTATACTCATAATATTTCGTTTCTAAATCGGAAAATGAATAATTTTTTAGAGTGTCAATTTGATTGTTTTGAGCTAATAATACTCCGGAAAATAAAATTATTAAAAAAAGAAATTTAGCTTTCATCATCAGTTTTCAAATATTCTGTAAAAATATTACTTTAATTCTTTATAAGTTTAATGCTTCTCTATATTCCTTCGTAAAGAGTGTAAATGACTGGTTGTGAGATGTTTAAAATGGTTTAATCATTTATAAATTCAAGAATCTATAGATGATTTACGTGTCTAAGAAGAAAAATAGCATTTTATTTGCTACTAATCTTAAGTTTAAAATAATTATACAAATGAAAAAACAAAAACAAAATCAAAGTGGAAAAAAATTATCTTTGATAAAATTACAGCTTAGTAAAATTACTAACATGGGTAACATTCAAGGTGGAGGACCGTTTCAAGCTCAGTTTGGTTCTGATGATGGATGTATGTTCCCAGAAGATGCTAGTAAGCCTGTTGACGATGGTATAAAAACTCGAACACAATAATTTTTTTAAAATTTTATGAAAGGCAAAATATTTATCATTACTTTTTTTTTTACAGTTTTCCTACAGGCACAGAAAACAAATTTGGCTCCATCAGTACCAATTACTGAAGAGTATTTTGGAATTACAACCACTGATAATTACAGAAATCTTGAAGACCTTAATAATTCTTCAACTAAGGAATGGATGAAATCTCAGACAGATTACACCAGTTCAACACTTAGAAAAATTTCCAATTGGGATAATTATTTAAATCTAAGGACTGAATTGGACAAAAAACAAGGATATTCTGTGTCTGATTTAAAAATTACGAGTAGTGATAAATATTTTTATTTAAAAATCAAGGCTGGAGAAAAAATAGCAAAAATATATTATAGGGAAGGATTCGCAGGTAAAGAAGAACTGCTATATGATCCATCTAATTTTGTTTCCGCAAACACAAGCAAAACTTCAAATCATCATGAATTTGTAATTAACGTCATAAGTCCTACTTGGGATGGCAGTAGATTAGCTATTTCTTTATCTGAAAAAGGAAAAGAAATTTCTGAGGTGATAATTATGGAAGTGAAAAGCAAGATGGTTCATCCAGAAATTATTACACAATTGAACCCATCTGCAATTGGTGGTATTAAGTGGCTAGGAGATAATTCAGGTTTTTTCTATGTGTATTACCCTGATGTAAATATTAAATCTCCATTATTTGCAAAAAATACCCAAACAGTATTATATAAAATCGGAGAAAATCCAAATAAACGAAATGTAATTTTTTCGAGTCTTAATAACCCCGATTTAAAGATTACAAAAGATGAGTATCCGTCAATATTAACATATGATCCTAACGATAAGTATTATATTGGTATATTAGTTGATGCTGAAGATTTTAGAAAAACATTTATTATTAATAAAAAAGATCTTCTATCTGGTAAAAGAAACTGGAAACCTTTATATAATAAGGATAGTAAAGTATTTTTTTTAAGAGTAGTTGATAATGAAATTTATTTTTTGTCAGGATTAAATTCTTCTAATTATAAATTATGTAAGACCAATCTCACAAATCCAAACTTCAATAATCCAAAGGTATTAGTCCCTGAAAAGAAGGATGAAGTAATAAAAGGCTATTCCATTACTAAAGATGGAATTTATTATAATACAACTAAAAATGGAGTGGAGGCAAAATTATATGTACTAAAAGATCATAAAGAAATTCCTATAAAACTTCCATTTGTTTCTGGAAATATTGATTTATCCTCAAAGGGAACAAATTTTTCTGATATATGGGTGAAATGCTCTGGTTGGGCGAACGCAGAACAGAGATACAAATATGCTTTAAGCAAAAATATTTTTACTCAGGAAAATCTTGCTCCAATTCTTGAATATCCTGATTTCAAAGATATTATAGTTGAAGAAATAACAGTAAAATCATATGATGGCACAGAAGTTCCTTTATCATTAATTTATAATAAGAACCTTAAAAGAAATGGTTCTGCACCAGTACTTATGCAGTGCTATGGAGCCTTTGGAGAATCTTATTATCCATTTTTTGCCATTAGTTATTTGTCGTGGGCAAGCCAAGGGGGTATTATAGCAGTACCTCATGTACGTGGAGGTGGAGAAAAGGGAGAGCAATGGCATGTTGATGGAAAGAAGTTAAAAAAACCAAATTCATGGAAAGATTTAATTGCTTGTACAGAATATTTAATAAATGAAAAATATACTTCAACAAAAAAAATTGCTGTATGGGGTGCAAGTGCTGGAGGAATATTGGTTGGTCGAGCAATTACAGAAAGACCGGATTTATTTGGAGCTGCTATTGTTGAATCTGGAGTTTTAAACCCTCTCAGAGTAGAAAAAAGTGGTAATGGTGGAACTAGTATTAAAGAATATGGAGATCCCAATGATTCAATTGAGTTTAAAGGTTTACTTGAGATGGATGCTTATCAACATATTAAAAAAGGAGTTCAGTATCCAGCTATGTTGATTTGTGCAGGAATTAATGATCCAAGAGTTTCACCTTGGCAATCATCTAAATTTTCAGCAAAAGCACTGGAGAGTAGTACATCTGATAAACCTATTTTATTAAATATTAATTATGAAGGTGGTCATGGAGGAGATGTTACAGTACTAAAAAGATACACTAGTTTAAGCGAGATTTTTGCTTTTGCATTTTGGCAGTTGGGACATCCTAGCTATCAACCTAAAGAAAACATAAAATAATGCCTGCCTTTCCTTATCAATTTTTTGAAGAGTTTATAGTCCGGACACCATTATTTTCTTATCAAACATTTATAAATCGCTTGAATAAGGAGGATATTTCTGATATGGAACTCAGGGGAATTTACTCTGATGTTTTTTTTCAAGAAGCAGTTTATCTTGCTTCACCAGATCTATATAATGAATTAAGAAAGTGGTTTAGTCGAGAAAAAGAATATTCAGAAAAGGAGCAATATAGATTAAAAAAGACTCTTCTGAAATACTTTAGCCGTATCAGCTCCCGATGTACTCCATTTGGACTGTTTGCCGGAGTTAGTTTGGGAACATTTAATAAAGATATTTCTATTTTTTCCGAAGGAAAAGATGTTGGTGTCAAAATGATTAGACATACCACGCTGGATATGCATTTTCTTGTATTATTATCCCAGCATTTTGCTACAATACCTGAGGTAAAAGAAAAACTATTATTTTTTCCTAGTACTAGTATCTATAAAGTTAGTAATAAACTGCGGTATATAGAATATGAATATGTTAACGGAAGAAGGGAATATATAACATCTACTGCATTACTGTCTAAAGAATTAGAGAAAGCATTGCACTTTTCCAATCAAGGTAAAACTATTTCTCAAATTTCTGATATTCTGGTTAATCAAGATATTACAAAGGATGAAGCTAAAGAATATGTAGAAGAACTTATAGAAAATCAATTATTAATTAGTGAACTTGAACCTCATGTTTCTGGTGTAGACTTTTTATCCATACTTATTTCCTTGCTAAAAAATAAGGAAATAACAAAAGAGTATAGTACTTTGATTACAATACAAAAAAAACTAGATGAACTGGATGAAAACATTTCAAATGACACACAACTTTACCTCGAAATAGAAGAACTCATAAAGTCTTTTCAAATAAAGTATGAGGGTAAATTTCTTTTCCAAACCGATTTATATTATAAAAATAAAATAGAACTTCCTCTACGTTGGAGAAAAGAATTGAAAACGGGAATAAGTTTATTAAATAGAATTACGTCAATTAATAAAGAAACTTATCTTCAAAGGTTTAAAAAAGCATTTCTTGAAAGATTTGATCAAGAAGAAATTCCATTGCTTTATGCTTTGGACACAGAAATAGGAATTGGCTATAGACAGGATATTATTGCCAAAGGAGTACACCTATATCTAACTGGTTTTACAATACCTATATCTAAAGAAAAACAAGAACTTAATATTAGATTGACTTCTTTACAAATTCTGCTGAATCAAAAACTGCAAGAGATGCAGTTTGAAAATACTACAATTATTCAGTTAACCGATGAAGACTTCAATGATTATACAGAAAATTGGGAAGATATACCTGATACTTTTTCTATTGTGGCTGAAATTATTTCTGAAAATAATAAAGAAAAACTTATCTTACAAGGGTATAGGGGAAGTAGTGCTGCGAATTTATTAGCTAGATTCTCTTCGGAAAAATCTGACATACAAAATGTAACAAAAAAAATTGTGCAAAAAGAAGCTGAATTGAATTCTAGCTACGTTCTAGCGGAAATCCTTCATTTACCAGAAGCTAGAATTGGAAATATTATCAAGAGACCAATCTTAAGAAGTTATGAAATTCCATATTTATCACAATCTATTTTATCCAAAGAAAATCAAATATCTGTAGATGATTTATATGTTTCTGTAAGAGAAAACAAGATTGTTTTACGATCAAAAAAATTAGATAAAGAAGTAAAGCCGTATTTAACCAACTCACATAATTATTCAGCAAATTCCCTTCCTGTTTATCATTTTTTGTGTGATTTGCATTCACAAAATATTCGACCAAGATTACAGTTTGATTGGGGCGACATAAAGCATCTGTATAATTTCTTTCCTAGAATAGAATATAAGAATATTATTATTTCTAAAGCGTGCTGGAAAATTAATGAAAAAGAATTTGAGAAACTAAATAGAATAAAAGATGACAAATTAGAATTACGGAAGCAGTCAAATGAATGGAGACAAAAAAGAAAGATTCCTGCATGGATACAATGGGTAAGAAATGATAATGCTTTAACTTTAAATTTGGAAAATTATGAAATGTTAAAATTATTCATTCAAATTGTTAGTAAAGAAAAGGTAATTTTAGTAGAAGAGTTTTTATACAATGAAAATGATAACTTTAAACGTGAATTTATTTTTCCGATGTATAAGGAGAAAAAAAATCAATGATGATCGAAAAAAGAAAATTTATTCAGGGAAGTAAGTGGTTGTATCTGAAAATTTATACAGGTGTAAAGACGTCCGATGTTCTTTTGGAAGAGGTAATTCAACCTTTGATCGAATTTTTTATTGAAAATAACTACATTTCGAAATGGTTTTTCATTCGATATAATGATCCAAAATTACATTTGAGAGTTAGATTTGAGTTGTCTGATAATAATTATTACAATGAAATTCTTACCAAGATCCAATTTACTTTTGAAAAATATATCAATTCAGGAGAAATTGCAAATTTTGTTATTGATACTTACAGCAGGGAAATTGAAAGATATGGAATATCAACAATGGATGATGCGGAGTATCTTTTCTATAAAAATAGTGATTTTTTTGTCAAGGAATGTTTACACTTAGATGATGAAGAGAAAATAATCATCTCCCTTTTTTATGTTGATAAAATATTAGATCTTCTAAAACTGTCCATTAATGAAAAGTTGTTGTGGATAAAAAATTCTAATGACGCTTTCAAAAAAGAATTCAATGCAGATAAAAAATTGAATAGTCAGCTTGATAAAAAATACAGACTTTTTAAACCTAAATATGTTGATTTTATTGAATCTGAAGAATATCTGGATTTTAGAGAAAATAATGAAGCTCATATTATAGAACTCGCTCCAACTTTAGAAAATATTATTTTGAAAAGTCCTTCTTTGCAAGATTTATTTCAGAGCATATTTCACATGAATATAAATAGGATGTTTGTTTCGAATCAACGATTATTTGAAATGATCATTTATGATTATTTATTTCGATATTATAAGACAATTTCTTTTCACGAGTTTAAATAATTTGGGTTCGATATTCTAAATAATTCAATTTACATTTTTATTTTCAAAGCGTTATTTTTGATTATGTATCAAATTGATAAATGATAATTTTCCAAGCAAATGTTAGATTTGTTATTTTTTTAAAGTTAAAGTTTGTTTTTAAGTATTATTTTGTTATTTATTTAAAGTTTTAACCATAATTCATTAAATAGAGACGTGAACTCAACCGAACTTAAAAAATCATAAAGTTTTCATAAAGTTTAAAAAAAGAAGAGAAATGTTTTTGTAATTCTAAAATATATTGTACTTTTACAACGCCTTGAATGAGGGAACAAGTCAAGGTAATAAATTTTTTTTCATCATTTGTGTTTTTAGAATCGTATCGCCTGATACGATTCTTTTGTTTTTATCTACTTTTCGTAGTTTAGTAATAAATCAATAAAGTAAGAATAAGTTACAGATCCTTCCTGTTGATTGCTTTTAAGGAACAGATTATTCGTAAACCCGAAAAAATCATCCAACCAACCTTGATGTTTCATTATAAAACTCTTCTCATATGATCTGTCTCTTTTCATTCCGGCAGAATAATTCTTCAAAATAGATTTCACAAACTCAGGATCATTTTCAACAATATATCTTAAAAGGCTTTTTAACGTAAAATATTCCGTGCTGTATCTCAGTTCTAGATTTTCAGATTTAATTCCAATTAAATAGCCCACAAAATTAGCTTCCTGCTCTCTTGCGAAACCTAATTGATGAGAACTTTCATGAGCAGAGGTAAAAGGGATGAACGTGGACGGTAATTCGGAGTTGTATTGTGCTTCGGCGGTAAAAGGATTGTAGTAGCCCAGAATCCCTGTAAAACTCATCACATTCTTAAATAAACTTGGTTTAAATGAGTTAATCTGAGGTGCTTTCTTATCTGAAATATATTTAGGAAGTTTCTCCTGCTGAAAAAGTATTTCTTTTTGAATCGCTTTTAAATCTTTCACAACAAAAATTCCATTTTTGTCTTCCTCTACAACTTGCCTTGTTGCTTTGCATTTTTCAAGATATTGTAAGGCTAAGATTTTTGCTTTATCTAAAGTTGGCTCTTTTTGACTTGATAACTTTTTAATAATTGGAGTTTGGAAATATAACATTCCCCAAAATATCTGATACGTAAAATAAAAAATATTAATAACGATTAAAAGTTTTAAAATAGAACTTCCCCTGCTTTTTTTCTTAAATATTTTGATAATCGAATACAAAAGAAATGCTCCTAATATAATATAGAATAGATCTCCAAATGAAAAAGGAATCCAGGAAAATATTATTTGATGAAGACTTTTTTGAAGTTCAAAAAAATGCTCGAAAAACGAGATCATCATTTTAGATCTCGAAAAAACATAGAACAAAAGAATTTGGACAACTAAAATAGCTGTCCAAAATGTCTTTTTCTTATATATTTTTGTAGTATTGTTAGTGACCACTACCTTTTGATATTTTATCTAAATCAATTCCCTGAGCTTTCAAAATTCCACTCACACGAATCGCGTAGAATGCTAAATAAGCAAAACAGATAACGCCAACAATATAACTTGTATGAATGTCTGTTAGGTCAGCTACATATCCTTGTAAAAGACTTACAACTCCACCTCCCATGATCATCATAATCAATAGTCCTGAACCTTGGTTAGTGTGTTTTCCTAGCCCATTGATCGCAAGAGCGAAGATACATGGCCAAAGCGTAGAACAGAATAATCCAACACTTGTAAATGCGTATACAGACACCATTCCTGTAGTAAACATACCGATTAATAGAGCTACAATACCTGCAGAAGAGAAAATAAGCAGCATTCTTGCCGGATTTCCTTTACTCAAGATATCACAAATGATCATTGCAATGATGATAAGTCCATACACATAGAATGGAGCCAAGTCGTGATGAGCAATAGCATTAACCAATAAGAACAATGCAAAAGCCAGATACGGAGCCAAGAATCGTAAGATCTTTTTGAATCCCGCACTGAAATCAAATGCATCTACAGCACCTGTCCAACGTCCGATCATCATAGATGCCCAGTATAAAGAAATATAAGGAGCAACATCTTTGGTTTCAAAACCTAAATCTTTTTCCATGTACGCAGGCAAATTACTTGCGGTAGAAACTTCCACTCCTACATAAACAAATATAGCGATCATTCCTAAAATCAACTGAGGATATTGTAATGCTGATTTTCTGTGCTCACCGGGAGCAGCATCGTCAGTATTTTCAAGATTGGTAGGAGTAATTGCAGGAAGTGATGAGAATTTCAGTAAAAAAGCAACAAGCGCGAACGCAGCTCCTAAAATAAGATAAGGCACTTTAACACTTTCTATGCTGGCCTCAGTATTAGCTGCACTTGCAGAACCGAAAATAGCAAAAGACACAATAAGCGGACCTATTGTAGTTCCTAAATTATTTACCCCTCCGGCCATCGTTAATCTCTGAGATCCCGTTTCAGATGGGCCGACCTCAATAGCTAGCGGATTCGCCACAATTTGCTGTAAAGAGAACCCTAATCCAACAATAAATAATCCGGAGATCATTAATGGGAACGATCCCATGTTGGCTGCCGGATAAAACAATAATGTTCCTGCAGCAGAAATAAGGAGTCCTACTATTAAACCGTTTTTATACCCGATTTTATTAATTAAATCTTGTTTCAATCCTTTTGAAACAGCCATATAAATTAAAGAACCTACCGTATATGCGACGTAGAAACAAATCTGGACGAGCATACTTTCGGTTTGCGTTAAATTGAAGGCTTTTTTGAATACTGGGATCAGAATGTCGTTACTTGCAGCGACGAAGCCCCAGAAAAAAAACACAATAACTAATGGCAGGAATTGTCCCCAATTAGTTTGTTTAGAATAATTTGACATGTTTGTTAAAGATTTCTTAATAACAAATATAATTATTTCTTTTAAATAGAACGTTCTAGCAAGGTTTTTTTTATTTCGTCAAATGCTTCTGTTTTCAGGTCTTTTGGGGAGGTTGAAGAGTCTAAAATTCCGTTAAAATAAACTTTTACTTTACCGGGATGGCCTTTTGAGTTGTCAAACGGAAAAATTTCCTTTAATCCGATGAAAGTATAGATTGCAATAGGTGACTCATGTTTTGAAGATAATGTGAATGCGCCGTCTTTAAACTCATCCAAAATAACAGAAGTATCATCCGGAACACCCCCTTCCGGGAAAATAACGATGCTGTTTCCTTCTTCCATTTTCTCGGCACATCTGCGGTAAACATCTGCACGGCTTCTTGGGCTGCTTCTGTCTACCATCACGCATATCCTTTTATATATGGTTCCAAAAATCGGAATTTTTACCAATTCTTTTTTCCCGACAAAGCAAACCGGATGTTTGGAACATAAAATACACATCAGCATAATATCCATAATAGAAGTATGGTTGGATATGAAAACGTGGGGTTTGTTTTTATCGGGTTTTTGTTCTGAGAGATTGAAGACTTCGTATCTTAAACCCATTCCATAGAACATGGCGTAGCTCCAAAGTCGGATAAACTTATAGGCATATTTATAATGTCTCTTATTAAAAGATAAAATATAAACAGGTATTCCGAAAATAATCGTTAAAACAAAGGCTAAAATCAGCAGCCAGAATCTCCAGATATAATTTAAAATCTTTACCACAAATTAACCGTTAAAAATTACTTTCTTTTTTATAGAATAATTAAGAATTGAAACCAATAATATTGCAGCAATCTTACTGGTTATTTCAGGACTCAAGGTATAAAAAATTAAATCAATATTATCTTTAAATATAAAACTATAGAATATTTGGAAGAACCCAAGACTTAATAATGTTGAAATAAAAGAAACCACCATGAAATAGGCAAATTCTTTTCTTTTTGAATGCTTTCCTCTTTCAAATACAAACCAGATACTAAGGAAGTAATTGGTGATGATCCCGCAGCTGGTGGAGAAAATATTACTCAAAGGATAGTGAATCCCATGAAAGTTGGTTTCATTGGATAAAAACTGAGGCAGATAAGTACTGAAGGCTTTAAAGCTCCCAATTTCTATAATAGCGCTGAGCCCTCCCGCAATAATGAAGAACAAAATTTGTTTTTGACGTAGTAGTATATCTCTCATCTCAATTTTATGATATGCAAATTTATAACTATATGTTAAACAGTAAAAAAAGATGTTAAATATTTTTTTTACATGAAAAATATTTCTAATTTTAATTTTCAGAACGATATAAAACAGACCTGATAATAAATTCATTTTCAACTACTTGTGTTGATGGTTTTTCCTATCTTGTAATGCGTGATTGAAGCGTACTTCCAACTATATATTTACCACTTAATAATAATATTTGTATGAAATCTCAAAACAAATACAGAAAATTTCAGCTTCAACAACATAATATTGAGGCTCTTGAGAAAGAAAATTCCCGTTTCAAACGGGTGTATTCAGAGTACGAAAATATGTCAAACGAACTCTGGAATCTTGAAAATTCTAAAGATGAACCTGTTCCGGATGATTTTATTAACGCAATGATCCTTCAAGCTTCATATTTAGAAGATGAAATCGAAGATTGGTTAATACAATTCAATGAAAAGAAAGCTGATATAAAACATTAATCAGCGAGCTAGTTTCTGGGCTGTTTTTTAAGCTCTTCTCAAGATAAATTCATAATTTAGCATCCTTAAACTAAAATGTGAAAAATATGGTTGCTATTGTTGATAGTGGTTCTACTAAATCAGATTGGGTAATATTGGATGAATTCAAACAAGTTTTTCTAAAGACGGAAACCATTGGTTTTAATCCCAATTTTATCAACATAGAACTCATTGTTCCTGAAATTGAAAAAAATACTAGTTTAACATCCGTTAAGAATTCTATCAAGAAAATTTATTTCTATGGTTCAGGGTGCGGGATTCAAAAAAACTGTGATACCATCGTCGAAGAATTAGGCAAAGTATTTGGAGATGCAGAAGTTACCGTAAGGGAAGATCTTTTGGCTGCTGCGTATGCGGCTTATCAGGGAAGACCTGCAATCGTCTGCATTATGGGGACGGGCTCTAATTCTTGCTATTTCGACGGAGAAAATTTAAAAATAAAACTTCCTTCTCTTGGTTTCTTAATGGGAGATGAGGGAAGCGGTAGTGCTATTGGGAAACAATTAGTGCGTAGATTTTTTATGCAAAAACTTCCTACTGATCTTCACGAAGAGTTTCAGGAAATTTATAACTTAACGATTGATGATGCATTAAAGAATATGTATCATACGACCAGACCTAATGCTTATCTGGCGAATTTCAATAAATTTGTAATAGACCGAAAAGATCATCCTTACCTCCGAAATATGGTTTTGGAGGAGATGAAGAATTTTTTCGACTATCAGGTTCTTCCTTATGAAGAAAGCAAAGATGCTGAGATCAACTTTATAGGCTCAATTGCTTATTATTACGAAGATATTCTACGTTCTGCAGCTGCAGAGCTTAATTTAAATGTGGGACATGTTGTACAAAAACCTATCGAAAGTTTAGTCGACTACCATGTTAAATACATACTTTAAAAAATATTATTTATGTCAAATAAAACTCACCGCGACGAAAAGAACTTCAATCAGGCCGCGTTAGATTACCATAAAGCTGAACCAAAAGGGAAGATCGAAGTGATTCCTTCAAAACCGCACTCTTCACAAAGAGATTTATCATTGGCATATTCTCCGGGAGTAGCTGTTCCTTGTATGGAAATCTACGAAAAACCTGAAACAGTGTATGATTATACAGGAAAAGGAAACTTGGTTGCTGTAATTTCTAATGGTACAGCAGTTCTTGGATTGGGTGATATTGGAGCAGAAGCTTCAAAACCGGTAATGGAAGGTAAAGGTCTTTTATTTAAGATTTTTGCAGATATCAACGTTTTTGATATCGAGATTAATGAGAAGGATCCGGATAAATTTATTCAGATTGTAAAAGGGATTGCGCCAACTTTTGGAGGAATTAACCTTGAAGATATTAAAGCTCCTGAAGCTTTCTATATTGAGCAGAAACTAAAAGAGGAATTGGATATTCCTTTGATGCACGATGACCAGCACGGGACAGCGATTATCTCTGCAGCAGCTTTGATTAACTCATTGCAAATTGCAGACAAGAAGATCGATGAAGTAAAAATGGTAGTAAACGGAGCAGGAGCTGCGGCAATTGCTTGTACCAACTTATATATTTCTTTAGGATTAAAAAGAGAAAACGTTTTAATGTGCGATAGCAAAGGAGTTATCAATCATAAAAGAGAAAACCTTACGCCTGAAAAAATAGATTTCATTGCCAATACAGATCTTGAAACATTAGAAGATGCCGTAAAAGGTTCAGATGTTTTCATCGGATTGTCTAAAGGAAACGTAATGACTCCCGAAATGCTGACAAGCATGAGTGAAAACCCAATCGTTTTCGCTTTGGCAAATCCAGATCCTGAGATCGCTTATGATTTAGCTTTTGAAACTCGTAAAGATGTTATCATGGCAACGGGAAGAAGCGATTATCCTAACCAGGTTAATAATGTTCTGGGTTTCCCTTATATTTTCCGTGGAGCTTTGGATGTTCAGGCGAGGGGAATTAATGAAGAAATGAAATTGGCTGCCGTTCATGCAATTGCTGATTTGGCTAAAGAACCGGTTCCTGAAGCTGTAATTCTAGCTTATAATGTTCAGAATTTACAGTTTGGTAGAGAATATTTTATTCCAAAACCATTTGATAATAGATTGATTACCAAAGTTTCAAGCGCTGTTGCAAAAGCGGCTATTGAAAGTGGTATTGCAAGAAAAACGATTGCTGATTTCGACGAGTACGAAAACAGTCTTCTTGACAGAATGGGAAGAGACGAGAAGTTGGTAAGAATGATGCAAACCCGTGCTAAAGCCGATCCGAAGAGAATTACTCTAGGAAATGCCGAAGAATACAATGTTTTAAAAGCTGCTCAGATTCTTTATGAAGAAGGAATTGCTTTCCCAAGCCTTTTAGGAAACAAAAAATACATCAAAGAGCAAATGGAGCGTTTCGGAATTGAGCTTGATATTCCGATTATCGATCCAAGTGACGAAGATCAAAAAGAAAACAGACAGAAATACAGAGAAACGCTGTGGAAACTTCGCCAGAGAAAAGGGATGAACGAGTACAAAGCAAAAAGATATGTACGTCAGAGAGATTATTTCGGGCCATTGATGTTAAGACATGGTGATACTGACGGACTTATCGTTGGATTCTCTAAGAATTACACTTCAGTTTTACGCCCTGTTTTAGAAGTTATTGAAAAAGACAAAGGGGTAGATAAAATAGCGGCAATGATGATGATCCTGTCTGAAAAGAAACCTATTTTCTTCGCAGATACATCAATCAATCAAAACCCGACGGCTGAAGATTTAGTTAATATTGCTAAAATGGCAGAAATTACCGTTAAAACTTTTGCTGTAGAACCAAGAATTGCAATGCTAGGCTTCGAAAACTTCGCAGGTATTTCTGATACTTCGAAAAAAGTAGCGAAAGCAGTAAGCATTCTTCACGAAAAATTCCCTAAAATGATTGTTGATGGAGAAATTCAGCCGGATTTTGCCATGAATGCAGATCATTTAAGTGATTATCCTTTCTCAAAATTAGGAACAACTCCTGCCAACACATTCATTTTCCCGAATCTTGAAAGTGCAAACTTATCTTACAAGATCATCAGAGGGATGAAAGTTGCTCAGGTTATCGGGCCAATTTTGATGGGGTTAAAACAGCCTGTTCACGTTTTACAGATGCGTTCAAGTGTAGATGAAATAGTAAACTTGGCGACTGTTGCTGTTCTTGATGCTCAGAGAAGAGAGAAAAAAGACAAAAAATAATTAAAATTTAAAGCTCATAGGTTTCTAAAATCTATGAGCTTATAAATAATACACAAATACACAAATTTTGAAAATGAAGTTAAATGAAAAGGCGATTATTTTTGATATGGATGGAACTATTGTAGACAACATCCCTTATCACGAAAAATCGTGGATCCTATTTTTAAAAGAATATGGAATTATTATAGTGCCTGAGAATTTCAGTGCCCAAAACCATGGAACATTAGATGAAATGATCATCCGTTTTTTCGGAGCAGAAACTTCTAAAGAAAGGGTTCATGAGTTGGGATTAGCGAAAGAAAAAGCGTATCAGACTTTATATCAAAGCCATATCAAAGAAGTGAACGGATTAACGCCTTTCCTTCAAAAATTGAATCAGAATAACATCAAAATAGGTCTTGCTACAATGGGAATTCCTTCAAGTATTGATTTTATTTTAGGCGGATTGAATGTTAAAAATTATTTTCAGGAAATTACCGGCGGAATAGAAGTTTCTAAAGGCAAACCAAATCCTGAAATATTTTTAAAAACACTTGAAAAGCTAAAAATTGACGCTAAAGACGCTGTTGCAGTAGAAGATTCAATGGGAGGAATAAAAGCTGCCAAAGATGCAGGAATGAAAGTGATTGGGATCACAACTACGCATTCATTAGAAGAATTGATGGATAACGGCTGTGCTGAGGTGATTAATGATTATACTAATATTGAGATTGTTTAGAAGATATTTTTAATTAAATAACTTTTAAATCGTAATAATTTTACAAAGACTCCAAATTTTGGAGTCTTTTGTTTTTGTGAAAAATCGTTGAATTCTATCTTAAAAATTAAGTTAAATTTCATTCGCGCATGAAATGAAAACATTAATTAGTTTAAATTGCTATATTTGGGAGTTTTAAAAATTAATAATGATATTTTCTTTACAAGGCACTGTTCAAGAACTTACGCCTACCTACGCAGTAATCAACGTACAAGGAGTTGGTTATTATGTGGGTATCAGTTTAATGACTTCACAAACCCTGACTTTGAATCAGGCAACCGTACTTTTTATCCAACAGATCATCCGTGAAGATGCGCATTTACTTTTTGGATTTAACACTCGTTCAGAAAAAGAAATGTTCAATCTGTTAATAAGCGTTAATGGAGTAGGTGCTGTTTCTGCACTTATTTTACTGTCAACTTTAAGTCTTGATGAGATTGCTTCCGCAATACTTTCCAAGAACAGCGCACTGATCCAAAAAGCTAAAGGTCTTGGGGTAAAAACTGCTGAAAGAATTATTGTAGATTTAAAGGATAAAGTCCAGAAATTCACCAATGCAGAAGAAAATATTTCTACATTTGTGGATAATAAAATCAAGGAAGAATCGTTATCTGCATTAGAAGTTTTAGGAATTCCTAAAAGAATGAGCGAGAAGATTGCAGATAGAATAATAAAACAAAATTCGGCTATTACGGTAGAAGAATTGGTAAAACAAATCTTAAAAAACATTTAACATTTGGTGGCGAATAATAAGTTTCTCAATATATTTTTGTTCCTGTCCTTTCTGTGTGTATCAGTAAGTACTTTTGCGCAGCAGCGACCAGTACGTGATACCGCAATCGTAAAGAAAGACTATGAACTGGCTGATCCTACGCAGTATGAAGCCTTTTACGACGTAAAAACGGGTATGTACTACGTTTATCCTAAAATAGGTAATACAATAACCGGGCCGCCAACAGCGATGTCTCCTGAAGATTATAAGGAGTTTATGATGGCGTCACAGACAAAGGCTTACTACAAGGAGAAATCAGACAAATACAGTTTGATGTTCCGAAAAGATAAAGAGGGTGCCCGAAGAAAAGGCTTGATCCCTTCTTTAACGATTCGAAATAAGCTTTTTGAAACGATTTTTGGAAGCAATAAAATTGAAATTATCCCGTCCGGATATGCTTCTTTCGATTTTGCAGGACTGTATCAGAAAATCGATAACCCATTAATTTTACCTCAAAACAGAAAAAGTTTTACGTTTGATATTGATCAAAGGATTCAGCTTGGTTTATTGGGTAAAGTAGGAGAGAATCTTCAGTTAAAAGCCAATTATGATACTCAGAGCGGTTTTGCTTTTGAGAATAGGATGAACTTGGTTTGGCAGGCAAAAGGAAGCTGGAAAGACCTCCAGCAAAAAGGCCTTGGAAATGTCGATCAGCCCAATGCAGGAGGAGAAGATAAAATTATAAAAAGAGTTGAATTCGGTAACGTGAATATGCCGCTTTCAACGAGTTTAATACGAGGTTCTCAGTCATTATTCGGGGTTAAAACCGAGTTTCAGTTGGGGAAAACTTTCGGAACAGTTGTGCTTTCTCAACAACAGGGTGAGGCCAGAAACATTGTCGTTCAGGGAGGAGGTGTAATGAATACCTTCAAAATGAATGCAATTGACTATGAAGATAATCAACACTACTTTTTAGGACATTATTTCTTAGATAATTATGATAATGCATTGCTTAATTATCCTCAGATCAACTCAAAAATCAGTATTACAAGAGCTGAGGTTTGGGTTTTAGATCAAGGGAACAGCAACTTAGCTTATCAGAAAAGTATTGTCGGAATTAGAGACTTAGGGGAAGGTGCTTCAGGATTGCCCGATAACACGCAAAACGGACTTTATCAGGCGGTATCCAACACAATGGGAACACCGAGAGATGCCGGGACGAATTATGGAGATCTTCTGAAAGGACAGGTTTTCCCGGGAAGTGCAGAGCCTTATCAAAACAGTGAGCATTTTATTTTTAATAAAAAAGCAAGAAGATTAAATTCAAACGAATATACATTACAACCTCAATTAGGATACATCTCATTAAACCAAAAGCTGAATGAGAATCAGCTTTTAGCTGTTTCATATTCATACACGGTAAACGGAAGCAATCAGGTTTACAAAGTAGGGGAATTCTCCGAAGAAAGCCCGGTATTGGTAACTAAAGTTTTAAGGGTAAACAATCAGTTGAATGTTGCCTCGCCAATGTGGGATTTGATGATGAAGAATATCTATGCTTTGGATGCAGGACAGGTAAATCAAGATGGTTTTATTTTAAATATTTTCTATAGAGATTCACAAACAGGAGGTAAGGTTAATTACCTTCCGAATACGATCGTTAAAGACACCAATTTATTAAAATTATTGAATTGGGACCGACTTAACACCAACGGCGATATTCAAAATAATGGCAGTACAACAGGTGACGGTATTTTTGACTTTGTAAACGGCATTACGATCCGGCCTGAAACAGGAAGGGTTATCTTTACCAAAACTCAGCCGTTCGGTAAGTATATGTCGCAAGTGTTGGGAAGTAATGATCCGCAATATGTTTTTAATGACCTGTATACTCAACAGAAACAAAATGCATTATCAAGCAACCTAGCCCAGCGATATACGTTGGAAGGTCGTTATAAAGGAACACAAGGGCAGGGTATTTCTTTAGGTGCTGTAAACGTTCCGCAGGGATCTGTAAAAGTATCTGCAAACGGTGTTCAGTTAACAGAAGGTGTTGACTATACGGTTGACTATATGCTGGGAACTGTTACCATTATCAATGAAAATGTAAAACAGTCCGGACAGGCAATTAATATCGCATTAGAAAATCAATTAACATTTAATACACAAAGAAAAAGATTCTTAGGATTAAACTTGGAAAGAAGAGTTAATGAGAACTTTATTTTTGGTGGAACGGTTGTTAATTACTCCGAATCTCCGCTTACTCAAAAGGTAAATTACGGTCAGGAAGCTGTAAATAATACAATGGCTGGTGTTAACTTAATGTACAACAACCAACTTCCTTTTCTTACGAGATTAACGGATAAAATTCCATTAATAAACACGGAAGCGCCATCTAACTTGAATTTCAAAATGGAAGGGGCTTATCTACTTCCTGGACTTAATAAAGGAACAAATGACCAGTCGTACATTGACGATTTTGAACAAACCACTTCTAAAATTTCATTAAAAGAACCTACCGCTTGGAGTTTAGCCTCTAAACCTGAAAAGAATCAGGCTGACCCTGTTTTTCAGGGAGCTGGTGCAAATAATGATCTTACAAATGGTTACGGTAGAGGATTGTTATCTTGGTACAACATTGATCCAAGATTCTATGGTGTAGGTGGTAGGGCTCCTGCAGGAATTACTCCGCAGTCGGTTTCCAATCACGCCTCAAGAAGAGTTCAGCTTTCTGAGATCTTTAATAACAGAGATTTTGTTGCGGGTGAACAAACCTTCACTAATACTTTCGATATATCATATTATCCTAGAGAAAAAGGACCATATAACGTAAACCCGGCTAACGAAACAACTCAGCAAAGATGGGCGGGTATTATGAGACCGATAAGTATTTCCAACTTTGTGAATTCTAATATTGAATATGTTGAATTCTGGATGATGGATCCTTATGCTGATGGAAATAACTTAGGGACAAATCCAAAACTTTTACTACAATTAGGAAACGTTTCTGAAGATGTCTTGAAAGATGGACAAATGCAATACGAAAACGGATTGCCTACAGGATCTACTCCTTCTACAACGACAAATACAACTTGGGGAACTCAGCCAAAACAGCCGCCAATTTTATATGCATTCTCAAGTGAAGGGGATGACAGAAAAGCACAGGATTTAGGTTATGATGGTTTGAGCTCTGAACAGGAAGCAATAAAATTCGGAAATACATTTATTAACCCTGTAACAAATATTGCCGATCCAGCTGTCGATGATTTCGTATTTTATTTGTCGGATAAATTTACAGGAAGTCAGGCGGCTTCACTTATTCAGAGATATAAATATTTCAGAAATCCGGAAGGAAACTCTCAGGCTAACTCACTTGAAGTATCTACTCAAACTCCGGATGCAGAAGATATCAATAAAGATTATAACTTAGATCAGAATGAAATCTATAATCAATATGAAGTAAAATTAGATCAAGGTAGCTTGGTTTTAGGTGATAACAATATTGTTGATGTTAAAACTGTTCAGGCGACTTTCCAAAACGGACAGACGGATCAAGTGAAATGGTACTTATTCAGAGTTCCTGTTGCTAAACCTGATGCAACTGCAGGAGCAAATTCTCCAGACGTTCTTAACAATGTAAGATTTGCAAGATTATTATTAACAGGTTTTGATCAGACTTCTACATTGAGGTTTGGAACATTAGACCTTGTAAGGTCAGACTGGAGAACGTATCCTAAAAATATTGCTTTAACTGGAGGTGGTACGGCTACGGATGAGGGAACTTTAACGACTGATAACACCAATTTCGCAGTAGGAAGTGTAAACATTGAAGAGAATGGATTGAACCAGCCGCCTTATGTCCTACCTCCAGGAATTGACAGACAGGTGTTGAGCGGAAATGCTGGAGCTCAGAGACAAAATGAAGCGTCTTTATACATGAAAGCTACAGCGCTTGCTAGCGCAGAAGCAAGAGGAGTTTTCAAAAATGTTAGTTTGGATATGAGAAGATATAAGAAGCTTAAGCTTTTTGTACATGCTGAAGATCCTACAGGCAGAGAACAAGGTTTAAATGATAGAACAAAATTCTTTATCCGTTTTGGTAATGATGCAACAGATAATTATTATGAATATGAATCTTCTTTGGTATTAACGCCAAAAACAGCAACGGCTCCATTAGAAATATGGCCGACAGAGAATGATGTAGACTTAAATATTCAAGATTTTGTTGATGCTAAAATCAGAAGAGATAAAAACAACCCGACTCAAATTGCAGAAAGATTAATGGACCTTACTTTTGATCCAGGAGATACTTCTAAAAAGATCTATATTAAAGGTCGCCCGAGTTTAGGAAATGTGACAACAATTATGTTGGGTGTTAGAAATGGTGATAGTCGTGGAACTGGAACAGGTTTAGCAGAAAGGATACTTTGGGTAAATGAGATTCGTCTTTCAGAAATCGAGAATGATGGAGGATACGCTGGAAACGCAAGCTTAAACTTCAACCTTGGAGATTTTGCGACCATTAATACAAGTGCATCTTATACATCTGTAGGTTTCGGTAATATTGATTCTAAGCCTGCGGAAAGAAATCAATCTACACAATCTGCATTCAGCATTAATACTGCGATCAATGTAGACAAGTTCCTTCCTGAGAAGAGTGGAGTGAAAATTCCGTTAAACTATTCTTATTCTCAAACTATCGAAGATCCGAAATATAATCCTTTGGATACAGATGTTGAGTTCAGTAAAGCTGCCAATAGAGATCAGCTTAAAAAAATAGCGAGAACATATACTCAGCAAAGAAGTTTAGGTGTTGTGAATATGCACAAGGAAAGAATGAATCCTAATAAAAAGGCTAAATTCTACGATATAGAAAACGTTTCCGTTACTGCGGTTTATAATGACGATTACTATAGAGATATTTACACAAAGAAAAATTACAGACAGTATCTGAGAGGATATATTGACTATAATTATACATTCAAACCGTGGGTAATTAAGCCGTTCAATAAAATGATCAGCGATACTGCGAAGTCTACAAAATATCTGAGATGGGTTAAGGAATTTAATTTCAATCTGGTTCCTACAAGATTATCTTTCAGAACAGAAATCGACAGAAATTATAATGAGCTTGAATTCAGAAATATTGAATCAATCTTAAGTGGAAATATGACTGATGACTTTGCTGCTATCAGAAACAGAAACTTCTATTTTGGATGGCAGTACGGATTAGGTTTCAACTTCACAAAATCATTGAAATTAGAGATCAACTCTGTAACAAGAACGCTGAATGATAACATCGATGTAAACACAATGGACAATACGGCCATCTTTGGAAATATCTTCAGAGCGGGTAGACCGGTATTGTATAATCATAGAATTCAGTTGAATTACAAATTACCGTTCCAATATCTTCCATATTTGGATTTCATTGATGCAGAAGTAGGATATGGAATGACTTATAACTGGAATGCCAGATCTACGGCATTGCTTTCATCTCCGAGCGGAAGTTTAGGTTCTATTGCTCAGAATACAAGTGTTATTCAGGCAACAGCAACGGCAGATTTCCCTAAGTTCTTTGGTCAGTTTAAATATTTCAAAAATATCTCAACTAAACTTCAGAAACGTAAGCAGGAAATTGACTCTCTTAATAATGCGTACACGCAGCAGTGGGAGAAGAAAAGATACAAGTATAAAGATTATAAATTCAAGAACAGATTAACACCGTTGCAAAGTGCAGCGTTCTTACTGACATCATTTAAGCAGTTGGATGTTAATTATTCTGAAAATAACGGAACAGTACTTCCGGGATTATTATCTGCTCCAAACTTCTATGGATACGGACAGACATTAGGAGGTCCAACACTTGGATTCTTATTGGGGTCACAGGCAGACATCAGAAGATTGGTCATGGAAAATGGCTGGGTAAGTGATTCCGAATTTATGACGGATCCTTATATTAAAATGTCAACAAAAGAACTGAGGGCGAATTTACAGATTGTTCCAATGAATGATCTTAGAATTGATCTTAACGGAATACATACTTACAACAGAAACTTTACGCAAACCGGATTTAATTATCGAGATAGTAGCGGAAATCCAAATCCTAACTACACTTTTGCTAATGATTTTGTGACGTATTCAAACTCGGTAATCCTTCTGAAAACCTCTTTCAAAGATGGGCAGGCAATTTTCCAGGCTATTAAAGAAAATGCAAGAGCAATATCTCAGCAGATGGGAGGTGGTATTGGTGCTGATGGCTTCACAGAAGGTCACAGTATTTCGAATGCCTACGTTTTAATACCTGCATTTAGAGCTGCGGTTGAAGGTAAGGCTCCGGAACTTATCGGGAATGCTAAAAAAGCAGGACTTCCGTTACCAAACTGGAAACTTACGTATTCAGGATTAAGAAATGTGCCTTTCATTAATGGTCAGTTCTCGAAGTTTGATATTTTGCATGGTTATACAGCGACATATACGGCAACAGGTATTCAGTCAAGTGTTGATTACTTCAATACATTAACTTCTAATACAAGTTCGGGTAGAGATGTTAATAATGATTATATCAATCCATTTACTTTCGCTCAGGTTGGATATGTTGAAAACTTCTCACCACTTATCGGAATCGATGTTACGATGAGAAACAACTTCCAGTTCGGTTTACAGTATAACAAAACAAGAATGTTATTGTTAGGATTAATCAATCATACGCTTACCGAAGATGCCAATACAGAATATGTAGTAAGATTGGGTTATATCGTTCGTAACTTCAGATTAGGAATGGCAAACACAAGAGGAAGCAGAGGAAAGGGTAGCGATCTTAATATTAGAGGAGATATCTCATTAAGAGACAGCAGAACAAGTATCATGAATATCTTATTAGATGATTCTCAGGTGACGGGTGGACAGAAATTAATGAACATCAGACTTTCTGCAGACTATAACGTTTCGGAAAATCTTAACCTAAGAGTATTCTACGAGCAAATGACTTCCAAATACAAAATATCAACAGCATTCCCTCTGTCAACGATCAGAGCCGGACTTTCTGCGACATTTACATTTGGAGATTCAGGTGGTGGTTTCTAAGATAAATAAACATAAAATTAAATGTCCCTCAATTTTGAGGGACATTTTTTATATTCAATATTTGAACGTACTATTATTTTGAATACATTTGTAAAAATAAAAATAAAAATTTAAAAATGAACACACCATCAGAATTAAAGTACACTAAGGACCACGAATGGATCAAGATTGAAGGAAACGTGGCTACAATTGGTATTACTGATTTTGCACAAGGAGAACTTGGAGATATCGTTTATGTAGATATAGATACTGTAGATGATGATTTAGAAGGAGGTGCAGTTTTCGGAAGTGTTGAAGCAGTAAAAACAGTTTCAGACTTATTCTTACCTATCGCAGGAAAAGTGATTGAATTTAATTCAGAACTAGAAGGCCAGCCGGAATTGTTAAATACAGATCCTTATGGAAACGGATGGATCATCAAATTAGAATTGGCTGACGGTGCAGATCATTCAGAATTACTTACAGCAGAAGAATACCAAGCTATCATTGGATAAAATTTCAAAAATATTTAGTAAGATATTGCCCATTTATTGGGCATTTCTTACTTATATGCTCCTAAAGCCGGGCGAAGAAAACCATGAATATTGGTTTATGTTCAGCGGGATCGACAAAGTTTTACACTTGAGCATATTTGCAATGCTGGGTTTCCTGTTCATTGCAACTTTCCCAAAGATCAAATTTTCCTATTTTTTCCAGATCATCCTTATATATGCCTTTCTCACAGAAATCCTCCAGGACGAAATGGGCTTAGGCAGATCCATGGAATCCTTAGATATCGTCGCAGACACCATCGGCTGCTTAATCGGATACTTTATATATAAAGCATTAGTCAAACGATTTTTCTAATCTTTCAATCAACGTATGAATTAAACCCTCCAATCCTCCAATCCTCCAACTCTCCAAACTCTCTAACCCTTTAACTCTCCAACTCAAAAATTTCAGGAGCTTCATCCGGCTTTTCGCTATATCTTTTTAGTGACGTCCTTCGCTTCGCTCCGGCCGCCCCCAAAAAGGATGCCGCTCCAATCCGGGCTAGGATGTACCGCGTTCTTATTACATTTTCTCGTCATAGAATTTTTTCTCAGACATTAATCGCTTATCAAACCACATTCTTTCTTCCACATATTTCCTTTTACAATCTCTAAACCTATTTATAAAGTTATAAGCTAATACTCTCCAACCCTCCCACGCTCAAACCCTAATTTTAAGATCTGTGCCAATCTGCGAAAATCTGTGGGAGATAAAAAAAGCGTTCCTCAAGCATAACCTCCGATACTTTCCCTCCCAACCTGTTAGGTTTTCAAAACCTAGCAGGTTTATTTGCGCATACCTTATATATATTATACCTATAATATAATAATGAAATCCCTTTCAACCCATCCGAACGCGCATTCCCAGACCTTTCAAAAATATAATCGAATCCTGTGGATAACTACGGCTTAATCTATAAATGAAACTATATCAATAAATTAGATTGAGAACTTCTCCACAATACGAGTTTTATATGAACATTATGTTAAATGTATTTGGAATGATGGGTAAAAAGGTGCTACTTTTGCGGCACTGAAAAACGCGAGTTAATTGGTAGCGCAGAAGGAGGTAATAGAGTATAAAGACTACGGACAAAACAAAAAATAAACTTTAGATTTTTAGTAAATAAAAGTTGTGAGTTTTAAAAAGATTTGTATCTTTGCAGTCCGGTAAAACGGGAGCAGAGGAGTAGAAGATTGGGATATGAAAGAGGAGATTTAGGGTTAGTTAAAAAACTTTAAATTAAGTCAAAAATATTTTGGTCAATTAGAAATAAATAATTACTTTTGCACACGCAAATCTATACTGAAAACGACAGAAAATTAGGTATAGTAAAAAGCGGAAGATACAAGAAGATCATTGAAAAATAGATATAACAACCAAGTAAGGAAAAGACTAGAACGTTAATAACTTTGAGTGAGTCAGACAAACATACAATGGAGAGTTTGATCCTGGCTCAGGATGAACGCTAGCGGGAGGCCTAACACATGCAAGCCGAGCGGTAGAGATCTTTCGGGATCTTGAGAGCGGCGTACGGGTGCGGAACACGTGTGCAACCTGCCTTTATCTGGGGGATAGCCTTTCGAAAGGAAGATTAATACCCCATAACATATTTGATGGCATCATTAAATATTGAAAACTCCGGTGGATAGAGATGGGCACGCGCAAGATTAGATAGTTGGTGAGGTAACGGCTCACCAAGTCAGTGATCTTTAGGGGGCCTGAGAGGGTGATCCCCCACACTGGTACTGAGACACGGACCAGACTCCTACGGGAGGCAGCAGTGAGGAATATTGGACAATGGGTTAGCGCCTGATCCAGCCATCCCGCGTGAAGGACGACGGCCCTATGGGTTGTAAACTTCTTTTATACTGGGATAAACCTACTTACGTGTAAGTAGCTGAAGGTACAGTATGAATAAGCACCGGCTAACTCCGTGCCAGCAGCCGCGGTAATACGGAGGGTGCAAGCGTTATCCGGATTTATTGGGTTTAAAGGGTCCGTAGGCGGGCTCGTAAGTCAGTGGTGAAATCTCATAGCTTAACTATGAAACTGCCATTGATACTGCGAGCCTTGAGTAAGGTAGAGGTAGCTGGAATAAGTAGTGTAGCGGTGAAATGCATAGATATTACTTAGAACACCAATTGCGAAGGCAGGTTACCATGTCTTAACTGACGCTGATGGACGAAAGCGTGGGGAGCGAACAGGATTAGATACCCTGGTAGTCCACGCCGTAAACGATGCTAACTCGTTTTTGGGCTTTAGGGTTCAGAGACTAAGCGAAAGTGATAAGTTAGCCACCTGGGGAGTACGTTCGCAAGAATGAAACTCAAAGGAATTGACGGGGGCCCGCACAAGCGGTGGATTATGTGGTTTAATTCGATGATACGCGAGGAACCTTACCAAGGCTTAAATGGGAATTGACAGGTTTAGAAATAGACTTTTCTTCGGACAATTTTCAAGGTGCTGCATGGTTGTCGTCAGCTCGTGCCGTGAGGTGTTAGGTTAAGTCCTGCAACGAGCGCAACCCCTGTCACTAGTTGCTAGCATTAAGTTGAGGACTCTAGTGAGACTGCCTACGCAAGTAGAGAGGAAGGTGGGGATGACGTCAAATCATCACGGCCCTTACGCCTTGGGCCACACACGTAATACAATGGCCGGTACAGAGGGCAGCTACACAGCGATGTGATGCAAATCTCGAAAGCCGGTCTCAGTTCGGATTGGAGTCTGCAACTCGACTCTATGAAGCTGGAATCGCTAGTAATCGCGCATCAGCCATGGCGCGGTGAATACGTTCCCGGGCCTTGTACACACCGCCCGTCAAGCCATGGAAGTCTGGGGTACCTGAAGTCGGTGACCGTAACAGGAGCTGCCTAGGGTAAAACAGGTAACTAGGGCTAAGTCGTAACAAGGTAGCCGTACCGGAAGGTGCGGCTGGAACATCTCATTTTAGAGCGTCTTTAGACGTTAAACAAAATACAAAGTACTTAAATGTACAAATTGTACTTACTTAAAGAACGTTTTAGTTTTTTACTCGGTTGATTTATATTAAAAAAATACAAAACCCACTAGAAATTAGTATCAGGGAGGAGAGATTTTAGTAAAAGAAGTTAGAGGTTAGATATTAGAGGTTAGTTTTCAAACTAACAACTAAAAACCGACAACCGACAACTAAAATTAATGAAGTCTCGTAGCTCAGCTGGTTAGAGCGCTACACTGATAATGTAGAGGTCGGCAGTTCGAGCCTGCCCGAGACTACTAATTAAAGCGGTAAGCAATAAGCTTTAAGCAGTAGGCATTTTGCCTAGAGCTTGTAGCCTATAGCCTACAGCACCTAGAGGGGGAATTAGCTCAGCTGGCTAGAGCGCCTGCCTTGCACGCAGGAGGTCAAGGGTTCGACTCCCTTATTCTCCACAGTTTTGTGAGTTTGATTTAAAAGTAAGATGGATAGAGCCAAAACAAATATTCATTTATCAGACGAGCAGAAAGAATTTAAAGATCATTGACATTAACGGTAAAAATATCACAAAGAGAAAACCGAGCACTTGCGAGTGCTTGAGTAATTAATAAAATAGGAAAGAAATCGTTAAGGGCGTATGGCGGATGCCTAGGCTTTCAGAGGCGAAGAAGGACGCGGTAAGCTGCGAAAAGCTGCGGGGATCGGCACACACGAATTGATCCGCAGATGTCCGAATGGGGCAACCCGGCATGTTGAAGACATGTCACTCCAATTTATTGGAGAGCAAACCCG